>NZ_JBPSDN010000038.1:0-21912 GCF_052036135.1 Gordonia marina
ACAACGCCGCACTCATCTGCCTCGCCCGCCGCCGCTGCGACGTCCTCTACGCCATGATCAAGAACCGCGAACCCTACCGAGCACCCGTACCCGCCGCGGCTTGACAAGTGTCATAGGGACACCCCCCCCAACCTGCCCCCAGTCCTGCACCCCCCTGGTCCTGCCACCCTCCCTCCCGATCCTGAGCAAACCCCGGGGCCGGTGACCTGTATCGGGTCACCAGCCCCGGGGTTCCCACGGAATCAGCGCACGGGCGGGTCGGCGGGCAGGACGTGCTCGCCGGAGCGGTCGCACGCCAGGGCCAGCGACGAGATGTACTGCTTCTCGCCGCCGGGGCCGGGCAGGGCCGAGGCCAGCATGTCGGGGCGCTCGAACTCGGTCTGCGTCACGCAGCACCACAGCTTGGCGTCGCTGGGGTTGCCGTACTCGTCGTACATCGGCAGGTCGATGCCGTCGTCGCCGCGGCGCAGGTAGTAGCGGCCCTTGGTCACCACCGCGAGGACCGGCGGGAGGATCACCGCGATGCCGGCGGCGAACAGCGGGGAGAACGGCTGCACGCCGTCGCCGAAGACCCCGAAGAAGACCATGATCGACACCCCGGCGGCGACGATCACCGACACGAAGCCGACCGGGTTGACCGCGTACAGCATGCCGCGGCGGAATTCCGGCGCCTTGGGGCTGATCTTCAGCAGGTACTTGTTGACGACGATGTCGGTGGCGACCACGACTATCCAGGCGATACCGCAGTTGGCGTAGAAGTTGAGCAGCTGCGACAGGAAGCTGAACATGTCGGCCTCCATCAGCGCCAGCGCGATCGCCAGGTTCACCACCACGAACACCAGGCGGCCCGGATAGGTCTTGGTGACGCGGGTGAACGAGTTGGTCCAGGCCAGCGACCCCGAGTAGGCGTTGGTGACGTTGATCTTGATCTGCGAGATCACCACCAGGATCACCGCGAGGGTCATCGCCAGCCAGGCCGGCATGAAGTCCTCGTAGATCATCACGAACTGGTGCACCGGCTCGTTCGCGACGCCCACGCTGTCGGCGACGTGCCCGATCAGATACACCGCGAGGAACAGGCCGGCGATCTGCTTGAGCGCACCGAACACCACCCAGCCGGGTCCGGCGACGAGCACCGCGGTCCACCACTTGCGGTTGTTCTCCGGGGTCTTGGGCGGCATGAAACGCAGGTAGTCGATCTGCTCGGCGATCTGCGCGATCAGCGACAGGCAGACACCGGCGCACAGCATGATCCCGGCCCAGCTGACCCCCTTGCCGAGCGGCTGGCCGTCGGAGTCCACACCGGAGAAGTTCAGGAAGTCGCTGACCGACCCGGGGTGCGCGGCGACCAGGTAGACGAACGGCCCGACCATCATGATCAGCCACAGCGGGGTGGTCCAGACCTGCAGCTTGGCCAGGGCCTTCATCCCGTAGATCACCAGCGGCAGCACCATCAGCGTGGAGACCAGGTAGCCGATCCACAGCGGTATGCCGAGGCCGAGTTTCAGGCCCTGCGCCATGATCGAACCCTCGAGGGCGAAGAAGATGAACGTGAACGACGCGAAGATCAGGTTGGTGACCACCGAGCCGTAGTAGCCGAAGCCGCTGCCGCGGGTGATCAGGTCGAGATCGATGTTGTAGCGCGCCGCGTACACCGCCAGCGGAATACCGGTGATCACGATGACGACGGCGAACAGCAGGATGCCCCACAGCGCGTTGCCGGTGCCGTGCGCGATGCCGATGTTCGCGCCGATCGAGAAGTCCGCCAGGTAGGCGATGCCGCCCAGCGCCGACGTCGCCACCACCGCGGCGCTCCACTTGCGGTAGCTGCGCGGCGCGAACCGCAACGTGTAGTCCTCGAGCGTCTCTTTCAGCGCCTCGCGCTCGGCGAGGTCGACGGGCGACGATCCCGCCTCCCCACGTACCAGTTGTTCGGTCATCTGACCCTCCCACTCGTGCCGGGTTGCTCCCGGTGCACCGAATGTAGGAAGGCCTCATGCCGCGGCCGCGACGCCGGAGTTTCGGCCGTGTTTCGCGGGCGGCGGCCAGGTTACCGCTCGGAGTCGATCAGCTCTCGGGGTCGACGGCGCCGCGCCGCAGCAGTACCGCCGCGGCGACCAGTGCCCACAGCGACAGCAGGATCCCGGTCAGCCAGAGGCCGAGCGTCTCCAGGTCGGCGGAACCGACCGCCGCGACCACCCCACCCCACCCGAAGGCGTCCGCGCCGATCCCGGCCAGCTGGACGACGGCGACCGCGATCGCGACGAGGGCGGAGATGCCCGTCATGATCAGCGCGTACGGGATCACCCGGCGATCCGGCGCCGCCCCGGGCGACCACGCGTAGGCGCGCCGCATGACGGCGCCCTGCACCGTGTCGAGCAGCGACATCCCCGCGGCGAACAGGATCGGCAGCGTCATCACCGCCCACCACGGCACCTTCCCGACGGTGGCGGTGCCGGCGAGGGCCAGCAGCCCGATCTCGGTGGCGGTGTCGAAGCCGAGCCCGAACGCGAAACCGACGCCGAACATGCGCGACGGCCGGTCGATCAGCGTCTCGAACCGGCGCAGCACCCACCACATCGGGCCGCCCTGGGCGGCGGCGTCGCCGGTCGCCCGGGCACGACGCGCCCGGCGCAGCGACCAGAGATTGATACCGGCGATGAGCAGCAGGAACAGCGACGACACCGCGGGCCCCCACACCCCGCTGAACGCGTGCACCCCGGAGTCGTCGCTGGCGACGGCACGGGCGGCCGCGCCGATGCCCGCGGCGAGGGCCGCGCACAGCAGCACCACGACCGACGAGTGGCCGAGCGAGAACCACAGGCCGACCGTGGACGCCGGACGGCCGCGGCCGACGAGCCGCCGGGTGGTGTTGTCGATGGCGGCGATGTGGTCGGCGTCGAAGGCGTGGCGCATGCCGAGCACGTAGGCGCCGAGCCCGACGGCCAGCGCCGCACCGCCGCCGGCCGAGTAGTGCACCCCGGCGGGGGCGACGACCAGCAGGAGCAGACCCCAGCCGAGCAGGTTCAGCCCGATGATCACCGCGGCGGCCACCGGCCAGCCGGACAGCCGCAATCCCACGTCGCGCCGCTCGTCGTGCCTCATGCCGGTCTCCCGTCGGTGAGTTCGGTGCGCCAGGCGTCCCAGACGGCGCCGAGCGGGCTGTCGTGCAGGTCGGCGCCGAGGTGCCGGGCCAGCGCCCCGGGCCCGTCCAGGGCCATCGCCCCGGCGAGGGCGGCCGGTCGCCGCCCGGCGAGCAGCACGGTGTCGACGATACGAGCGTCGCCGACGATCCCGGGCACCGGAACGTCTCCGGCGATGTCGGTGTCCTCGACCAGCAGCGGCGCCTCGTCGTGGGTGACGGCGGTGCGCAGCCGGACCCGGCCGCCCCGTTCGCCGGAGCGTCCGAGCACCGTGGTCTCACGCAGCAGCGCGCACGCCCCGGCCGCCAGGGTGAGCGTCAGCCTCCGGGTGAGGTCGGCGCCGTCGGCGACGACGGTCTCCCGGCCCTGCCAGCTCAGGGCGGCATCGGCGGCCAGATCGACCGTCACCGTCCACGAGCAGGGCTCGGCCGGGCGGCCGGGTTCACCGCCGCCGTACGCGACCGTGCCGCCCACCTCAGTGATCTCCAGCAGGCACCCGGTTCCCACGACGATCCGCACGTCGAGGTGGTCGCCGCCGAGCAGCATCGCTCCCCCGGCGACCAGCGCCAGGTGCGCGGTGTCGCCGGTGCGCTCGATCAGCCGCGGCACCAGCACGGCCCCGGCACCCGCCGCCATGGTGACGCGAGCCCGGCCCGGTGCCCGTTCCACCTCGACGATCGTCGGCGACGGTGTCGCGCGGTCAGCCATGGGTGTGGGTGTAACCGCCCTCGGGGTGGTCGTCGTCGGCGTGGAAGTGCGGCGCCATCGGCCCGGGGTCGATCGGTGTGTGCGCACCGGTGCGATGCGCGTCGATCAGGCCGAGGACCCAGGCCCGCAGCTGCGCGATCGAGTCGGGCCGCTTCCGGGACAGCGCGAGCACCCGCCCGCCCTCGCGGGCCGCCTCCGCGTCGGCCACCATCTGCTCCACGTCGACCTCGACGTGCGGCGCGAGATCGGTCTTGTTCACCACCAGCAGGTCCGCGCGGGCGATGCCGGGGCCGCCCTTGCGGGCGACGTCGCCGCCGCCGGCGACGTCGAGCACGAAGATCTGCGCGTCGACGAGGGCCGGCGAGAAGGTGGCGGTGAGGTTGTCGCCGCCGGATTCGATGAGCACCAGGTCGAGCGGCGCGAAGTCGCGCTCGAGGTCTTCGACGGCGATCAGGTTGGCCGTGACGTCGTCGCGGATGGCGGTGTGCGGGCAGGCCCCGGTCTCTACCGCGCGGATGCGGTCGGGGTCGAGGACGCCCGCGGACTTGAGGAAGCGGGCGTCCTCGTCGGTGTAGATGTCGTTGGTGATCACCCCGATCCGCAGGTCGTCGGCGAGGGAGCGGCACACCGTCGCGATCAACGACGACTTGCCGGTGCCGACGGGCCCGGCCACCCCCAGACGCAGTGCGCGCTCAGCTGACTGCGCAGATGATTCAGGCACGGAACAACCTCCGATCCGATGTGGCGTGGGCCTGCGCCCACTCTTCCGTTTGGGGAGCACTGGCCGCGGGGATCGCGGCCGGCTCGGTCAGTGCGGCGAGGCCGGTGACGTGCGGTTCCGCGGCCGCACACGCGTCCAGGATCCAGCCGCTGACCTCGGCCGGGTCGCGGGGTTCGAGCTTCAGCAGGGCCGCCGCCGCACCGGCTGCCTCGTCGTAGATCACCAGGCGCGCCAGGTCTTCCGGTGACAGGCCGAGTTCGACGGCCATCGCCCCGAGCACCACCGCGCGGCACGGTCGTGGGTGGGCGTCGAGCGCCGCGAGCGCGGGCGAGTCGGGCCACAACCGCCGCGCCAGCCGACGGTAGCCCCGGGCGAGTTCGCGGGAGGCATCGCGGAGCGCGGGCGACGGCGTCCGCGCCGCCCACGCCCGTTCCACACGGCCGAGATCTCGACTCCGCTCGATCAACATCTCTGTCGAGACCGCCACAGCCCCCTGAGCCGCCGACGAAGGAGGCGTGTCGAAGGGTACGAGCAGATGCCGCGCCACCACCGCGGTCCCCGCCTCCACGCACGACGTGGTCACCGCCCTTCCGAGCATCAACTCCCGCACCCGTTCCGCGGCGAGGCCACCGCGCAGCGCCGGTTCGACACCCGACGAGTACGCGTGGCCGCCGGTGGGCAGCCGCGCGTCGGCGAGCAGCATGGCGGCGAAGGTCATCAGAACATCGAGTAGAGCTGGGCGAGCGGGAGTTCCTGAGCGGGGGCGGGGGTCACCGGCTCGCCGTCGATGGCGATCGCGAAGGTGTCGGGTGCGATCTCGATGCGCGGCAGGGCGTCGTTGACCTTCATGTCCTTCTTGCCGATGCCGCGGGTGGGGCGCAGCGGAGCGAGGCGGCGCGCAAGCCCGAGCCGGCCGGCGAGACCGTCGTCGAGCGCGGCCGGCGACACGAAGGACACGGACAGATCGGCCCCGATGGCGTCGCCGAAGGCGGGCCGCATCAGGACCGGCTGCGGCGTCGGGATCGACGCGTTCGGGTCGCCGAGCGCCGCCCACACCAGGCCGCCGCCCTTGATCACCACCGACGGCCGCACCCCGAAGAACCTGGGTTCCCACAGCGTCAGGTCGGCCAGCTTGCCGACCTCGACCGAGCCGACCTCGTGGTCGATGCCGTGCGCCACGGCCGGGTTGATCGTGTACTTGGCGACGTACCGCCGGGCGCGCAGATTGTCCGCCGGACTCGGACCGTCGAGCGCGCCGCGTCGTGCCTTCATCACGTGCGCGACCTGCCACGTCCGGGTGATCACCTCACCGATCCGGCCCATCGCCTGCGCGTCGGACGAGGTGATCGAGAGGGCCCCGAGGTCGTGCAGGATGTCTTCGGCGGCGATCGTCGTGGCCCGGATACGCGATTCGGCGAAGGCCAGGTCCTCCGGCACCGACGGATTCAGGTGATGGCACACCATCAGCATGTCCAGGTGCTCGGCGACGGTGTTGACCGTGTGCGGCAGCGTCGGATTGGTCGATCCCGGGATGATGTGCGGCAGCGACGCGATGGACAGGATGTCCGGGGCGTGCCCGCCGCCGGCGCCCTCCACGTGGAAGGCGTGGATGCTGCGGCCGTCGATCGCGGCGACCGTCGACTCCACGAAGCCGGTCTCGTTGAGCGAGTCCGAGTGCAGCGCCACCTGCAGGCCCCAGTCGTCCGCGGCGGTCAGCGCGGCGTCGATCGCGGCGGGCGTGGAACCCCAGTCCTCGTGCACCTTGTAGCCGGCGGCACCCGCGAGCGCCTGCTCGGCGAGGCCCTCCGCGGAGACGGTGTTGCCCTTGCCGAGCAGCAGCACGTTGAGCGGCAACCGGTCCAGCGCGCGATGCATCTGCGTCAGGTGCCAGGCGCCCGGCGTCACCGTGGTCGCCTTGGAGCCCTCCGACGGCCCGGTGCCACCGCCGATGATCGTGGTGATGCCGGTGGCCAGGGCCTCGTGACACTGCGACGGCGACAGCAGGTGCACGTGCGAGTCGATCGCGCCCGCGGTGAGGATCTTGCCCTCACCCGCGATCACGTCGGTCGACGGTCCGATGATCAGCGCCGGGTCGACGCCGTCGGCGATGTCCGGGTTGCCCGAGCGCCCGATACCGGCGATCCGGCCGTCGCGCAGCCCGACGTCGGCGCGCGTGATGCCCCACCAGTCGAGGATCACCACGTTGGTGATGACGGTGTCGAGCGCGCCGGTGACACTCGGCCCGCTCGCTCCGCTCCCGGCGCCGGGTTCTCGCGGGGTCGTCGACTGCGCCATCGACTCCCGGATCGACTTGCCACCGCCGAACACGGCCTCCTCGCCGCCCACGGTGAGGTCGCGCTCGATCTCGATCCACAGGTCGGTGTCGGCGAGTCGTACCTGGTCACCGGCCGTCGGACCGTAGATCGCGGCGTATCGTTCGCGGTCGATGTGCATGCTCTAGCGCTCCTTCTCACCGAGTTGCAGACCCGGTACCCGCCGCCGGCCACGCAGGGCGACCGCCTCGACACGCCGCGACGCCCCCGGCTCGAACCGCTGCGAGGTCCCGGACGGGATGTCCAGCCGGAAGCCGCGGGCGGCGTCCCGGTCGAAGTCGAGCGCGGTGTTGGCGTCGGGCAGATGGAGGTGGGAACCGATCTGAACGGGCCGGTCGCCGGTGTTGACGACGACGAGGGTCAGCCGCTCGTCGTCGGTGCGGTCGGCGTTGAGGTCGATCGTCCCGGGCCGCACCCGCACGGCGCCCGGTCCCTCGGTGTTCAGCGACATGCGCGCTCCTACGACTCGATCGGGTGATGCAGGGTGACGAGCTTGCGGCCGTCCGGGAAGGTGGCCTCCACCTGGACGTCGTCGATCATCTCGGCGACGCCCGGCATCACCTCGTCGCGGCGCAGCACCTCGCGGCCCGCTGTCATGAGTTCGGTGACCGGCAAGCCCTCCCGGGCCCGCTCGATGACCCACGTCGAGAGCAGCGCGACCGCCTCCGGGTAGTTCAGCAGCACGCCGCGCTCACGACGGTCGCGCGCGACCATCCCGGCCACGGCCAACAGCAGCTTCTCGCTGTCTCCGGGTGTCAGGTGCATGCGCCCGATGGTGCCACCCCCGCGCGGCCCGTCCGGCCACTCTCGGCCCGTTTGCCGAGGTCGCCCCGATACGCGTAACCAGAACGTCACCCGCCGGAAACACCCGCCGGTCCGGCGTCCCGCCACCACCGACCGCCCGGCGCCACCGTTACGCTGATCTGCGATCGGTCGAAACAGGGGTGGCACATGAGCACTTTGCAGCCGGGCGAGGTCTTCGCCGGATACACCGTCGAGCGCCTGCTCGGGGCGGGCGGCATGGGCGAGGTCTACGTGGCCCGCCATCCACGACTGCCCCGCAACGACGCCCTCAAAGTGCTCGCCGCTCAGCTCGCCCACGACGACCAGTTCCGCAGGCGCTTCGAGCGGGAAGCCGATGTGGTCGCCGGTTTCTCCCACCCCAACATCGTCAAGGTGCACGACCGCGGCGAGGCCGACGGCCGCCTCTGGATCGCTCTCGAACTGGTCGACGGCACCGACCTCACCGGTGTCATCGCGCGCGGCCCCGTCCCGGCCGCCGAGACCATCGCGATCGTCGCCGAGATCGCCGACGCGCTCGACGAGGCCGCCGACCACGGGCTGGTCCACCGCGACGTGAAGCCCGCCAACATCCTGCTCGACAAGCGCGGCCGCGCCCTGCTCACCGACTTCGGTATCGCGCACCTCGCCGCCGAGGCCGCCGAACTCACCGGCACCGGCATGACGATCGGCACCGTCACCTACGCCTCCCCCGAGCAGTTGCAATCGCTGCCGCTCGACGCCCGCGCCGACCAGTACTCGCTGGCCTGCACCGCGCACACCCTGCTCACCGGGGTCCCGCCGTTCGGCGGCGGCAACGCCGTGTCGATCATCATGGCGCACCTTCAGCAGCCGGTCCCGGCGGTCACCAGTAGGCGCGGCGACCTGAGTCCGGCGGTCGACGCCGTCTTCGCCCGCGCGCTGGCCAAGAATCCGGCCGAGCGCTTCCCGACCAGCCGCGCCTTCGCCGAGGCACTGGCCGCGGCTCTGGACGTCACCGTCGCCGCCCCCGCGCACGGCGGATCACCGGTCACCGAGCCCCGCCGCGACATATCACCCCCGACGGTCGCCGCGACCCCGCACACGGTCCCCGCGGCACCGCACCAGGTACCGCCCGGGCAGCACCCGCCGTTCGTGCCGGCCGGCGGCGGGTATCCGCCCTTCGCCCCGGCCTCCGGCGCCGGTCCGCAGATCCCCGGACGGGAGCCCCGCAAGCATCGGACCGCGCTGATCGTGGGCGCGGTGGTCGGTGTGCTGATCCTGGTCGGCGCGGTGATCGCGGTCGCGACCACGGTCGGCGGCCACGGTCACGGCGGAGGCGGCGGGGCGTCGTCGCCGGTGACCGTCGCCGCCGACGCGAAGAAGCTCAAGCGCGACCCGGTGACCCCGGACATGGCATCGCTGGCCACCGAGCCGAAGGAGGCACTGTGGATCTACAAGCCCTCGGCGAACGACTACTCCAGCCCGCAGGCGATCGGCGGCACCGAGACCACCGTGTACATGGCCGAGAGCGACGCCGACCGCACCACCATCGACCTGGTCGACGCCGCCACCGGCAAGCTGCAGCGCACCGTCCGGGTCACCGGCTTCGATGACCTCTACGGCTGCCGGAACCTCGCGACCGCGAACAAGATCATCTGCTCGACCGGTTCCTCCTCGGGCGGCTACGCGATCGTCGACCTCACCACCGGCGCGGCGACCACACTGCCCACGGGCAGCGGCACCCGGCTCACCGTCACCGGCGACACCGCGCTGATCAGCAGCGACTACTCGGTCGCCGCCTACGGTCTCACCGGCCGGAAACTCTGGTCGGCCGACGACAGCACCTCGTCCACCGACACCGTGCCGGACGGATCCCCGGTGGCCGCCGTCACCGACGGCGCCGTCTTCACGCTGCGGGACATCACGACCGGCAAGGTGCTCTTCACCCACGATGCCTCCAAGGCGATCAACCCCGAGCAGGACGTGCAGACCACCTGGATGCCGTTCCGCGGCGGCTTCGCGGTGGTGAACGACGCCGACCGCGTCGACCTCTACAACGCCGCGGGCACCAAGACCGCGACCGTCGACGACGGCTGGCTCCCCGTCGACTATGAACCCTCCGCCGCGGCCACTGGACTGCCCGTCCTCACCGATGACAAGAGCAACCAGACCGCGACCTTCGATCCGGCGACCGGAAGACCCGCGGTGACCGTCCGGCTGGAGTCGGACGCCAGTCGCATCCTGGCCGCCGTGGGCACCGCGGTGGCCGTGTCCTACACCTCGCCGACGGCCTCGGCGAGTTCGGGCTCCGGCTACGCCACGGCCTGGTTCGACGCCTACTCCGGTGGCGGCGGACAGGACATCACCGTGACACTGCCGAAGGTCCTGGGCACCGACGGCGAACGCCTGCTGGTCAGCAACGACTCCGGCTCGTCGGGCAGCTTCGGCGCCTACGGCCCGGGCCGCGGCTATGCCGCCGACTGGACCGTGTACCTGAAGAACTCGTACGGCCTCCTCGTCGCCGGCGGCAAGCTCTACGACCGCAACCGCCGCCTGCTCTGATCCCTGGCGCCGTCCCGCGCAGGTCTACAGCGCTTCGACGCGGGCTCAGAATCGACGGCGGCCCGCACGACGACGGCGTCTTGGCGGCTCACGCGTGCATATGGGGATCGTGCCCCGCGATCGTGCCGTTGTTCTGCCGCGCCACCCGGCGCTCCCCGGTCACCGCGCGCGACGCCCAGCCGCAGGAGTCCCGTCACCCGTGACCACCATCCGAACACCACCCCCGGACCTCCCGACCCGCCCCAGACACGAGCGAGAAACCCCGGGACAGGTGGTCACATGGCGGTCACCGACGACGGACCTGCTCACCCGTCACTCGGCTCGAGGCTCCGTCGTGTCTCAGCCGGGCGCCGCCCGGTCACGATCCGGGCCAGCGCGCCCACCAGGAGCGCGGCCACGCAGAGCCACACGGCCAGCGCCACCCACGACTCCCAGGTGCCGATCGTGTCGAGCCACGACGTGCCGCGGATGTACCCGAATTGGCGCGTCGACTCGCCGTACATGCCGATCGGGAACACCATGGCCCAGAGCGCGGGCCGGTAGCCGCGGATCGCGCCGGTCCGCGAGTGCTGCCACAGCATGAGCGCGATGGTCGGGATCAGCATCCAGGTCACGAACGCCCACAGCGCCATCGCGATGCCGCCGACCACCGGGCGCGGCATCACGATCTGCTCCTCCGCGGTGCCCAGCACCTCCGCGGCGCCCAGAATCGAGATCGCCCCCGAGCCGAGGAAGACCCAGTAGGGCGCCACCTCGTCGTCTCGCCGCACACCGACCAGCAGCAGCCGCGCCGCGACGAGCGGTGCGATCACCGCCAGTTGCAGGATCCCCAGACCCCACGCGAGCACCGCCAGCGTGGCCCCGATGTCCGATCCGGCGGCCTTGGACCAGGCACCCAGCGAAACCGCGAGCGCCTGCGTGGAGACCACCACCAGGAACCAGGTGCCGTCGAACATCGACAACCCCGGCGCGCCGCGGCCGCCCCGGCGACGACTCGCCTGCCCCACCACCGTGCCGAGCACACCGTATTGCAGCGCCGCCCAGGTGATCGCCGAGACGACGATCACCACCAGTGTCAGGGTCGCAAGTCCCATCGCGGCGAACCGCGCGGCGAGCACCCCGCCCGCGGCGACGAACGCGAGTGTCCCGCACCGCCGGGACACCACCTGCTCGCCGAGTTCGCCAATGCCCGCTGCCGCCGCGCCGGCCACCACCCCGCTGACCAGCACCGCGTATCCGGCGATCGCGATCCACAGCACGATCAGCGACAGCAGTTCGGCGCCGGTGTTGTGCAGCGCGGTGGACACGATCCCCGTCGCCATCACGAACGTGAAGTGATCCAAGCGCAGACCCCGCCACGCCGTCACGAGACGACCGAGCGAACCGGACATGAACCACTCCGTTCAATCAGGGACTAAATACTTTAAATGAGCCGAAGTGCTCGGAATTACCTTACGGTTGACACCATGGTCGGCACACCGAGAACCCAGGGCGAAGCGGCGCAGGCACTCCTCGACATCGGCAAGTTTTTCACGAAGTGGGACGAGACGAACGATAAGCGCGCGGTCTTCCGCGAGGGCGGGCGCGCGGGCGATGTCTTCTACCGCGACCGCTGGAGTCACGACAAGATCGTCCGCTCCACGCACGGGGTGAACTGCACGGGGTCGTGCTCGTGGAAGGTGTACGTCAAGGACGGCATCATCACCTGGGAGACGCAGGAGACCGACTACCCGAGCGTCGGCCCGGACCGCCCCGAGTACGAGCCCCGCGGCTGCCCCCGCGGCGCGGCCTTCTCCTGGTACACCTACTCCCCGACGCGGGTGCGTCATCCATACGCGCGCGGCGTCCTCGTGGAGATGTACCGCCAGGCCAGGGCGAAAGGGCTCGACCCGGTCGAGGCCTGGGCCGACCTCACCGGCGACCCGCTGCGGCGCCGCGCCTACCAGCGCGCCCGCGGCAAGGGCGGCCTGATCCGGGTGACCTGGTCCGAGGCCGTCGAGATGGCGGCCGCGGCGCACGTGCACACCATCAAGACCTACGGCCCCGACCGCTGTGCGGGCTTCTCGCCCATCCCGGCCATGTCGATGGTCAGCCACTGCGTCGGCACCCGGTTCATCCAGCTGATCGGCGGCGTGATGACGTCGTTCTACGACTGGTACGCCGACCTGCCGGTGGCCAGCCCACAGGTCTTCGGCGACCAGACCGACGTCCCCGAATCCGGTGACTGGTGGGACGCAACCTACCTGATGATGTGGGGCTCCAACGTCCCGGTCACCCGCACCCCGGACGCGCACTGGATGGCCGAGGTCCGCTACCGCGGCACCAAGGTGGTCACCGTCTCGCCCGATTTCGCCGACAACACCAAGTTCGCCGACGAATGGCTGCCCGCGCAGGCCGGCACCGACGCCGCGCTCGCGATGTCCATGGGCCACGTGCTCTTGAAGGAGTACTTCGTCGACCGGCAGGTGCCGTTCTTCACCGAGTACGTCGGCAAGTTCACCGACCTGCCCTTCCTCATCGAGCTCGACGAGCAGGACCACGACGGCGCCCCCACACTGGTCCCCGGCAAGTTCCTCACCGCCGAGCAGCTCGGCGGCGAGGCGGCCGAGGACGCGTGGAAGCCGGTCTTCCTCGACGACGCCACCGGCGACGTCGTCGTCCCCAACGGCTCGATGGGCTTCCGCTACGCCGAGTCCGGCCAGGGGCGATGGAACCTCGACCTGGAGGGCGTCGTCCCGCGGCTGAGCCTGTACGACGACGCCGAGGCCACCCCGGAGACGATCAGCCTTCCCGCGTTCGACGCCCCCGACGGCAGCGGCACCGTGCTGACCCGCGGCGTGCCCGCACGCCGGATCGGCGACCGGCTGGTCACCACCGTGTACGACCTGATGCTCGCCCAGTACGGCGTGGGCCGCGACGGCCTGCCCGGCGACTGGGCGGCCGGGTACGACGACGCGTCCACGCCCTACACCCCGGCGTGGCAGGAGGAGATCACCTCGATCCCCGCCGCGGCCGCGATCCGCGTCGCCCGCGAGTTCGCCACCAACGCCGAGGAGTCCGGCGGCCGTTCGATGATCATCATGGGCGCGGGCATCTGCCAGTGGTTCCACGGCGACGTCACCTACCGCGCGATCCTCGCGCTGCTCAATCTGACCGGCAGCATGGGCCGCAACGGCGGCGGCTGGGCGCACTACGTCGGGCAGGAGAAGTGCCGCCCGATCACCGGCTGGATCTCCCTGGCCAACGCCCTGGACTGGAGCCGGCCGCCGCGGACGCAGCCGGGGACGTCGTACTGGTACATGCACACCGATCAGTGGCGCAACGACGGCTACTCGACGACGGCGCTGGCGTCTCCGCTCAGCAAGGGCGTGCTGGATCATCCGCACACCGCCGACGCGATCGCCCAGTCCGCGCGGCTCGGCTGGATGCCGTTCTACCCGCAGTTCTCCACCAATCCGCTGCAGGTGGCCGACGCCGCGGCGGCGGCCGTGGAGGCCGGCGAGGCCGCCAGCCCCGGCGCGTATGTCGCGCAGAAACTGCACGACGGCGGACTGACCCCGGCGATCGACGACGTCGACGCGGAAGAGAACTGGCCCCGCACGCTGGTGCTGTGGCGCTCCAACCTGCTCGGTTCCAGCGCCAAGGGCGACGAGTACTTCCTCCGGCATCTGCTCGGCACCCAGCACAACGTGCTCGGCACCGAGCACCCGGACACCCCGCATCCGAATGAGGTCCGCTGGCGCGACGAGGCCCCCGAGGGCAAGCTCGACCTGCTGCTGTCGGCGGATTTCCGGATGACGTCGACCACGCTGATGAGCGACATCGTGCTCCCGGCCGCGACCTGGTACGAGAAGTACGACCTGAGCTCGACGGACATGCATCCGTTCGTGCACGCGTTCAGCCCGGCGATCGATCCGCCGTGGGAGGCCAAGAGCGACTTCGACCTGTTTCACGCGCTGGCCGCGGAGCTGTCGAAGCAGGCGCGCAAGCACCTGGGCACCGTGCGGGACATCGTCGCCACCCCCAACCAGCACGACACCCCGGGGGAGACCGCGAATCCGCACGGCATCGTCGACGACTGGCTCGGCGGCGACTCCCCGGGCGTGCCCGGGAAGAATCTGCCGCAGTACGTCGTCGTCGAACGCGACTACACGGCGATCGCCGACAAGCTCGCCTCGGTGGGTCCGCTCGCCGACAAGCTCGGGTTCACGGTCAAGAACGTCACCTTCGACATCGCCTCGCAGACCGGAAAGCTCGCCGCCAAGAACGGCGTGATGCTCGGCACCGGGAGCGCAGCGAGCGGGCCGAACGGATCCCGCGGCGGATCCGTCGTCGATGGGCGGCCGGCGATCGACACCGACGCCAAACTCGCCGAGGCCATCCTGATGTTCTCCGGCACCACCAACGGCGAACTGGCCGTCGACGGCTTCGAGAAGCTGGAGCGGACCACCGGCAAGACCTTCGTCGACCTCGCGGCGGGCTCGGAAGAGAAGCGGATCACCTTCGCCGACACCCAGGACAGCCCGCAGCCGGTGATCACCTCGCCGGAGTGGTCGGGCAGTGAGACCGGCGGCCGGCGCTACGCCCCGTTCACCATGAACATCGAGCGGGAGAAGCCCTTCCACACCCTCACGGGGCGGATGCACTTCTACCTCGATCACGACTGGATGCTCGACATCGGCGAGGCGCTGCCGATCTACCGGCCGCCGCTGGACATGCACCGGCTGTTCGGCGAACCCAAGCTCGGCCCGACCGGCGAGATGGAGATCGCGGTCCGGTTCCTGACGCCGCACAACAAGTGGTCGATTCACTCCGAGTACCAGGACAACCTGTTCATGCTGTCACTCTCGAGGGGTGGGCCGACGGCATGGCTGGCGCCGGAGGACGCCGCGGCGATCGGCGTCGTCGACAACGACTGGATCGAGTGCGTCAACGCCAACGGCGTGTTCGTGGGCCGGGCGGTGGTCAGCCACCGCATCCCGGCGGGCGTCACCTACGTGCACCACGCGCAGGAGCGGACCATCGACGTGCCGAAGTCGGAGGCCACCGGCAGACGCGGCGGCATCCACAACTCGGTGACCCGCCTGCTGGTGAAGCCGTCGCACCTCATCGGCGGATACGCCCAGCTCTCCTACGCCTTCAACTATCTCGGCCCCACCGGCAATCAGCGGGACATCGTCTCGACCATCCGCAAGCGCAGCCAGGAGGTGACCTACTGATGCGAGTCATGGCCCAAGTCGCGATGGTGATGAACCTCGACAAGTGCATCGGATGTCATACGTGTTCGGTGACCTGCAAACAGGCGTGGACCAACCGCGCGGGCACCGAATACGTGTGGTTCAACAACGTGGAGACGCGGCCCGGCCAGGGCTATCCGCGCCGCTACGAGGATCAGGAGCAGTGGAAGGGCGGCTGGAAGCTCAACCGCCGCGGCCACCTGCGGCTGCGCACCGGCGGCCGCTTGCAGAAGCTGGCGACCATCTTCGCCAGCCCCGTCCAGCCCACCCTCGAGGACTACTACGAGCCCTGGACCTACGACTACGAGAACCTCATCTCCGCGCCGCTCGGCGACGACATCCCCGTCGCCCGGCCCAAGTCGCTGATCACCGGCGAGGACATGAAGATCACCTGGTCGGCCAACTGGGACGACGACCTCGGCGGTTCCGCGGCGACCGAGGAACTCGACCCGATCCTGCAGAAGCTCCGCCAGGAGGCCTCGGACAAGATCAAGTTCTCGTTCGAGCAGACCTTCATGTTCTATCTGCCACGGATCTGCGAGCACTGCCTCAACCCGTCGTGCATGGCGTCGTGCCCGTCCGGTGCGATCTACAAGCGCGAAGAGGACGGCATCGTGCTGGTCGACCAGGATCGCTGCCGCGGCTGGCGCCAGTGCATCACCGGCTGCCCGTACAAGAAGATCTACTACAACCACCGCACCGGCAAGGCCGAGAAGTGCACGTTCTGCTATCCGCGCATCGAGGTCGGGCAGCCCACCGTGTGCTCGGAGACCTGCGTGGGCCGCCTCCGCTACCTCGGGCTGTTCCTGTACGACGCCGACGCGGTGACCGCGGCCGCCTCGGTGCCCGAGGAGACGGACCTGTACGAGGCGCAGCTCGACCTGATGCTCGACCCGGCGGATCCCCGGGTGATCGCCGACGCTCGCCGGAGTGGGATCCCGGACGACTGGATCGACGCGGCCCGCCGTTCGCCGGTCTACGCGCTGGCGAAGAAGTACCGGGTGGCGCTGCCGCTGCACCCGGAATACCGCACCATGCCGATGGTCTGGTACGTGCCGCCGCTGTCGCCGATCGTCGACCTGCTCACCGGGCAGGGGCACGACGGCGAGAACCACGACAACCTGTTCGGTGCCATCGACACGCTCCGCATCCCGCTCGAGTATCTCGCCGAGTTGTTCTCCGCGGGCGACACCTCCGTCGTCGAGGGCGTCCTCAAGAAGCTGGCCGCCATGCGCAGCTACATGCGCGACGTCGCCCTGGGCCGCGAACCCAACCCGCTGATCCCGGCGTCGGTCGGCATGGACGAGGAGTCCATGACGGCGATGTACCACCTGATGGCGATCGCCAAGTACGACGACCGCTACGTGATCCCCACCGCCCACAAGGAGGAGGGCCACCGGCTGGAGGAGATGGCCTGCTCGCTGGACTACGACGACGGCCCCGGCATGTACGAGTCCGGCCCCTTCGGTGAGGCGAGCGGTCGTGCGACGCCGGTCTCCATCGAGACCTTCCAGGCCCTGAAGCAGCGCCAGTCGAGCGACCACGCCGCCGACGACGCCACCCTCCGCCGCCGGGTCAACCTGCTCAACTGGGACGGCAACGGCTCCCCCCTCGGGAGGAAGTGATGCGCAACCCCCTCCGCCGCCCCGCCAAATCCAGGCAGCCCGTGAAGTCAACGCAGCCGGTTGAGCTCGCCCACCAGCCCGTTGAGCCGATCGAGCCGCTAGGCGAGATCGTGTCGAAACGCCCCCCACAGCCCGCCGAGCCCACCCGGAAACCCGACGAGTCCCGGAAACCCGCCGAGTCAAGGCAACCCGCCGAGTCAAGGCAACCCGCCGAGTCCAGGCGGCCCGTTGAGCCAATACAGCCCGTTGAGCCGGGTGAGGCGCTAGCCGAACCCGTGTCGAAACGCCCCTCACAGCCCGTTGAACCCACCAGGAAACCCGCCGAGCCCAGAAAACCCGCCGAGCCCAGGCAGCCCGTTGAGCCGGGTGAGGCGCTAGCCGAACCCGTGTCGAAACGCCGTTCTCGACACCCGATCACCAGACGAAGGCCGGCCACCGACACCACCCACCGGGTGATCTACCAGGTCGCGTCGCTGACCCTCCAGTACCCCGACGACGAGCTGCTGTCCCAGACCCCTCTCCTCGCCGCCGCCCTCGCCGACCTCCCGGATTCTCCGTCCACCCGGGCGCTGGCGCGGTTCGTCGAGCACCTTTCGACAAGCTCAAGGGGCGATACGACAAGTTCGAGGGACGACACGACAGGCTCAAGGGGCGACGCGGCGCCGACCCCGGACGACCTGCGGCGCGACTACGTCGACGTCTTCGACCTGTCCCGCCACCAGACCCTGTACCTCACCTACTGGTCCGACGGGGACACCCGGCGGCGCGGCAACGCCCTGGCCGCGATCAAGCAGACCTACCGGGACTCGGGTTTCCTCGTCGACACCCACGGCGAACTGACCGACTACCTGCCGATGATTCTGGAGTTCGCCGCGCGGGCGGATCTGCCCGCCGGACGCGAACTGCTGATCGAGCACCGCGCGTCGCTCGAACTGATCCGGCTCGCCCTGCTCGACAGGGGGTCGGCCTACGCCGGCGTCCTGCGCGCGATCTGCGACACCCTGCCGGGCGAGTCCCCGAAGGACAAGGCCACCGCGCTGTCGATGCGGCAGAGTGCGCCGGCCGTCGAACGTGTCGGCCTGGAGTCGGGCGATCCCCGGCTGCTCCCCCTGTTCACCGCCCAAGACATGGCGGCGATGACCCGCACATCGCCGCGTCCCGACGCACGTGTGGAGGCGAGACGATGAACGTCTTTCTCTGGGGAGTGATCCCCTACCTGGCACTGGTCGCCGTGATCGGCGGCACCGTCTGGCGCTACCGGTACGACAAGTTCGGCTGGACCACCCGGTCGTCCGAGCTCTACGAATCGCGGCTGCTCCGCATCGGGTCGCCGCTGTTCCACTACGGCATCCTGCTGGTCATCGTCGGCCATGTGATGGGTCTGCTGATCCCCGAGTCGTGGACCACCGCGCTCGGCGTCTCGGAGGACCTGTACCACATGGTCGCGGCCATCGGCGGCATCATCGCGCTGGTCGCCGCGCTGGCCGGGGTGGCGATCCTGATCTACCGGCGGCGCACCGTCGGACCGGTCTTCGCGGCCACCACCTGGAACGACAAGCTGATGTACCTGGTGCTGGTGTCGGCGATGCTGGCCGGCAGCTACATCACCCTCGTCGGCGCCGTCGACCCGCACGGGCCGGGGGTGAACTACCGGGAGACCGTCGCACCGTGGTTCCGGTCGATCTTCATCCTGCAGCCGGACATCCACGCCATGGAGGAGGCGCCGCTGCGCTTCCACATCCATGTGCTGCTCGGCATGCTGATGTTCATTCTGGTGCCGTTCACCCGGCTGGTGCACATCTTCACCGCACCGCTGCACTACTTCTTCCGGCCGTACATCGTGTACCGCAGCCGGGACACCAAGACCACCCGCGGCCCGCAGTCGGGTCCGCACCCCAGGTCCAAGGCCTGGGCTCCCATCGGCACCGAGGATCGAGAGTCATGACCGTCACCCCCGCTCCCGTCGACGCGCTGCCGCCCGGCGTCACGTCCGGCGCCCAGACCCGGAACCTGATCCTCGCCACCGCCGGTTTCGCGCTCACGTTCTGGGCGTGGAATCTGATCGCGCCGCTGGCCAAGTTCTACGAGAAGGAGATGGGCCTCGACCCGACGCAGAAGTCGGTGCTGATCGCCGTGCCGATCCTGGTCGGTTCGCTGGGGCGCATCGTGGTCGGCGTGCTGACGCCGCGCTTCGGCGGCCGGGTGATGTTCACCGGGCTGCTTCTGCTCTCCGCGCCGTTCGTGCTCCTGGTGGCCGTCGCCGGGCAGATGAAGAGCTTCCCGTTCATGGTCGTGATCGGCTTCTTCCTGGGTATCGCGGGCACCAGCTTCGCCGCCGGCATCCCGTTCGTGAACAACTGGTACCAGCCGAGCCGCCGCGGCTTCGCGACCGGCATCTTCGGGGCCGGTATGGGCGGCACCGCGCTGTCGGCGTTCTTCACCCCGCGGTTCCGGGAATGGTTCGGCTACTTCCCGACGCACATCATCATCGCGGTGGCGCTGGTCGTGATGGCGGTGATCACGTGGCTGATGATGCGCGATGCGCCCGCCTGGACCCCGAACACCGAGCCGGCCGTGCCGAAGCTGGTCAGCGCGCTGAAGCTGCCGATCACCTGGCAGATGGCGTTCCTGTACGCGGCGGCCTTCGGCGGTTTCGTCGCCTTCTCCACCTATCTGCCGACCTATCTGGCCGACGTGTACGACATCCAGGATCTCAAGTCGGCCGGCGCCCGGACCGCGGGCTTCGCCATCGCCGCGGTCATCGCCCGGCCGATCGGCGGCGCGCTGTCGGACAAGTTCGGTCCGCGCCTGATCACCGCGATCTCGTGCGGTGGCGCCGCGCTCCTGGCGGTCTGGATGATCTTCAAGCCGGAACTGGGCAACGGATTGGCCGCGGTCGATTTCATCCTGATGGCCGTGATGATGGGTATGGGCGCCGGGTCGGTGTTCGCCTGGGTCGCGCTGGCCAGCCCGCCGGCCCGCGTCGGCGCGGTGACCGGCCTGGTCGGCGCGGCCGGCGGTCTGGGCGGCTTCTTCCCGCCGCTGGTGATGGGTGCCACCTACGACGCCGCGACCCACAGCTACACCGTCGGGCTGATCCTGCTGGTGTGCTTCGCCGCCGTCGCCTGCCTGTTCACGATCTTCGGCATCCCGCGCCGAGAGGACGCGCCCGCCGGCTGAGCCCCTCGGCTCCGCTCAGAACCACCGGGCGACAAGGAACCCGTATCCGCCTGCCGGGCCGGGCGAGGAAGGAGCCCGCACCCGCCGGCTGAGCCGGGCGACGAAGGAGCCCGTGTCGAAGCCCCCCATTTCCGAGGAGACCACCGCTATGAGCGTCACCGACCTTCCCGCCCTCGCCGACGAACTTCTCGCCGCCGCGCACGACGCCCCCGCCCACCGCGCCTCCGCGACGGTCCGGGGCCACGGCGACCGGCTCCGCGAAACCGTGATCGCCCTGGTCGCGGGCCAGGCCCTGCACGACCACTCCAGCCCCGGCGAGGCCACCCTCCAGGTGCTCCGCGGCACGGTCCGGCTCACCGCCCCCGGCACCCCGGATCTCTCGCTCACCGAGGGCCAGCGGACCGACATCCCACCGGTCCGCCACGGCCTGGCCGCCGACACCGACGCCGTGGTCCTGCTGACGGTCGCCCTGTAGCAGGAGCACCGCGAACGGCGCTTCGACTCGTCGGGACCCGCGACAGTCGTCACGCCCACGCGACAGCGGTCGACGACGCGACAACCGCGCGCGTCGCGTCGCCGACCGCTGTCGCGGGCAGCTCGCGGTTGTCGCGGACGCATACCGCTCGCGCCCACACGTCCCGCGGATCAGCCCCGCCGGGCCGCATCGAGCAGGATGGCCCGTTCGGCGACCGCCACGTTGTGGCGGGTCCGTTCGGCGACGTCCGGAGTGACCGACACCGACGTGATGCCCCGCCGGACCAAGTGCTCGGCCAGTTCGGGGTACAGCGATACCGCCTGACCGCACAGCGAGGTGGTCAGTCCGGCGGCGGACGCCTTCTCGATGATCGCGTCGATGGCGTCGAGCACGGCCGGATCCATGGTGTCGAAGAGTTCCTTGCAGACCTCGGAATCGCGGTCGACCCCGAGCATCAGCTGCGTGAGGTCGTTGCTGCCGATGGAGACGCCGTCGATGCCGAGCGCGGCGTACTCGTCCAGCCAGTAGACGACCGACGGCACCTCGGCCATGATCCATCGCTTCAGGCCGCGGTCCGCGCCGAGCGGGTGGTCGTTCAGGAGCGCGAGGCATTCGGCCAGCTCCCAGCGGGTCCGGACGAACGGGATCATCAGGTGCACGTTGGGGTGGGTACGCCGCACACGCTCGATCACGTCGAGGTCGAGCCGGAACAGTTCGGGCTCGCGGATGTACCGGTAGCAGCCGCGGTACCCGATCATCGGGTTGTCCTCGTCCGGTTCGGTGTCGCCGCCGTCGAGGGCGGCGAACTCGTTCGAGCGCAGGTCGATGGTCCGGTACACGACCGGCCGGCCGGCGAAGGCGGCGGCGATCCGCGACACCCCGTCGGCCATCGTCGCGACGTACTCCTCGCGGCGGCCCTGCGCCAGCAGCTTGGCCGGATGCAGACCGCCGAGCGCCTCGGTGATCATGAACTCCGCGCGCAGCAGGCCCACGCCGTCGGCGCCCGACGCCGCCACCTCTTCGGCGGCGTCGGGGGTCGCCAGATTCACATACACCCGCGTGGCGGTGACCTCCGGCGCCCGCGGGGAGGATTCGGGTGACGGCAACGGCCGTGGGGGGGGGGGGGGGGGGGGGGGGGGGGGGGGGGGGGGGGGGGGGGGGGGGGG
>NZ_JBPSDN010000038.1:21922-35333 GCF_052036135.1 Gordonia marina
GGCGGGCGCAGCGCCCCCCGAGACCGTGCCCGCGCTGCCGTCAACCGTCACGACGGCACCCTCGACGAGGGTGCCCGTGGCTCCGCGCGCCCCGACCACCACCGGTTTGCCGAGCTCGCGCCCGACGATCGCCGCGTGGCAGGTGATCCCGCCGCCGTCGGTGACGATCGCCGACGCGCGCCGCAGCACCGGCAGCCAGTCCGGACGAGTCATGGGGGCGACGAGGACGTCGCCGTCGTTCAGCTGAGCCGCCTCGGCGACCTCGCGCAGGATCCGCACGCGGCCGGACGCGATCCCCGGGCTGGCCCCGAGCCCGGTCACCAGCGCCTCCGCGGCCCGTCCCGCGCCGTCTCCGCCGCCCGAACCGTTCTCGCCACCCAGCGTGGTGATCGGCCGCGATTGCACGATGAACACCTCCTGCCCGCCGCCCGGCGCCGCGCACCACGCGAACTCCATGTCCTGCGGCGCGCCGTAGTGCTTCTCGGCGGCGACGGCGAGTCGTGCGAGGGCCAGCACCTGGGCGTCGTCGAGGACGCGCCGGCCACGGTCGGCGGCGTCGATCGCCTCGGGCACCTCGTCGGCGCTGTGCCCGGCGACGAACTGGAAGTCCTGCGCACCGAGGTGCACGTCGAGGATCTGCCGCGGCTCGGCCTTGCCGACGACGTAGGTGTCCGGTTCCACCTGGCCGCCGACCACCACCTCGCCGAGCCCGCGCGCGGCCTCGATCACGATCCGGTCGGTCTCGCCGGTGCGCGGGTCGACGGTGAACATCACCCCGGCGCTGAGCGAGTCGGCCATCAACTGCACCACCACCGCGACGGACGGCTCCTCGGTGACGCCCTGCACCCGGCGATAGGTCAACGCCCGCGCAGACCACAACGACTGCCAGCAGCGATTGATCGCGGCGAGCAGATTCCGCGTCCCCTCGACGTCGGTGAAGCTGTCGTGGATCCCGGCGAACGACGTGTCCGCGGCATCCTCGGCCGGCGCCGACGAGCGCACCGCGACCCGCCGATCGTCGCCGAGCCCGGCGTACGCCGCGACGATCTGCGCGGCGATCTCCTCGGGGATCTCGATGCGCGCCACCTCGCCGCGCAACTCGTCCGCGAGGGCCAGCAGCTCGGTCTCGCTCGCCCCGGCCGGCGGCAGCGCGTGCGCGGCGAGCCGGTCACGCAGCCCGGCCGCGTCGACG
The DNA here is from genome assembly GCF_052036135.1 of Gordonia marina. NCBI lineage: Bacteria > Bacillati > Actinomycetota > Actinomycetes > Mycobacteriales > Gordoniaceae > Gordonia > Gordonia marina. The sequence continues at coordinate 23,115 of NZ_JBPSDN010000038.1, forward strand.
GCGGCGAGATACGCCTGCTTGGTGACGACGAAGCCGCCCGGCACCGGGAATCCGCCCCGGATCAGCTCCCCCAGATTCGCGCCCTTGCCGCCGACCGACGGCGCGTCCCCCAGCCCGAGTTCGCCGAGCGAACGGACCCAATTCTCAGCCACCGGCATACCTTCCCCTGGGAGCCGCGATGTGTGATCCACGTTACCGATCGACGCCCTCCGGGGCACGAGGCCAAAGTCCCGGCCGGGCGGGTACGCACGTACTCGCCGCCGGTACCTGAATCGCCGCGCCCCGCCGTCGAGCCGGGCCGCCGCGCCCCGTCGCACCCCTACGCTTCGGCGCATGAGGGTGATGGTGCTGGGTGGCGACGGGTTCTGCGGTTGGCCCACCGCGCTGCATCTGTCCGCGCACGGACACGACGTGACGATCGTCGACAATCTGGTCCGGCGGCGTATCGACGACGAACTCGGTGCCGGTTCGCTCACCCCGATCGCCACCCCCGCCGAACGACTCGCCGCCTGGCACGAGGTGTCCGGGAACCCGCTGGGGTTCGTCGAACTCGACGTGGCCGCCGACTATCACGCCCTCACCGAGTTGCTGGCCGACGAGCGGCCGGACGCGGTGGTGCACTTCGCCGAACAGCGGGCGGCGCCGTACTCGATGAAGTCGCCCGCCCACAAGCGGTACACCGTCGACAACAACGTCACCGCCACCCACAACGTGCTGGTCGCGCTGGCCGCGGTGTCGCCGGGCACGCACCTGGTGCACCTCGGCACGATGGGCGTCTACGGCTACGAGTCGGTGCCCGCCGACCTGCCGGAGGGCTATCTGACGGTCACCTATCCGGACCGGGAGGGGCGGCCGCGCTCGAGGGAGATCCTGTATCCGACGCGGCCCGGCAGCGTCTACCACCTCACCAAGTCGCTCGACCAGCTGCTGTTCGCGTTCTACGCGCGCAACGACGGCCTGCACGTCACCGACCTGCACCAGGGCATCGTGTGGGGCACGCAGACGCCGCAGACCGGGCGCGATCCGCGGCTGATCAACCGGTTCGACTACGACGGCGACTTCGGCACCGTCCTGAACCGCTTCCTGGTGGAGGCGGCCATCGGGCACCCGCTGACAGTGCACGGCACCGGCGGTCAGACTCGCGCCTTCATCAACATCAACGACACCGTCGAGTGCATCCGGCTCGCCGTCGAATCCGGCGACCGGCTCGACGACGGCCGCGTCCGCGTGATGAATCAGCTGACGCAGACCCATCGGGTGTCCGACCTGGCCGGGCTGGTGTCGTCGGCCACCGGCGCCGCGATCGTCCGGGTCGCCAATCCGCGCGACGAGGCCGACGAGAACGCCCTGGCCGCCCGCAACGACCAGCTGCTCGGACTCGGACTCGACCCGATCCTGCTCACCGAAGACCTGCTGCTGGCCGAGGTCGGCCTCGCCCGCCGGTACGCCGACCGGGTACGACGGTCGGCGATTCCGGCCGTCTCGTACTGGAACGACTCGCGGCGCACCGCGGCGGCGACCACCGAACCGGATCACTCGGCGCCTGCCGCCTCCGACATCGCCGGAGGGGCACGATGAGCGGCGACGCCCCGGCGTCCACCCCCGAGAAGGAACCCGACCACTTTCCGGGCGAACGCGGCCGGACCGTGCCGCGCGCCGCGTGGTGGGTCCTCGGCGTGGCGCTCGTGGTGCTGATCGCCTTCGTGCTGGCCCGGCCGGACTGGTTCTCGCACCGCGACGACGGCCGCGGTCTCGGAGTCCCCGATGATCGTCACTTCACGCACAGCCTCGCCGACCTGGGACGATCCGACGGCGTGTGGCTCACCGACGACTCGCCGTCGGCCACCTTCACCACCGTCCTGCCCGCCGACTCCGGCCCCGGCCGCACCCGGCTGCGGCTGCGCGGCACCACGCAGGTGCCCGAGGCGGCGACCGTGTTCCTCACGGTCGTGACCGACGGGCAGCAGATCGCCAAGATCTCGCTGCCGCACGGCGAACAGAAGCTCGACGCGATCGTCACCGTGCCGGAGGGGCAGGTCGCCGGCGGGCGGCTGCGCACCCAGATCCGCATCGAGGGCGCGCTCGGCGACACCGTCTGTCTGGCCGACCAGACCGTCGGCATGCAGGTGCATCTGGCGCCGGATTCGATGGTGGAGGCGGCGCTCGACACGCCCGTCCACACCGTGCGCGATGCCGTCGCCGGCTGGGGACACGAACTGACGATCGCGCTCCGCGACGACGACCCGCAGTGGCGCACCGCCGCCGCGCAGCTCGGCCTGGCCCTCACCCGCGCCGGTCACCGCGTGCGTTTCGCGGACCGCATCTCGCCGGAGGACCGCCGCGACACCGTCCTGGTGGGCCCGGAGAACACGCTGACCGGCGACGACCACTGGCACCGGCGCGACGATCCGGGCACCGGACTCGTGCTGGGCGCGGTCAGCGGCACCCCGGTGCTCGCCCTCACCGACCCGCGGGGCGCGATCACCGGCGACTACCTGACCACGGCCGTACTGGCCACCGGCGACGCCGGTGCCGCCGATCCGCTGGCGGTGACCGTGCCCGGCCCGGCCGGTGACGAGGTGCCGCTGGCCGCACTCGGCGCCGACACCGGCTCGGTCCGGATCACCGAGAGCCGCCGCTGGCGGGCCGACTACGCGCTCGCCGGCCTCGCCGGCGGGCGGGCGCCCCGCGCCGTCCGCGCCCAGTTCACCCTCCCCGCGTCCCCGAGCGACCTGACCTGGATCCTGAACGTCGAGCTCAACGGCACCCTGGTCGAGAGCCGCCCGCTCGGCCGGGACGGCGCCGTCACCGTCCCGCTGCCCGCGGCACGACAGGCGGCGACGGGCTCGGTGTCCCTCACCGTGCAGCGCGACCGCGATCTCGGCGGCTGCGACGTCCGCGTCACCGGGTACCCGATCCAGCTCGACGACTCCTCCGCGCTGCTGCTCGGCCCGCCCCCGGCCGGCGGCCTGGCGTCGATCCCCGCCGCGCTGAGCCCCGGCTACACGGTCTACGTCCCCGATGCGGCCGCCCCCGCCGTCGCGACGCTCGACGCGCTGGTGCCGGTGCTCGCCGCGCTCGACCCCGCCGGGTCGGCACCCGACATCGTCTGGGGCGGCGCACCCCCGGCCGGCCACCCGTTCGTCGTGGTCGGCACCGCACCGGGCGTCACCACACCGGTCACGCTCGACGGCGACCGGTTGCGCGCCGGATCGGGCCTGAACGTCCCGGCCTTCCGCACCGGACTGCTGCTGCAGACCGCGGCCGGGCCGGGCGCCGCGCCGGGCCTGTCGATCGTGGCGCGCGGGGAGACCGACGGACTGGTCCTGCCGCAGCTGGGAGCCGACGCCGCGGTCGCGGTGACCCCGTCCGGCGCCTTCGCCGTGGCCCGCGACGGCTCCACCGTCCCGGTACCCGCCGCACCGTGACCGACCACCCGGCGCCCACTCACGACCCGGAACCCGCCCACGACCCCGGGCACGACGGCATCGCCGGGCACTTCCGGTCGGTCGACAGCGCGCCCGCCCGCTACGCCGTCGACCGCCCGGCCAGCGCCAGCAACGGTTTCTACCTCACCTTCGCCGGGCTCTGCATCCTGGCGATGTGCGTGCAGACCGTGCGGGTGCACCTCGGTATCGGTCCGCGCACCAACGACGTGGTGATCCTGGCCGGCGACCGCGGCGACGTCGCCTCGCTGACCCGGATCTTCGTGCTGTTCTTCTTCCTCACCTACGCGGGCTACGCCTACGGTGACCGCCGCCGGCGGCTGCTTCTGGGACTGTCGCTGGCCGGCAAGTTCGTCGCGGCCTGCGTGGTGATCGACCTGATCGGCTGGGCCCTGGCCCACTTCGGGCTGCTCGACATACCGGTGCTCGGCCAGCAGGCCGCCTCCGGGCTGCTGGCGCTGATGGTCTTCCCGCACACCATCCTCCGGCAGGCGCAGCTACCGGCCGCCGGTCCGGGCCCGCTGAGCCCGTGGGTGCCGCTGCGGGCCTACGCGATCCTCTTCGACTGCCTGTTGCTCGCCGTCGGCGGTGCCCTCGCCGTCGTCTATCTGCTGGGCGACCTGGTGCGCTGGTTCCGGGATGTGGCGCTGCTCGGCGGCATCGGGCCGGGTGTGTTCCTGGTGCAGCAGTTCTTCGGCATCGCCACCGCGCTGATCGGGGTGCTGGTGCTCCGCCGGGGCCGCCGCACCCCGTTCTCCCCGCCGGTCGCGGTGCTGGTCCCCGCCCACAACGAGGCGCACGACATCGGCGCGACCATCGCCTCCGTCGACCGCGCCGCGCGGACCTACCCCGGCCGGATCCGGCTGTACGTGGTCGACAACGCCTCCACCGACGGCACCGCGACGGCCGCCGCGGACGCGCTGGCCGAATGTACGCGGATCGACGGCACCGTGCTCGACTGCCCCACGCCGGGCAAGGCCATCGCCCTGAACCTGGGCATCGCGCAGATCACCGAGGAGTTCATCGTCCGGATCGACGCCGACACGGTGATCGGCCCGGGCTGTCTGAAGACCGCGATGGCGCACTTCGCCGATCCGACCGTCGGCTCGGTCGGCGGCCTCCCGCTGCCGGCCACCGAGAAGACCTGGATCGACAAGGTCCGCCTGGTGGAGGTGATCCTGCGGCACGGGTTCTTCCAGCTCTCGCTGGACGGCTACCGCGGCGTCCTCGGCGTGCCCGGCATGTTCGCGATCTACCGGCATTCCGCGCTGCGGCTGGTCGGCGACATGGTGACCGGCATGAACGGCGAGGACACCGACATCTGCCTGCGGCTGGACGGCGCCGGTTACCGCACCGTCGCCGATCCCCGCGCGGTCTACTACAGCGAGACCCCGGCGAGCTACGCGCACCTGCGGGAGCAGCGCACCCGCTGGTTCCGCAGCATCTACCATCTCGCCGCGCACAATCGCGCCATGCTGCTCGACGGCCGCACCATGACCGGCACCGCCGTGCTGCCGCTGCAACTCATGAACGCCGCGCGCCGCGCGATGCTCGCCCCGATCCTGCTGTTCGCGCTGATCGCGGACGTCGTCTTCCAGCCGACCTTCCAGGTACAGCGATGGCAGCCGGTGGTCGCCACGATCCTCGGCATGCAGTTCGTGCTGGCGATCGGCGTCTGCCTGGTGCTGCTGCCGCGCGCGCTGCGCTATCTTCCCCTGTACCTGGTGTTCCGGATCCTGCGCAGCTATTTCACGCTCGGCGCCGCGCTGAGCCTGGTCTATCCGCCGGTGCCGGCCTTCCGGACCGGGTTCCGCGGCAGGCGGCCGGGCGGCCGTCGGGAACGGTACGCTCACGGCAGCCGATGAAGCCCGATCCCGACGAGTGGAGCCCGCCCGTGACGCTGCCGCAGCCGTCGTCGCGCCTGGTGACCCCCACCCGCTTCATCGGGCGACGACGCGAGCTGGCCACGCTGGGCGCGCTGATCGCCGCCCGGCGGGTATGCACGGTGCACGGCCCCGGCGGGATCGGCAAGACACGGCTGGCCCTCGAGGTCCTCGGGCACCTCGACGAACCGCTGCGCGGCAACGTGATCCCGGTCGACCTGGGCGGTATCGGCGAGCCGGCCCTGCTGCCCACCGCGGTGGCCGCCGCCGTCGGCCTCAATCCGACCGCCGACGACGCCCTCGACACCGTCTGCGCCCATCTCGCGCAGCGCCGGGCGGTCCTGCTGCTCGACGGCTGCGAGCATCTCGCCGGGGCCGTCGCCGAGCTGGCCGGTGAGATCGTCGCGCGCTGCCCGGGCGTGCACGTGCTGGCCACCAGCAGGCACACGCTCGGCGTCGACGGCGAGGCCACCTTCGGTGTGCCGCCGCTCGGGGCCGCGCCCGCTGCGTCCGACGGTGAGGCGGTCGCACTGTTCGTTGACCGGGCCCGGGCCGTCGACCCCGGTTTCACACCCACCCCGCAGACCACGCCGGTGATCGCCGAGATCTGCGCACGACTCGACGGCGTGCCGCTGAGCGTCGAACTCGCCGCCGCTCGCACCCGGGCGCTGTCGGTGGAGCAGATCCTCGACCGGCTGACCGATCCGATCGCGCTGCTGACCGACCCGCGCCGCAGCGGCCGGCGGGACAGTCTGCGCGCCTCGATCGAGTGGAGCTTCCAGCTGTGCACGCCGGCCGAACGGGAACTGTGGGTGGTGCTGTCCCGATTCGCCGGCAGCTTCGACATCGACGCCGTCGAAGGCATCTGCGGAGCCCTCCCCGGCCTCCGGTACCGCGGCGCCCTGATCGACGGCATCCAGAGCCTCACCGAGAAGTCGATCCTGGTGGCCGAGACCGTCGCCGGCACCATGCGCTACCGGCTGCTCGACGCCATGCGCGCCTACTGCCGGGACCTCGACCTGCCCGCCCCGGTGGCCGAGGCCTTCACCAGCGCGTACGTCGAGTGGTACGCCGGACGCACCCGTGACCTCGAAGAACGCTGGGTGTACGACGGCCAGGCCCGCCGCCTCGCCCGCGTCGAACTCGACCTCCCGGCGATTCGTACCGCCATCGGGTGGTGCCTGGACGGCCGCGCCCCGGCACATCACCTGTACGCGCTGGTACTGATGCCGACCTCGCAGCTGTGGTGGACCGCGGGCCACGTCGACGAGGGCCTGCTGTGGATCGACCGGATCCTGGCGCAGATCACCGACCCGGGCGAGCTGCGGTCGCGTGCGCTGCGCAACGCCGTCACCCTGCGCGCCGCCAAGGGCGATTTCGCCGCGATCGGGCCGATGCAGGCCGAGATCGCCGAGCTCGAACCCGGCCTGCCGGACACGGAACGACGCCCCGGCGCCGCCGCCTACGTGACCGCTTTCGCGCACCTCCTGGTCCGCGACTACGCCGCCACGCTCACCCTGCTGCGCGCCGAGCGCCCGCCGGCCGACCCGGCCGCCCTGCGCCCGCTCGACTTCCAGCTGCTGCAACTGACCGCGACGGCCGCGCACGGCTGCGGTGACGACGACGCCGCGAGCCGGGCCTGCGACGAACTGGAGACCCTGGCCGCCGGCACCGGCGACGAGTATTACCGCGCGTGCGCCCACTATTTCCGTGCGCTCGGGCGCCTCGATGCGGGGGACGTCGACGCGGCCGATGCGCTGCTGCGCGCGAGTCTGACCGTCGCGCAGGACTTCCCGAACCGTCCGGAGAATCCGGACGCCCTGCTGGCCGCGGCCCTGGTCGCCGACGTCCGCGGCGACACCGAGCGCGCCGAGGTGCTCAGCGGTGCCGCGGCGGCCACCGCGTACACCGTCGTCGCCCTCACCGAGGCGTATCTGACCGGGCATCCCGGCTCGTCGCTGCCCGCGCGCGTGCACCGGCTGACCGCCGCCGAGTCGCCCGCGCGCGCCGCCGGAGCACGCATGGCCCCCGCCGAGGCGATCCGCTACGCCCTCGCCGACGACCGCCGCCCGGCCGGGCCCGCAACCGCCCTGACCCGGCGCGAACTGCAGGTGGCACACCTGGTGGCCGAGGGCCTGAGCGACCGCCAGATCGCCGAGGTCCTGGTGGTCTCCCAGCGCACCGCCGAGGGCCACGTCTCCCGGATCCTCCGGAAGCTGGGCCTGCGCTCCCGCACCCAGATCGCCGACCACCTTCCCTGACCTCAGGCGGTCGGCAAGGTGCCGAACCTCTTACCGCCCGTTGAGCCGAGCGAGGCGCCACCCGAACCCTCGACAGTCCGTTAAGCCCTCGACAGCCCGTTAAGCCCTTGACAGTCCGTTGAGCCGAGCGAGGCGCTAGCCGAACCCTCGACAGCCCGTTAAGCCCTTGATAGCCCGTTGAGCCGAGCGAGGCGCTAGCCGAGCTCGAGTCGAAACGCCTGCTCGCCCGTCGCCCCTCACCCACCGCCCGTTGAGCCGAGCAAAGCACCAGCCGAACCCGAGCCGACACACCCCGTACACCCGCCGCCGGTCGACTCGAAACGCCGCCTCACACCCACCGCCCGTCAAGCCGAGCAAAGCACCAGCCGAACCCGAGCCGATACATCCCGTACACCCACCGCCGGTCGACTCGAGACGCCGACTCACACCCACCGCCCGTTGAGCCGAGCGAGGCGCCAGCCGAGCTCGAGTCGAAACGCCCCTCACAACCCGATTCCGCTCCGCCCCCGATCGGTACTCTGGACACCCCGACCCTCACCGGAATCAGGAGCACCCCATGGCCAAGAAGAAGTGGCGCGATCTGTCCACCGCCCAGCGGTCCGCGATCGTCGTCGGTGCGGCCGTCGACGCCGGTCTGCGCGTCTGGGCGCTCGGCGACCTGGCCGGGCGTGCCCCCAGCGAGGTCAACGGCCCGAAGTGGCTGTGGGCCACCGGGCTGTCCGTCGTCAACTCCGCCGGGGTCCTGCCGGCGGCGTACCTGCTCACCGGACGCGCCGAGCCCGACCGGGCCTGACGCCCACGACCATGCGCCGCCTCCTCGCCGCCGCCGCCGCGTCCGCGCTGCCGCTGCTGGCCCTGACCGCCTGCGATCGCTCTCCGCACGACGATGCCCACCCGGCCGCGTCGACGGTCGTCTCGGTGGTCACCGAGACCACCGGTGACGCCCCGTCGCCGCAGGCCTCGGAGGTCCCCACCAGCACTTCCCGCGACCGGTCGGACGACGTCGCGACCCCGGTCGACGACGGCGCCTACGCTCTCGCCGGCTATCACTACTTCACATCGCCCTCGGGCCGATGGACCTGCGCCATCATGGTGGGCGAGCAAGACCTGCGCGTCGCCGGCTGCCACGGACCGCTCCCGGCCGATGCACCGCGCGTCCCGCAGGCCGGGGCGCCCGACCAGCTGGGTCCGCCCAATGCGATCGAGGTGGGCACGAGCGGGCCGGGCGAGTTCACCCAGCACGGCGATCCGGCGTTCCTCCCCGGCGGCGGCACCCCGGGCGCCACCGGCAGGGTCCTCCCCTACGACCGTTCCCTGACCGTCGGCCCGTTCACCTGTATCCTCGGGCGGACCTCCGGGGTCACCTGCCGGAACAACGATTCCGGCCACGGCTTCACCGTCTCCGACACCGTCTACCAGCTGTTCTGACCCGGCGGCGACCGCTCGCCGCCCCGGTCAGTGGTCGATCAGCCGGCGTGAATCGGTCCGGCTCCACCACCGTCCGCAGCGGCCGTCGCGGACCGCGGCCACCGCGGCCGGGTCGTGCGCTTCCGCGCGCAGGTACCAGCCGCGCCGCAGCCGGACCAGCACGCCGTCGTGCAGATACCGGTGCAGTTCCTCCTTGCTCACCCCCAATCGCGCCAGATCGTGCCTGCTGAACACCCCGTTCTCAATACCCATGAGACTTAGACGCACGCCGCCCCGATCCGGTTCCACGACGCGCCCAGTAGGCTCGACTTCGGCCAGACCGCGACAGAGGGAGATGCCCATGAGCAACAAGAACGAGCACGAGCAGAAGATCGAGGAAGAGGAGCGGGCCCGCCAGGCCGAGCGCGACCGCCTCGAGCGCGAAGAGCAGGAACGCCTGAAGTAGGCACCCCGCGATGCACGACGGCCCCCGCCTCCCGCCCGGGAGACGGGGGCCGTCGCTTTCCGCGCGGTTCGGGCGACCGCCGGCGCAGGGGGTTGCCCCGTCCGGCGGAATACCGTAGCGTCTCGCCCCACTGGAACATAACTGACGTTATGTTCCTTTCGGGTCCGCCGACCACCGACGATGAGGTACCCATCATGACGACCGCCGACGACCTCCGACGTGGAGTGAGTCCCCTCGCCGCACAAGAGCTCTTCGACTCGCTGCCGCCGGTCGGCGTCGACGAGATGCTGGGACGCTGGCGCGGATCCGTGGCCCCCAGCGGACACCCGATGGACGGGCTGCTCGCGACGGCGGGGTGGTACGGCAAGGAGTTCATCGACGCCGAGACCGTGCATCCGCTGCTGTTCGGCGAACCCGGCCGCCTGTACGCGGTGAACCCGAGACTGATCCCCCTGCGTTCGATATACCGGGTCGCCGACAGGCTGCCGAGCACGCTGCCGCCGGGCGGTAAGACCGCGTTCCGCGCGCTGCGCACGACCGCACCGCGGGCGCGGCTGCGGACCGTCGACTACGGCGGCATCGCGAGCGCGGCGATGGTGTACGACGATCTGCCGATCATCGACCACTTCCGCCGCCTCGACCAGAACACCCTCTTCGGTCTGATGGATCGGCGCGGCGACGAGCAGACCTGCTACTTCCTCCTCGAGCGGGACTGACCACCCGCACCGCCGGCACGACACCCGCCGAACGAGTTCGCGACCACCGTGCGGCGGGCGCACCGCGAACACACGACGGCCCCGTCTCCCTCATGGGAAGACGGGGCCGTCGTCAAGCAGCAGCTAGTGCCGCCGGTGAGAGATCACCAGCTCGACTTCTGCACGCCCGGCAGCTCGCCGGCGTGCGCCATCTCGCGCAGGCAGATCCGGCACAGGCCGAACTTGCGGTACACCGAGTGCGGGCGACCGCACTTGTTGCAGCGCGTGTACGCACGCACCGCGAACTTCGGCTTCTTGGCGGCCTTGATCTTCAGAGCCTTCTTAGCCATGTCAGTTGTCCTTCGCGTTCGAGTCCTTGAACGGGAAACCCAGGGCGCGAAGCAGCGCGCGGCCTTCCTCGTCGTTGGTGGCCGAGGTGACGACGGTGATGTCCATGCCGCGGGGACGGTCGATCGAATCGATATCGATCTCGTGGAACATCGACTGCTCGTTCAGGCCGAAGGTGTAGTTCCCGTTACCGTCGAACTGGCGATCGCTCAGGCCACGGAAGTCACGGATACGCGGGAGCGCGATCGACACCAGGCGATCCAGGAACTCCCACATGCGGTCGCCGCGCAGGGTGGCGCGGGCACCGATCGGCATGCCCTCGCGCAGCTTGAACTGCGCGATGGACTTGCGGGCGCGGCGGATCTCCGGCTGCTGGCCGGTGATCAGGGCCAGGTCGGCCACGGCGCCGTTGATCAGCTTGGCGTCGCGGGCGGCGTCGCCGACGCCCATGTTGACGACGACCTTCACGACACCCGGGATCTGCATCACGTTGTCGTAGTTGAATTCGCTGTTCAGCTTGTCCTTGATCTCGCTGCGGTAGCGAGTCTTCAGGCGGGGCTGAACCTTCTCAGAGGTGGTCATGTTCAGATGTCCTTCCCGGTCTTGCGGGAGATGCGGACCTTCTTGCCGGTCTCCTCATCGATCCGGTAACCGATGCGGGTCGGGTTACCCTCGGAGTCCACGACCATCACGTTCGAGACGTGGATGGGGGCCTCCTGGGTCACGATTCCGCCGGACTCGGCGCCGCGCTCGTTGGCCGACTGCGCGGTGTGCTTCTTGATGCGGTTGACGCCCTCGACGAGGACGCGCTCGCGCTTCGGGTAGGCCTCGATGACCTTGCCCTTGGCGCCCTTGTCCTTACCCGCGATGACGATCACGGTGTCACCCTTGTGCACCTTCATTGTCAGATCACCTCCGGTGCGAGCGACACGATCTTCATGAAGCGCTTGTCGCGCAGCTCGCGGCTCACCGGGCCGAAGATGCGGGTGCCGCGGGGCTCGGTCTCGTTCTTGAGGATGACGGCCGCGTTCTCGTCGAACTTGATGTACGAGCCGTCCGGGCGACGGCGCTCCTTGACGGTGCGCACGATGACGGCCTTGACGACCTCACCCTTCTTCACGTTGCCGCCGGGGACGGCATCCTTGACGGTGGCGACGATCACGTCACCCACGCCGGCGTATCGCCGCGAGGAACCGCCGAGCACGCGGATGCAAAGGATCTCCTTGGCACCGGTGTTATCGGCGACCCGCAGGCGCGATTCCTGCTGAATCACTGCTTGGTCTCCTTGACCTGGACTTTTCTGCACGCCGGATTTCCGACCCGACGCACACGGTCTGTCGCCATCGAAACACGCGCCTGCCTGGCATTTTCCGCCGTGAAGCGAGAAGGTCCCAGTGGGTTCGCGAGCCGATTCGCGGTGCACGCACCGCAGGCAACCTGCTCAGTCTACGTATTCACGCAGGTGAGATACAAATCGGGCGACGGCGCCCCGCCCGAGGACGGGGCTTCGACACGGGCATCGTCACTTCGTTCCTCCGCCCGGCTCAGCCGGCGACACAATGAGCCACCCCCAATCCGCTGCCGCCCCCGTTACCTTCTAGGTAGCTCTTCACCGAGGAGCTGCGGTCGCCAGGTCCGGTATGACTGAGCGCCCCTGTCTCACGCATGATCCGGGGGGTGATGTCGCCGGACGTGGTGGACGTCGATGAATCG
>NZ_JBPSDN010000039.1:0-34622 GCF_052036135.1 Gordonia marina
GTCGTCCAGGTCGGTGACCATGTCGGCTCCCATGTCGATGTCGGTGTATGCAACATCGATCCTGGACGACCTCGCTCTTCAGTCCCACACGACACACCCGTCACATCGCCAGGAATCACTCATCTAGTCCCAAACATTCAGGTAGAGGACATGAATCAAATTCCGGTCCAGAATCGTCCGGATGCGCGACCTGGGGAAACATCGAAGCCGTGTGTCGGTCGGAGCGGTCGGCGTCGACATTTCGGAGGAGTGGGAGGACGACTGTCGTGCGGCTTTCGCTCCGAGTGGGAGCTGGCGTAGAAGGGGCCGAGGACCTGAGTGGTTCGAGATTCGGCGCGTCATGGAACCGGACCGGCCGCTGGTGCGTCTAAACCTCGAACCGCTTCGTCCGGAGCGATTCGAGGCAAGGGGGATGCTGTGAACAACGACTTTCCGGGCCGGTTGCTCGATGACGAGACCGGCATGAGCACGGTGGAATACGCGATCGGGACGGTCGCTGCGGCGGCCTTCGGGGCGATTCTGTACACGGTCGTGACCGGTGACAACGTGGTGAGTGCGCTGACAGGGATCATCAGCAAGGCGCTCTCCACGTCAGTGGGATGAGCCGGCGGTGGTGGCGACGGCTTGCGGCGGACGAGACAGGGATGGTGACGGTCGAGGCCGCCTATGCGCTCTCGGCGCTCGCGGTCTTCGTCGTGCTGTCGGTGGCGGCGATCGGCGGGGTCGCCGCCCAGTTGCGGTGCACCGATGCGGCCCGTGAGGTGGCACGACTCGCCGCCGCGGGCGATCCGGCCGCCACCCGGGTCGGCGCCCAGGTGGCGCCGAAGGGCGCCCGGATCGAGGTGCGCACGGAAGGTGACCGGGTGGTCGCGACCGTCGTTGCGAAGGTGCCGCTGCTGGCGATGCTCGACGTCTCGGCGCGCAGCGTCGCCGCGCGGGAACCGACCGGCGTCGAGCAGTCGGATCCGGGATGACGCCGGGTTCACGACGATCGCGGCGGCGCTGGCCATCGCCGGGCTGGCGACGCTCGTGGTGGCGATGAGCTATCTCGGTGCGGCGGTGCTCGCGCGGCACCGGGCGCAGAACGCCGCCGACCTGGGGGCGCTCGCGGCGGCGTCGGCGCAGCTCTACGGTGGCGACGATCCCTGCGGGCGGGCGCGCGAGATCGTCGTCGCCCAGGAAGGTGCGCCACGCCTGCGGACGTGCGAGGTCGAGGGGCAGGACGTGCTGGTCGACGTCGTCGTGCCGGTGCGGTTGGGCGACTTCGGTCTGCGGGAAGCGACCGCGCGGGCCCGGGCCGGGCCGGCGGGCTCGGACAAGGACGTCGGCCGTGGCTGACGCTTGGGCTATTCGGGTGGATTCCTCTGAATGGAGGAACGAGTTGGCCGATCTGGAACGTGTTCGACGCGATATGCGATTATGAATAGTCGAATCGTCGGCTGTGATGAAGAATCGAGCGAACGGCAGGCGGGTGCGGCCCTCGTTGTTGGATGAGCAGAAAGCGAATCGGAATGGTCGTCGTGAAGAATCGGATCGCAGCTTCTATTGGTGCGGCTGTGTTGGCTATCGCGCTGGCCGGGTGCGGCACTAGCGGGACCGCGAAAGTAGCGGAAGAACCGCTATCTGGAACTACGTCGCAGGGGGCTGCTGAATCGGCGGCGGCGCGTGATCAGAACGAGGTGGCGGTGCCGATGGACCGAGACACACACGTCGTGGCTGGTGCGGTGGTGCAGGGTTGCGGTGACAGCACGACTGCCGACGACGCGATCGCCGTACGCGTTTTCAACCCAGCGACCGGGCAGTTCGATCCGGTATCGGCGCCATCTCCTGCGTCCGGGGACGCCACCTACACTTCTGTGACGTGCGCTGCTGGCGGCACTAAGGGGCACCCGGTGTTGGTCTTTCAAGGATCAAATTCGACACCGGGGAGTGGAATTGATTCGGAAAAGCATCACTGCATGATTACCGTCGTTTCAATTCCAGACGGAAAGGTCGCGGCAAGTCGTGATGTGCAGCCAGACCTGGATCCGCAGGGGGATGGAAAATGCGGCGGGCTCAACGTGTACGGAACCGTTCTTACTGTGCGAGATGCTGCGCCGGTGTACTCGCTTGCCGATCTACATCCGGTCAGAACGCAAGTGAGAGATGAATTCGTCTATACGATGGCCGATGTGATTGCCTCGGCGCCTGGAAGTGACATGCTGATCGGACGATCGGGACTATTTAATGTGGCCACCGGAAAGTTGGTGTTGAAGTCCGATGAGATGATAGACCGGGTCAAAGGGCAAGAGCTATTCGTGGCTTTTGCTCCATGCGGTGAATCGGGTACCTGTGCGGATGCTTCGATCATTGATGCAGCGGGCCGGACAGTGGTAAAGAACGCCCTGGTTCCCTTGATTGATACGGAAAAGCAAATCTACGCGTCAGATAAATTGCTGGTCTCGTATGTCACGCCCGGCACGAGCGTGGGAGGTCATCCTCCTATTCCGGCGGCCTTCAATAGCTACGATCTTACCGATGGGAAGACTCTAATTCACAAGGCCGATGCCGATGCGGAGAATCTCGGCATCTCGTTTATTAAGGTTGACGGCGATGATATGTACGTCTTCAAGTCGAGCGCAGCGACAGGGAATTCGAGGGTCGTGATCAACGGCAGAACCGGGGCAACTGTCACGGAGTCGTTCGAAGCCGTTCCCGAAGCTCATCTGGACCAGGGATGGACGTTGCTCTACTACCCCGACCGAACGACGGGACACTGGTCGTGTGGAGAGGTGAACTACGGAAGCTTCGAGCGTGGATGCAGTCTCACTCTGTCGAAGGGGTGACCAGGGTGCGCTCTCGGACACGTTGTCCCCAATCATGAGTTGACATGTGTGCTCCCGTCCGGACACACGGGTGCACCTACGGTGCACCCGTGTGTCAACTGGTCGTGTAACGGTAGATCGGGTCTGGAGTTGTTCTGACCTGAGTTGGACCGCCAAAGCTCACCAGGGGGGTACTGGACCAGTCGTTCGGAATCAGGCCTGGCCTGTCGGCGGAGGGCGTCGCGGCAGGGGCTGATTGCAGCGGCTGGTGGCGCCCGTCGCTGTCCCCCGACCCTGAGGCCTACCCTGGCGTGGTCAGGCGACCCGGCCGAGTCTCGATGACGTTTGCTTTCCCTGAGCAGCGGGGTCGGAGTCCGCCGGCGCCGTCCGACCGCGCCGGCTGGATCAGGCGGTCGAGGCGGGCTGCGGGGCCGCCTCGCCGCGGGCGACCAGCCCGGCCTGGGTCGAGAGCGC
Organism: Gordonia marina; assembly: GCF_052036135.1. Lineage (NCBI taxonomy): Bacteria > Bacillati > Actinomycetota > Actinomycetes > Mycobacteriales > Gordoniaceae > Gordonia > Gordonia marina. The sequence continues at coordinate 3,279 of NZ_JBPSDN010000039.1, forward strand.
CTTGTTCCGAAGGAACAGCGAGGCGATGAACCCGATCGCGGCGATGGGCACCAGGTACCAGAACGACGGCGCCATCGCGTTCACGTAGGCGTCGACCACCTGCGTGTGCAGCGGCTCTGGCAGAGCCTTGACCACCTCCGGGGTGAGGTCGTCGTGCAGCAGGTCGGGCGGCAGGTCCTGCGGCGGAACCTTGGCCATCACGTCGTGCAGGTTCGCGGTCAGTTTGCTGGTGAACAGCGTGCCGAACACCGAGGTGCCGATCGCGGCGCCGATCTCGCGGAGGAAGTTGTTGGTCGAGGTGGCGGTGCCGACCTCGGACGGGTCGACGGCGTTCTGCACGGCGATCACGATGGTCTGGATCACCAGGCCCATGCCGAAGCCGAGCACGAAGATCATGGCACCGAACAACACCATCGACATGCTGCCGGTGATCCGGGTGAGCCAGGCGATTCCGGCGGTGGTGATCGCCATGCCCAGGATCGGATAGATCCGGTACTTGCCGGTCTTGGTGATCAGCAGACCCGACACGATCGCGGTCAGCATCACGCCGGCGGTCATCGGGAGCATCAGCAGCCCGGAATCGGTGGGGCCGACGCCGCGGGCCATCTGCAGGAAGGTCGGCAGAAAGCTGAGCGCGGCGAACATCGTGATGCCCAAGATCAGCGCGACCGTCACCGAGACGCTGAACACCGGATCGCGGAAGAGGCGTAGTGGCACCAGCGGCTCGTCGACCCGCGTCTCGACCCACACGAAGATGCCGAACGCGAGGATGGTGCCGGCGAGCAGGAGGACGAGGATCGGATCGGACCAGTCGTACTTGCCACTCGGCACGACGCTCGGCCAGCTTGTCAGGAACACGATCCCGGCCGTGAACAGCGCCATGAACACGGTGCCGTACCAATCGAAGGGGCGTGTCGACCGCTGCATGGGGAGCTTCAGCGCGAAGATCGCGACGACGAGTGCGATGAGGCCGATCGGCACATTGAGCCAGAAGCACCAGCGCCAGCCCGGGCCCTCGGTGAACCAGCCGCCGAGCAACGGCCCGGCCACCGAGGCGATGCCGAAGATGGCGCCCATCGGACCCATGTACTTGCCGCGGTCGCGTGCCGAGACGATGTCCGCGACGATCGCCTGCGACAGGATCACCAGGCCGCCGGCGCCGAGGCCCTGGAAGGTTCGTGCCGCCACGAGCATCCAGAACGACTCGGCGAGCGCCGAACCCAGTGAGCCGAGAACGAACACCGCGATCGAGAAGAGGAACGGCCAGCGGCGTCCGTAGAGATCGCCGATCTTGCCGTAGATCGGCATGACGATCGCGATGGCCAGCAGGTACGACGTGATGATCCAGCCCTCGTGGGATACCGCGCCGAGGTCGCCGACGATCGTCGGCAGGGCGGTGCTCACCACCGACTGGTCGAGCGAGGAGAGGAACATCGCGGCCATCAGCGCCGCGTAGATGATGTAGACCAGGTGCTTCTGGATGTGGACGGGCGCGCGGTCGTCCTGCGCCGCGGTGTCGTCTTGTGGCTTCGTGTCGGTCACGGCTCTTAGCCTATGTGGGCCGCCGGTCCGGATTGTGGAGTTCGGTGGGCGGGGGCTTCGGCACGCGCCTCGTCCTGGCGGGCTCGGCGCTGCTCAGCCGGCAGGTGGGATGGTCTCGACGGAGATGGTGGCCGTTCGATCGCGTGTCGTCGCACGCTCCGCCACGCGCGCTCAGGACCTGTGGCGCCGAGACCCGATAGACATGGTCCCGCGTGCACTGGGCCATCGTGCAGGGGGCTTCGACTCGGTCTCGCCCTGGCGGGCTCGACCGGCTCAACCGGCGGATGGGTGGTTTCGGCGTTGCTCAGTCGGCGGGCGGGGGTGATCGCGACGGAGGCGATGGTCGCCGTTCGTCTGCGTGTCGTCGCAGGCTCCGCCACGCGGGCTCAGCACGAGGCTCAGCCGGCGGGTGGGGTGGTCTCGACGGAGATGGTGGTCGCCCCTTCGACCGCGTGTCGTGGCAAGCTCCGCCACGCGTGCTCTCAGGGCCCGTTGAGCCGAGACCTCCGGTCGGCATGGTCCCCGTGTGTTCGGCCAGCCTGGCGCCAGCGGCGTATGACGACGGCATTCTGGCGGGTCACGATCCATATATGCACGCGTGGGCCGCCATGGTGCCGTCGTCGTGCGAGGGGGCTTCGACTCGGTCTCGCCCTGGCGGGCTCGACCGGTGGTTCCTGAGCGGAGTCGAAGGGCTCAACCGGCGGATGGATGGCTTCGGCGTTGCTCAGCCGACGGGCGGGGTGATCGCGACGGAGGCGGTGGTCGCGTTTGCACGAGGCTCGACCGGCTCGGCCGCCACGTGGACGGCCTCGGTGCTCCTCGATCGGCACGGGTCGCTTGACCGAGCCCGGATCAGAAGAGGGTGGCGGGGCGGACCAGGTTGGCGAGGTCGACCAGGAGGAAGCGGTGGGCGCGGTTGTCGCGGGTGCGGCGCGCCAGTTCGCGCAGGCAGCGCTCGGTTCCGGCGCGCAGGCCCTGCTCGGTGAACGGGAAGCCGAGGAAATCGGGGTGCTCGCCGTCGGGCGTCTCCTCCAGTTCCTCGCGATGCAGATCGATCCAGCCGAGGGTGGTGCCCAGCACGATCAGCCGCAGCCGACCGAGGCGGCCGTCCTCATCGGTCAGTCGTTCCAGACGGTCGGCGGCCTCGAAGAGCTCGTCCTTCTCCACCTCGCTCATCGGCCGCTCGTGCACCAGACAGAGGATCGCACTCTCCTGCGCGATGCTGTAATGGCGGCTGGTGGTGGGCACCTCGTCGAGCGGTTCGATGGCCTCCAGGTGCCGGCCCTCGGCAAGGAGCATGCGGGCCAGCCCGAACGCGGCGGTCACGATGGAATGATCGGTCAGCCACAGGTCGTGGTAGTGGTGCCGCGCGATGTCGTACCAGTGCTCGATCTGCGCCACCTGATCGTTGCTGACCTCGTCCTGCACCGACAGCCAGTACCCGATCAGCTCGGCGGTCCCGGCCACCGCCAGCTTCGGGGCCACCTCGCCCGGCATCGCTTCCAGCACGGTCTGGAACCGCTCGTAGGCCACCTCGGCGTCGCCGTCCTGCAGGGCGCAGATGCCGAGGTACCACTGCACCCGCCACGAGTCGCCGTGGTTCGCGGCGGCGTCGTGCAGCAGCCGCAACGCGATCTCCAGATTGCCGAGCTCGAGATGCGACCGCGCCTCGGCCAGGTCGATCTCGGCGGACGGGTGACCGTCGGAGTCGTCGTCGCCCAGCGCCAGACCGGGGAAGCCCTCGGCGCGGGCGTTCTTGATGCTGTCGAGCACCTGGCGCGGATAGCTCAGCGCGGCCGAACTCAGCAGGTTGGCCGCCGGGTCCTCCGGATCGACCAGGGGCACCGGGAGGGCCCGCGCGATGTCGGCGGGATCGGGAACCGCGGCCATCGCCGGATCGAAGAAGCCGTCGATCGGCGCCAGGATCAGATTGGTGCCGAACGCCGAGCGCTGCGGGGTGAACACCTTCGACATGGCCGGCCGCGGAACACCGGTGTGCAGTGCGACGGTCTCCCGGAGCACCGCGAGCAGCTGGGTGGTCATCTCCTCGGTCGACGCGAACCGCTCGGCCGGATCGGTGGCCGTCGCCCGCTGCAGAAAGTAGTAGTACGACGGATTCTCGACGAAGAGTTCCGTGGTCTCCGGATCGGGCAGGCCGTCGACGTACCGGCCCTTCTCCATCGGCATGTCCAGCGTCAGCACGGCGAGGGTGCGGCCGATGCTGTAGATGTCGGTGACCACCTGCGGGCCGGTCTCGACGATCTCCGGCGCCTGAAAGCCGGGTGTCCCGTACAGGTGCCCGTAGCCGTTGATCGCCGACACCGCGCCGAGGTCGATCATCTTGACCTCGTCGCTGGTGATCATGATGTTGTCGGGCTTCACGTCGTTGTACGCCAGCCCGAGCGAGTGCAGATGCCCGACGGCCGAGAGCACCTCGAGGACATACGCCATCGCCTGCTCGATCGGCAGGTTCACCTTCTCGCCGTCGGGCCCGGTGGTCAGCTGCTTGAGCGTGTGACCGCCGACGTACTCCATGACGATGTAGCCGAGCTGCCGGTCCTCGTCGTCGGTGTACTCGACGAAGTTGTAGATCTTGACGATGCCGGGGTCGTTGACCGACGCGAGGAACTGCCGCTCGGCGATGGCGACTGCCCGCGCCGCCGAGTCCGACGAGTTCAGCAGGCCCTTGAGCACCACCGGCCGGTCGGAGACGTTGTGGTCGACGGCCAGATAGATCCATCCCATGCCGCCGTGCGCGATGGCACCGGCGATCTCGTACTGGTCGGCGACCATGGTGCCGCGTTCGAGGCCGGGAACGAACGAATACCGGGAGCCGCAATGCGGACAGTAGCCGGTCAGCGGCCCCTCGTCGGGGCCGGATGCTCGCCCGACCGGCTTCCCGCAGTTCCAGCAGAACCGCTTGCTCTCCACGATGATCGGGTTCGACAGCACCGCATCGGCCGGGTCGATGTCCCGCATCGCGGGCAGCGCGACGAGCTCGCTGCCGAGCCGCCGGTCGTGCACGGCGGCGGTGCTCTTCCGCGGCGGCCGCCGGTGGGGGAGCGCCGGGTCGTCGAAGAGGCGGCCCGCGGGCGTCGCCTGGGTGCCCGGCTCGACGTCGGTGTCGTCGTCCAGGTCGTCGAGCGACATGGGGGGAGTGGCCTGGGTGGCCGGGTAGTCGTCGTCGAACACGTCGACCGGCGTGGCCTGCGTGCGGACCGTGCCGACCGGCTCTTCGACGGGTTTCCGATCGGTCATCGTGCCTCCTCCCGATAGGTCACCGGCGGCGGGACGGCCGGGCCCAGCTGCGACAACCACTGGTTGTACGACTGCTGCCAGCTGCCGTCGGCATGCCGCTGCTCCAGCACACCGTTCACGAAGCGCACCATGTCGTTCTCGCCGAGCGGGATACCCACCCCGTAGTACTCGGTCCCGAACGGGTCGCCGACGATCTGCACCCACGGATCCTGCGCCGCGATCCCGGACAGCAGCGGCTCGTCGCCGGCGATCGCGTCGACCTGCCCCTGCTGCATCAGCACCAGGCAGTCGGCCCAGTTCTCGGTGGTGATGATCTTCGCGCTGGGGACCCGGCGCTGCACCCGGGTGATCGACGTGGCGTTCTGGGTGGCGCACACCGATTTGTGGGCCAGGCCCGCGATGCTCTCGATCCCGGAGTTCCGGTAGACCGCGATGCGCTGGGACGCCACGTAATACGGGGCGGAGAAGTCCACCGACTTGCGGCGGTCGCAGGTGATGCTCATCGACTTGGTGACGACGTCGACGCTGCCGTCGCGCAGTGCGGCGACGCGGTCGCCGGTCGACAGGATCCGGTACTCGATGCGGGTCTCACCGAAGATCGCCTGCGAGATCCAGTGCGCGATGTCCACGTCGAAGCCCTCGATGTCGCCGGAGATCGGGTCCCGGAAGCTCAGCGGATTGCTGCCGATGTCGGTGCCCACGACCAGCCGGCCGCGCGAGGCGATCCGGGCCATCGTCGAACCGGGCGGCATGTGGCCGGGCTCGGGCATCGTGTCCGGCGGCCGCAGGCTCGCCGTCGCATCGCAGTCGCTGGTGTCGATGCCCTCGGGGGCCTGAGCGCCGAACGACGCGCCCGGCGGCGTCGGTACCTGGGCGACGGTCGTCGGCGGGTCGGTGTCGCGCAGATCCTGCGACGAGCAGCCGGCGACGGCGACGCACAGGGCGACGACCAGGCAGGCGGTCCCGGTGGCGCGGCGGACGAATCGGGTCATCGATACTCCCGGATGCGCGGGAACAGGCCCGCCGCGGCGGCGACCGCGGCGACCACGCACAGCCAGCCGATCCCGGTGCCGGTGTACCCGAGCAACTGCTGAGCGGTGTGGATGTTGCTGCGGAAGGTGTCGCGCGTCTGGTCGATCGCCTGCAGCAACTGGGTGTTGACCTGGTCGTACCCGGTCGCCGTGCTGATGTCGCCGGTGCCGATGGTCAGGGCGCGGGCCCCGACGAAGTCGCCCGCCGCGAGCCGCTGACTCACCTCGGCGTGCGCGTGCTCCCACTGGGTGAGCGAGTTCTGGACCTTGCGGAGCGGATCGGTGATGCCGGACTCGTCCGGATGTTCGGCGATCAACGAGGCGGTGCGGTTACGGATCTGGGTCAGCGTGGAATTGAAGTCGCGGTCGAGGGTGCCCGGATCGGAGCGGCGCACCAGGTTCAGCGTCTCCGCCGAGCGTGCCTGCTGGGTGAGGATCCGCATGGTGGTCAGGTCGTGCAGGGGCTCGGCGCCGTCGTTCTTGGCCGTGTTGGCCGCGGCAACGGACGTCAGCCCGGTCACCAGCAGCCACAGCGTGCCGATGATGAGCGCAGCGCCGGCGCCGACCAGGCCCAGATTGAAATGGCGGCGGGTGCGTCGTGCCAGATAGCGGCCGATACCGATCAGCATCGCGATGGTCGTGAACAGGGCGACGTACACGCCCCACGGGGGCACGGTCAGGGTGCGCTGCGGTTCGGAGATGGCCGTCGAGCGCTCGTCGTACAGGCGCTTGGCGGCGGGCAGGATGTCGACCTGCATCATGTTCGACGCCTGCACCAGATAAGCGGAGCCGACCGGGTTGCCGAGCCGGTTGTTGGTGCGGGCGGTCTCGATCACGCCGGTGTACGACGGGATCGAGACGGCCATCGTGTCCAGGTCGTCGCGCACCGAGACGTCGGCGCCGGGGCCGGTCTCGGAGGCCAGTCCGCCGCCGTCGGCGGACGCCACCAGCGCGGTGCCCGAACTGGCGATGGCGTCGGAGTACAGCTTGCGCAGATCCGGGGACTCCCGGCCGCCCGAGATGAACGCCGAGTTGGCGGCCGCATCGGCCACCGACAACGAGCTGTAGAGCACCTCGGCCGACTCGGCCAGGGGCTCGCTGCTGTTGATCAGTGATTCCAGGGTGTCGCTGCGCTGGTTGAGGGACACCGACGAATACCAGCCGGTGAGCCCGCAGGCCAACACGAGCGCGGTCAGCAGCACCACCAGTTTGCCGGGCGTCGTCAGCGCGTAGAACTTGAACGCGGCGATCGGTGAGGTGACGCGATCGCGGGTCATCGCGGCGATCTCGCGCCGATCGGCGATCACCTGCCGCAGGCGCGGATTGGCCTGCACCGATTCCGGCAGCACATTCCGACCGGCATGCGTCAGCGCACTGCGTACCGTCGACTGCTGCCCACTCACGATCGCGCCCTTCCGTGACGATGCCAACCCTAGTCGGGAACCGCGTGCTGTACGCGCGCACCCGGTAGCGTGGTCGGGGAGAGTGTCGCGGAGGGAGGATTCGGGTGCGCGGAGATGGCGACGGCTGGGTCTTCGACCCCGACGGCGCGCGGTATTGGGGACGGCACGGTGCCGCGGGTCTCCTGCTGTGCACGCCGATCGGCGACGGCCTCGGGGTGCTGCTGCAGCACCGCGCGGTGTGGTCGCATCAGGGCGACACCTGGGGCCTCCCGGGCGGCGCCCGGGACTCGCACGAGTCGGCGATCGACGCGGCCCTCCGCGAAGCCCATGAGGAAGCCGGCATCGACCGGGACCTGATCGAGGTCCTGGAGTCCGAGGTGACCCACGAGGCGGTCAGCGGCTGGACCTATACGACGGTCATCGCGCGCGTGCCCGAACCGGTCGCCACCACCGCGAACGGCGAATCGGCCGAACTGCGCTGGGTGCCCGAGTCCGGTGTCGGCGACCTGCCGCTGCATCCCGGCTTCGGGAGCGCGTGGCCGACGCTGCGCCTGCGCCTGCGCTGACGACGCGGGGTGCCCTTCCGGTTCGTCGGCCACTGCCGAATACCGGCCCACGAGGGAAGATTCCCCTCGTGGGCCGACATACGAGAACGGCCGACCGGCCGCGCGCCGCTCAGCCGCGTCGCTGCCGGCCGGTCAACTGGTTGGCGGCCGAGATCAGCGCGCGGATGGTGGCCTCGTCGCCGGTCGCGGCCCGGCCGTGTGCCCAGCAGCACGCGCCGTCGCGTCGGCACATCAGATACGCGGAGACCTCGCCGCCGGAGCCGTCGGGTGCCGCCGGACCTTCGTTCTGGTGGTAGAGCGAGACGATCTCGACGCCGGCGCCCAGGCCGTACAGCATCTCGCTCATCGCGCCGATGGTCCCGAAGGCGGTGGCCTCCAGATCGACCAGCCGTTCGTCGACGGTCAGGGTGGCCCGGCAGTGGATGGCGTCGCCGGGCTCGGGTTCGGTGTGCAGTCGTTCCAGGGTGATCGGGCCGGCGCTCATGGCCGGGGCCTCATGGTGATCATGCCGCCAGCTTGGGCGAGCACTGCGAACGGTAGGCATCTCGGGGCTTCTTTCCGGTCGAAATCTGAATGACCGACGAAAGTCCTTCGACAAGCTCAGGAAGCGAGGGAGCCGAGATCAGGAGGCAGTGACGAACCCGCAGCGGGGGGTCGGTCTGAATCAGACCCCGCTGCGGCGGGTTACAAGAAGCTTCTGCCACGACATGATGGGAAGAGCCTACTCCTCCGGCCGCGACGCGCAAGTGGTTTCACACGCCGACCGCAGCGCATGCGCGGCGCCCGCCGGATCCGCCGCCGCGGTCAGGGCCCGGACGACGACGATCCGCGAGGCTCCCGCGGCGACGGTCTCCGGGACCCGCGCCAGGTCGATGCCGCCGATCGCGAACCAGGGCTTGGTCTGCTCGCGGGTGGCCGCGGAGGCGGCGCGCACCAGGTCGAGGCCGGTGGCGGTACGGCCGGGTTTGGTGGGTGTCGCCCAGCAGGGGCCGGTGCAGAAGTAGTCGACGGCGTCGTCGGCCAGCGCGTCGGCGAGTTGGGCCACGTCGTGCGTGGACCGGCCGATCACCACGTCGGGTCCGACGATGCGGCGGGCGAGCGCGGGTGGCACGTCGCCCTGGCCGAGATGCAGTACGTCGGCGCCGGCGAGGGCGGCGATGTCGGCGCGGTCGTTCACGGCGAGGAGCGCGCCGGCCGCGTGGGTCAGCTCGCGCAGCCCGGCGAGCGACTCCAGTTCCTCGCGGGCTTCCAGCACGCCGAACCGCTGCTCGCCGGCCGACCCCTTGTCGCGCAGCTGCACGATGTCGACGCCGCCGTCGAGCGCGGCGGCGACGAACTCGAGCAGGTCGCCGCGTTCGCGCCGCGCATCGGTGCACAGGTACAGGCGGGCGGAATCCAAGCGAGAGCGGGCGTCCATGCTGACGACGGTAGGCTAGGAGCAGCGCAAGAACGACACGGGTGCCCGGAGGATCGCCGGGCTGAGATCGCGGGGCCGCCCCCGCCGACCGTCGTACCTGATCCGGGTAATGCCGGCGAAGGAAGGTCTGAACGTGGAACGAGAATTGACCGTCGTCGGCGGCGGAGCCGTCGGGCTGACGTGCGCGCTCGCCGCGGCCGATGCCGGCTGGCGGGTGCGGGTGTACGACGACGGCCCGGCGCGCCGGGCGGCGCACGTGGCCGGAGGGATGCTCGGCTGTCTGGGCGAGGCGCACCCGGGCGAGGACGGACTGCTGGCGGCCTCGGCCGACTCGGTGGTCCGCTGGCCCGCACTGCTCGCCAGGCTCGCCGACCCGGGGGTCTCCACGGCCGCCGACACCCTGCTGGTGGCCGGTTCGGCCGCCGACCGCGCCTACCTCGATGAGTCGGTCGGCTTCGCGCGCGCCCGAGTCCCGTGGGCGGGCGGTGCGACGACCGAATGCACCGCGGCCGATTTGCGGGCCGCGGAGACCGGTCTGACGCGCACCCCGGCCGGTGGTTACCGGTTGTCGGGGGAGGGCGCCGTCGATAACCGGAGACTGCTCACGGCGCTGCGCGCGGCCCTGACCGAGGCCGGGGTGCGGTTCCACGACACCCGGGTGACCGGGCTCGCCGGACTGCCCGGGGACCAGGTCCTGGTGACCGCCGGGCTCGACACGAGCGCGCTGATCCCCGGCGGTCTCGACGGCCTGCGCGGGGAGAAGGGCGAGATCCTGCGACTGACGCGCACGTCGTGGTCGGTGCCGCCGCCGCGGCATGTGATCCGGGCTCGCTGGCACGGGCGCAACGTGTACTTGGTGCCGCGCCCGGACGGCCTGGTGCTGGGCGCGACCCAGTACGAGGCGGTCGACGCCGGTGACCGCGCCCCGCAGGCCGGCGGCGTCGCGGACCTCCTGGGCGACGCCTGCGAGCTGTTCCCGGGCCTGCGCACCTACGAACTCACAGAGGTCGCCGCGGGAATCCGGCCGATGTCGGCCGATGGACTGCCGATCGTGCGGCGGGTGGACGAGCGGACGGTCGTGGCCGCCGGGCACGGGCGGAACGGAATCGCGCTGGCCCCGGGCACCGCGGTACGGGTCCTCCGGCTGCTCGGGAACGTTGTCGAGACACAAGAGGAGAGGAGCGACCGATGGGTGCGGACGGCATCGTCGAGCTGACGGTGAACGGGGAGGTGGTGACCTTCGATCGGGAACCGGACGTGGCCGGGCTGCTGGCCCGGCTCGATCTGCCCGAGCGCGGGGTGGCCGTGGCGATCGACGGCGTGGTGCGGCCGCGGTCGCGCTGGGACGAGCCGATCGGGCGATACGCGGTGGTCGACGTGCTGACGGCGGTGCAGGGTGGCTGATCCCTCGGCGGAGCCGGAGCAGGCCCTGGTGGTCGCCGGGCGGAGGCTGACGTCGCGGCTCATCATGGGGACCGGCGGGGCACCGAATCTCGCGGTGCTCGAAGCGGCGCTGGTGGCCTCCGGTACCGAACTGACCACGGTGGCCATGCGCCGGGTGAGCCCGGGCTCGGGCACCGGCGTGCTGGATCTGCTGCGGCGCTTGAACATCGACGTGCTGCCGAACACCGCGGGCTGTCACACCGCCGCCGAGGCGCTGCTGGTGGCGCAACTCGCGCGCGAGGCGCTCGGGACCGATCTGGTGAAGCTGGAGGTGGTCGCCGACGAGCGTACGCTGCTCCCCGATCCACTGGAACTGGTCGACGCCGCCGCCGCGCTCGTCGCCGACGGCTTCGCCGTGATGGCCTACACCAACGACGATCCGGTGCTGGCCCGCCGGCTGGAGGACACCGGGGTGGCGGCGGTGATGCCGCTCGGCTCGCCCATCGGCACCGGGCTGGGGATAGCCAACCCGCACAACATCGAGATGATCGTCGCCCGGGCCGGGGTTCCGGTGGTGCTCGACGCCGGGATCGGCACCGCCAGCGATGCGGCGCTCGCGATGGAACTCGGCTGCGATGCGGTGCTGCTGGCGTCGGCGGTCACCCGCGCCGCCGACCCGGTCGCGATGGCGTCGGCGATGCGGCATGCGGTGCTCGCCGGGCACCTTGCCGCGGGCGCGGGACGGATCCCGAAGCGTTTCTGGGCGCAGGCGTCGTCGCCGGTCGTGGACTGCTGATCGTCGTCGGTGGGCATTTCGACACGGCCGGGCCCTTGCGGGCCCGTCCGGCTCAATGGGCGGAAGGCCCGTTGGGCGGAGTGAGCGGCGTTGGCAGCTCACTGGGCGGAGGGCCCGTTGGGCGGAGTGAGCGGTGTTGGCAGCTCACTGGGCGGAAGGCCCGTTGGGCGGAGGGAGTGGCGTTGGCAGCTCACTGGGCGGAAGGCCCGTTGGGCGGAGGGAGTGGCGTTGGCAGCTCACTGGGCGGAAGGGCTTGGGGGCGTTTCGACACGGTTCGTCACTTCGTTCCTCACCGGCGGGGCGGGCTGCTAGCGGGCCGGTCGTCCGCTAGCAGCCCGTTGAGCCGTCGAGGCGCTAGCCGAGACGTGTCGAAACGCCCTTCTCGCAGGCGGCTTCCCCGCGCCGCCTAGTCGGGAGAGGACGGCTCGTCGGCGCGGCCGCGGCGCCAGCCGCCGAGCTCCTCGGGGGCCTCGCCGAAGTGGTCGGGGTCGCCGCTGCCGTACCAGGCGACCAGGATCGCGCCGATCACCGCGCCGATGAAGCCGGTCCAGGCGAGCCAGCCGAGGCCGGCCTGCGCGTGGTCGCCGAGGAACGCGACGCCGATCACGCTGGGCGCGGCGGTCTCACCGACCACCAGGACGGCGGTGACGCCGTTGACCGCGCCCACCTGCAGGGCGACGGTCTGGACGAAGAAACCGCTGGCGCCGGCGACGGCGATCGCCCAGGCGGCGGGGTCGGTCAGCACCCGGACCGGATCGAACGGGGCGACGCCCTCCAGGACGCGGACCGCGATCGCGATGACGCCGAACTGCAGGCCACCGCAGAAACCGCCGACGAAGGCCGCGTAGGCGCCGAGCGTGTAGACGCCGACGAGGCCGATCGCGCCGATCACGAACGCGGCGCCGAGCAGCCCCCAGTGGAAGGTGGTGCTGGCGTGGTCGTTCGCGCTCGGCGCGGACGAGATGCCCAGTAGCGCCAGCGACAGCACCACCAGCCAGATCGCCACCCAGTCGCGGGTATGCAGCGTGATGTTCAGGATGAAGGTGCCGACCAGGGCGGTCACGATCAGATTCGCCGAGACGATCGACTGCGCCAGGAACAGCGGCAGGAAGCGGGCCGCGACGGCACCGCCGGCGAAGCCGATGACCACCATCACGGTGCCCAGGATGAAGGCCGGATCACCGAGCGTGGCCACGGTCGACGACATCGACGGGGCCGCCCCGTCGTCGGTGGATTCCGGCTGGTCGAGACCTGTTTCCTCGCGTTCGGCGACCGCGACGCGCCGCGCGCCGAGCGCGCGCAAGACGGTGGACATGCCATACGCAACGGCGGCCATCATCGCGGCGATGATTCCGAGTGCGTACAAGGGGAGTCCTTCGAGGGAAGAGGGGGAATCGGGTTGCATGAGAACGCTATCAGGTGCCCCCGACACGGGGGTCTACGCTGGTCCGCGTGGACGAAGGTAAGCGTAAGCACATCCTCATCACCTTTGGCAGGTCGTTCCTGACCCTGAATCTCGCGAGGCTGCTCGCCGATGCGGGGCATCGGGTCAGCATCGCCGACAGCGTGCCGATCGCCGTGAGCCGCTTCTCGCACGCGGTCGACGGTTTTCACCGGGTCAGTCCGCCGAAGTACCGGCCGCAGGAGTATTGCCGGGAGATCGCCGCGATCGTCGAGTCCGAGGGCATCGACATGGTGATCCCGATTCACGAGGAGACCGACATCCTCTCGATGATGGCCGGGCTCTTCCCGCCGTCGTGCGACCTCTTCCTCTCCGATTTCGCGCTCGAAGATCAGCTGCACAACAAGCTGAAGTTCCAGGAACTCCTGCAGGACTTGGGGATTCAGACGCTGAAGTTCGCGGCGATCACCGGGCCGGAAGACATCGCGAAACTCGACTTCGACGGCCCGTTCGCCGTCAAACAGGCCTACTCACGTGGTTCGCAGGAGGTGTACAAGGCCTACCCCGGCGACCCGCTGACCCAGCTGATCTTCGATCCCACCAACCCGTGGATCGCGCAGGAGTGGATGGAGGGCGACCGCTACTGCAGCTACTCGATCTGCCGCGACGGCGAGGTGTACGCGCACGCGCTGTACCCGGTCGGCTACGCGATCGGCGGCTCGTCGTGCCTGGTGTTCGAGCAGGTGGAGCACCCGGGCATCCTCGAATGGGTGCGAGATGTGGTGCGGCGCACCGGATTCACCGGACACATCGGCTTCGACTTCATCGACCATCCCGAACGCGGGCTGTTCACCATCGAGGCCAATCCGCGGGCGACCAGCGGCATCATGCTGTTCACGCCGGAGAACCGCGTCGACCGGGCCTTCTTCGGTGAGAACACCGAGCTGATCACCCCGCCCACCGGACGCACCCGGATGATCGGCATCGGCATGACGTTGTACGGCTGGCGCAAGGATGCGTTGCCCGGCAACAGTTTCCGCAAGTTCTGGAAGGCGTTCCGCAGCGCCGACGACGTGATCGCCGAGCGCGGCGACATGGGGCCGGCGGCCATGCTGGTGCCGGCCTACATCAACATCCTGCGCAACAGCATCAAGTACCGGGTGGGTCTGGCCGGTGGCTTCATGCACGACCACGAGTGGGACGGTCACCAGATCTGATCCGCTCGCAGAAGTCGACGATGCGCGCAGTCGCGGTGCGGTCCGGATCGAGCATCAGACCCCCGTGCGACAGCCCGTTGATCTGCACGAATTCGGCGCCGTCGATCATCTCGGCGGCGGCCTGGCTGGTCTTCGGCGGGAAGAAGAGATCGTTCTCGTAGGCGATCACCAGGGTGGGCACGTCGATCGCGGCGAGCCGTTCGCGCGTGGGCTCGCCGCGGTTCATCCAGCCGCTCGACGCGGCGAGCTGCCCGTGCTGCCCGTCGGGCGACGTCCATGAACTCTGCCCGTCGGTCAGCATCTCCCGCCAGACGCGCACGGTCTCGCCGTCCTGCAGCGCCGGTGGGGCCAGCGTGGTCATCAGCGTCTCGAACGCCGACACCTCGACGGGGACCTCGCCGAGCCGGGCGAAGAGGGCCAGCTCCATGTCGTTGACCAGCCGGCCGATCTCCGACGAGTTCAGCCCGGCGGTCATGACGACGCCGAGCGCGGTGCCCGGGCGTCGTTCCAGCAGGGCCTGGGTGAGATAGCAGCCCATCGAGTAGCCGACCAGGATGGCCCGCTCGACGCCGAGGTGGTCCAGCAGCAGCGCGGCGTCGTCGGCCATGGTGGGGACGTCGTACGGCGGGGGCGGCGCATCGGACGGGGTCACGCCGCGCGCCGAGTACGAGATCACCCGGAATCCGGCGTCGGCCAGGCCCCGGGTGACACCGGTGTATTCCCAGGTGGCCTGCGGCATGCCCATGCCCGGATTGAGCAGGACGGTGGTGGCATCGGCGGTGGTCGAGCCGTCGACGGCGACCGCGAGCCCGACGCCGTTCGGCAGCACGATGCGCTCGAGAGGGGACACGAGGGCGAGTGTAGGCGCTTGATTCGAGGCGATGGGCGGGCATGATGGGCGGGGTGATCGTCGTAGAGCATCTGAGAAAGAGCTACAAGAATCTGCTGGCGGTGGACGACGTGTCGTTCACCTGCCAGCCGGGACAGGTGGTCGGTTTCCTCGGACCCAATGGCGCGGGCAAGTCGACGACGCTGCGGATCCTGACCGGACTCACCCCGGCCACCGGCGGCACCGCGACCATCGGCGGGTACGCCTACCGGGACATCCCCAATCCGGCGCTGCAGGTCGGCACGCTGCTCGACGCGTCCGCGTTCCACAACGGCCGCACCGGCCGCGAGACGCTGCTGCTGAGCGCGCGCACGATGGGCCTGTCCGACGCCCGCGTCGGCCAGCTGCTGGACCTGGTCGGGCTGACGCAGCAGGAGGCGGGCCGCCGCGTCGGCCACTACTCGCTCGGTATGCGGCAGCGGCTCGGGGTGGCGAACGCGCTGCTCGGCGACCCCAAGGTGCTGATCCTGGACGAGCCGGTCAACGGCCTCGACCCGGCGGGCATCCACTGGATGCGCGGGGTGCTGCGCGGTTTCGCCGACGCCGGTGGCACGGTGCTGCTGAGCTCGCACCTGCTGCACGAGATCGAGCTGATCGCCGACTATCTCATCGTGATCGGGCAGGGCCGGATCATGGCGCAGGGCACCAAGGACGCGCTCACCGGGGAGCCGGGCACCGCCGTGTCGTCCGACGACGACGCCGCGCTCGCCCAGCTGCTCACCGCGGCCGGTATCGCGTGCCGCCCGGAGAACGGCGGTCTATACGCCGAGTCGGACCCGGCCACCGTCGGCGCGCTGGTCGCGTCGTCGTCGATCGCGCTGACCGAGCTGCGCCGGGCCGGCACCGGGAACCTGGAACGGATGTACCTGGAACTCACCTCGGGGGCGCAGCGCGATGTGCCCGGGGCGCCGGGGTTCGCCCCGCCGCCCGGCTACGCCCCGCAGGTCGGCTACGCCCCGCCACCCGGATTCGCCCCGCCGCCCGGGCCGGGATACGCCCCGCCCGCGGCGCCGCCGCAGTACACGCAGCCCTATCCGCCCGGACCGGCCGGTCCCGGCTACCCCGGAGGTCACGCATGAGCGCGCCAGTCCTGCCCGCCAAAGACATCGATCCGTCTCTCCCCGGGGTGCCGTTCGGGCGCCTGGCCGCGGTGGAACTGCGCAAGCTCCTCAATACCCGCAGTACCTGGATCCTGCTCGGTCTGCTCGGCGTGATCTGGCTGATCACCCTCCTCATTCTGGCGTTCATGCGGACGCCCACCGACTTCGCGACCTCGGTGCGTGTCTTCGGCATGATGACGCCCACCTTCGTCGGCATCGTGACGATCATGCTGGTCACCAGCGAATGGGGACAGCGTTCGGTGTTGAGCACCTTCACCCTGGAACCTCGTCGCGAACGGGTGGTCGCCGCCAAGTTCTGCGCCGCCTTCGGCCTCGCGCTGGCCCTGTTCATCGCCTATGTGGCGCTCGCGGCGATCATCGCGGGGGCCCGCGGGGCGTCGTTCGACTCGTCCGGGCCGGCGCTGCGGTTCTCCGGTGTGAACGGCCTCTTCGAGCTGCTGATGGCCTTCGCGATGGCGCTGGCGCTGCTGAACACGGCCGGCGGCATCGTCGTGTATCTGATCGTGCCGTCGTTCATCGTGCCGACCGTGCTCACGGTCGGATCCCTGGCCTCCGGCGGGCTCGACGAGGGCGGCAAGAGGACCGTCTTCGACTCGATCGCCGACTGGATCAGCCCGAGCACCGCGTTCGACCCGCTCTCCCACCCGTCCGCCGGTGCCGAGACCTGGGCGCACGTGCTGGTCTGCTTCGTGCTCTGGGTCGGTATCCCCGGCGTGCTGGGCATCTGGCGGGTGATGACCACCGAGGTGAAGTAGCCGCCGCTGGGTGCCGCGGTCGCGACACCACTGACGACCGCCGACTCCGGTCGGCGCTCGTTCAGACGGCTTCGAGGATCATCGTGACGGCCATGCCGCTGCCCGCGCAGATGGAGATCAGGCCGCGGCCGGATCCCTTGCGCTGCAACAGTTTCGCGAGGGTCGCCACGATCCGGCCGCCGGTCGCCCCGAACGGGTGACCGGTGGCCAGCGAGCCGCCGGTGACGTTCAGCCGGTCGCGGTCGATGGTGCCCATCGGCGCTTCCCGGCCCAGCTCGGTATGGCAGAACTCGGCGTCGTTCCAGGCGGCCAGGGTGGACAGCACCTGTGAGGCGAAGGCCTCGTGGATCTCGTAGAAGTCGAAATCCTGCAGCGCCAGGTCGTTGCGCCGGAGCAGCTCGCTGACCGCGTACACGGGAGCCATCAGCACGCCTTGCGTCTTGGGGTCGCCGTCGACGTAGTCCACCGCCCAGCTCTGGGCGTCGACCACCCGCGCCATCGGCGTCAGGCCGCGCCCGGCGGCCCAGCCGGCGGTGCCGAGCAGGACCGCGGAGGCGCCGTCGGTCAGCGTCGTCGAATTGGCGGCGGTCATGGTCCCGTCCGGGCCGCCGAAGCACGGCTTCAGCTCCGCGAGTCGTTCGGCGTCCAGACCGCGGCGCAGGTTGTCGTCCTGGGTGAGGCCGGCGAACGGGGTCACCAGATCGTCGAGGAAGCCGCTGTCGTAGGCGGCGGCGAGATTGGCGTGCGAGTCGAGGGCGATCCGGTCCTGGTCGGCGCGCGACGCGCCCCAGGCCGCACCGGTCACCGCCTGGGCGGCGCCGGGCACCAGATCGGTGCGACGTTCCGCGGGGCTCGGCACGTCGAAGTCCAGGGCGAGAGGCAGTCGTGCGGCGAGCTTGATCCGGTCTGCGGTGCTCCGGGCGGCGTTCAGCCTGACCAGTTGCCCGCGGAGGCGGGGGCCGAAGCCGATCGGCGGGTCGGAGGTGGTGTCCGCGCCGCAGGCGACGCCCGACTCGATCTGCCCGCAGGCGATCTTGTTGGCGATGTGCACCACGGTCTGGCCGCCGGTGGCGCATTGCTGCTGCATGTCGACCGTCGGCGTCGACCGGGCGATCTCGGTGTCCAGCAACGCTTCCCGCGTCAGGCTGTGATCGCGTGCCAGCTTCACCACGGCACCGCCCGCCACCTCGCCGAGATGTGCGCCGGCCAGGCCGTAGCGCTCGACGAGACCGTCGAGAGCGGCCGTCAGCATGGTCTGGTTGGTCTGGTCGAGGTACGCGCCGTTGGAACGGGCGAACGGGATGCGGTTGCCGCCGAGGACGTAGACGGATTCGAGCTGTCGATTCGTGGACACGAACGATGACATTAACCAATGGCATCATTTCGTGCCACGGTGCATCGGCTACCCCGGAGAACGGCCACACGCCCGCCCGGTGTCCGATACCGTGCCGGACGTGAGCGCATTGACTGATTTGCTGAGTCCGGAGGCCATCGTCCTCGACGCCGCCGCGGACGACTGGCAGGAGGCCATCGGCGTCGCCGGTGCGCTGCTGGTCCGGACCGGTGTCACCACCGACGTCTATACGCGGGAGATGGTCGATTCGGTCCTGGAGAAGGGGCCGTACATCGTGATCGCGCCGGGCTTCGCGTTCGCGCATGCACGCCCGTCGCCCGCGGTGCTGCGGACCGGGATGTCGTGGGTGCGGCTGGCCGAGCCGGTCGCCTTCGGCAGTCCCGGCAACGACCCGGTGGATCTGGTCGTCGCGCTCGCGGCGAGCGACGCCAAGGCGCACACTACGGCGATGGCGGAGCTGGCCAAGGTGATCGGCGACGCCTCGCGTCGTGCCGCGCTCGCCGCCGCCACCTCGGCCGCCGAGGTGCTCGGGGTCCTCGACGGCGGGGCGGCTCCGGCGGCCCCCGAGACCGCTCGGACGTCGTCGTCCGGGGCGGCGCGCGGCACCACCAAGAACAAGATCCTCACCGTCTGCGGCAACGGGGTCGGGACCAGCCTGTTCCTCAAGAACACCCTGGAGAAGGTGCTGGGGGAGTGGGGCTGGTCGCCGTTCATCGAGGTGGAGGCCACCGACACGATCTCGGCGAAGGGGAAGGCCAAGGAGGCGGACCTGATCCTCACCTCCGGGGAGATCGCCAAGGCGCTCGGCGACCTCGGGGTGCCGATGACCGTCATCGAGAACTTCACCTCCACCGCGGAGATCGACGCCGCGCTCCGCGCCAACTACGACATCTGAGGGGACGACGATCATGAACTGGCTCGTCACCATCGCCGAATTCATCGTCAACGAGATCCTCGCGGTCCCGGCGTACCTGATCGGCATCATCACCGCGGTCGGTCTGATCGCGCTGCGCAAGAGCGTGGGGCAGGTGATCGGCGGTGCGCTCAAAGCGACGCTCGGCTTCCTGCTCATCGGCGCGGGCGCGACGCTGGTGGTGGCCTCGCTCGACCCGCTCGGCGTGATGCTGAAGGGGTCGACCAAGTCGCACGGCGTGGTGCCCACCAACGAGGCGATCGTCGGCATCGCGCAGGACACCTACGGTGCGCAGGTCGCCTGGCTGATGATCCTCGGGTTCATCATCAGCCTGGTGCTCGCGCGGTTCACCCCGCTGCGGTACGTGTTCCTCACCGGTCATCACACGCTGTTCATGGCGACGCTGCTGACCATCGTGCTGGCGACCAGCGGTCTGAACGCAGTGTCGGTGGTGATCATCGGCGGCGTCCTGCTCGGTGTCGTGATGGTGTCGCTGCCGGCCATCTCGCAGCCGTGGACCAAGCGCATCACCGGCGACAACACCATCGCGATCGGGCACTTCGGCACGCTCGGCTACGTGGTCGCCGGCATCGTCGGCCGGTGGACCGGCGGCAAGCGCAGCCGGTCGACGGAGGACCTGAAACTGCCCGAGTCGCTGCGCTTCCTGCGGGATTCCATGGTGGCCACGGCGCTGTCGATGGTGCTCATGTACATCATCGTGTCGCTGGTCTACGTCGGCCGGGTCGGCAGCTCGCAGGCGTACCTCGCCTACGCGGACGCCGACGGTGCCGGTGGCGCGAGCGGCATGGGCAACTTCCTGATGCAGGGCGTGACGATGGGTCTCAGCTTCGGCGTGGCCGTCGCGGTGATCCTGTTCGGCGTCCGCACCATCCTGGGCGAGCTGGTGCCGGCCTTCCAGGGCATCGCCGAGCGCATCGTGCCCGGCGCGGTGCCGGCGCTGGACGCGCCGATCGTGTTCCCCTACGCGCAGAACGCCGTGCTCATCGGCTTCATCTCCAGCTTCGTGGCCGGCCTGCTGGGGCTGGCGGCGATCGCCCTGTGGTTCGGCCCCTGGTGGGGCTGGGCGCTGGTGCTGCCCGGGCTGGTGCCGCACTTCTTCACCGGTGGTGCGGCGGGCGTGTACGGCAACGCCACCGGCGGGCGGGTCGGTGCGATCTGCGGTGCGTTCGCCAACGGTCTGCTGATCACCTTCCTGCCCGCAGTGCTCGTCGGCGTGCTCGGCGGCTTCGGCGAGGAGAACACCACCTTCGGCGACGCCGACTTCGGCTGGTACGGCCTGCTGCTCGGCAACGCTGCCAAGATCGGTGGCGCCGGTGGCGTGATCGTGATGCTCGCGATCGGCGCGGCGATCCTCGCCCTGGCGATCTGGGTGCAGAAGAAGCTGGTCGAGACCGACTGGGACCCGTCACCGGGCCGCCCGCGTCCCGGCTCCGGTGATCCCGCGGGCCCCGGCAACCCGGGCATGGTGCTCTCGACCAAGGGCTACCCGAAGATCCCGCCGCCGGTCGGTGCGCCCACACCTCCGCCGCCGCCGGCCGCGGACTGATCGGCGCCGGGGCCGGCGCCGGAGTGGGCGCCCGGGTCAGTGCACCGGCTCGGTGCAGCTCGCGGGAGCGGCGACGAGGGAGCAGAAGGTGGCCGGCCGGGTGGGCCGGTAGTCCGGTCCGACGCCGCCGGTCGCGATGATCCGGCGATAGGCGGCCACCGCGGGTGTGGGTCGTCGTCGCAGTGCCGGATCGGTCTTGACGTCGACCGTGTACAGCCCGAAACGCGGTGTGTAGCTTCCCCATTCGTAGTTGTCGGTGAGGCTCCAGTAGTTGAAGCCGATCACGTTCAGGCCGTCGTCGCGGGCGCGCTGGGTCCAGTACACGAGGTCGCGCAGGTGGTTGTCGCGGCGGTAGCCGTCGGGCCGGGGCGCGCCGTTCTCGGTCGGCATCCCGGTCTCCACCACGTACAGCGGTGTGCCGGGGAACCGGCGGCCGTAGTCGCGCAGCGCGTAATAGAGGCCGTCGGCGGAGACCGGCGCCTTCCACGGCTCGTCGGTCACGATGTTCGCCGCGCCCAGCCGGGTCGGGCTCACCGAGTAGTAATAGTCGAGACCGACGTAGTCGAGCTTGTCGCGGACCCGGTCGAGGAAGAGCGTGTCGAGCGCCGGCTGGACGGTGGGGATGTAGGCGGCGTTCGAGGAGACCATCGCGCCGGGATCGCGCCGGTGGATGTAGTCGTAGATCGTGCGGTGCACCGCGACCAGCCGATCGAACATCACCGGTGCCAGCTGTGCGGGCAGGCCGCCGTACTGCACTTCCTTCAGCACGTAGGCCGCGGGTTCGTTCACCGTGATCCACAGCGGGTGGTATCTCGCGTACCGGTCCACCACGCGACGCTGCTGCGTGAGCCAGGCCGCCGGGGTCCGCGCATCGGCCCAGCCGCCGCGATCGGCGATCCATCCCGGGTACACCCAGTGGTCGAGGGTGATCATCGGCCGCATTCCGGCGGCGGCGATCGACGCGATGAGGTCGTCGTAGTAGGCGAGTTCGCGCCGATCGATCCGGCCGGGAGCGGGCTCGATGCGGGCCCATTCGATCCCGACCCGGTACACCCGGACGCCGAGCGATTTCGCCAGGGCGATGTCCTGCCGGTAGCGGTGCCGGAAGTCGACGGAGGTGCCGATGTCGTCGTGCGTCTTCGGCGACCGTGCGTAACGGCGCCAGTTGCTGTCCGGCGACGATCCCTCGGTCTGGAAGCCGGAGGCGGCGACACCCCACAGGAAGTCGTCGGGCAGCGCGCGGGCCGCCGCCGGGCCGGGCACCGCCGTCAGCAGACCGGCGAGCAGGCCGGTGACCAGGCACAGTGTGGCGACGATCGGTCGAGGTCCTCCCATACGCCGAGTGTGCCGGATCGGCCGCTGCTTCAGTGCCAGAACTCCAGGAGCGGCCAGGCGACGGCGAAGGCGGTCACCAGGCTGACCAGGGTCAGCGGGATGCCGAAGCGCACGAACGTCGTCGTCGTGTACCGCCCGGGTTCCATCACCATCAGGTTCGACTGATGGCTGTAGGGATTCAGGAAGGTGAACGAGATGCAGGTGCCGACCAGGACCAGCAGCAGCATCGGGTTGAGTCCCATCGAGTTCGCGATGGCGATGGCGACCGGGGTGAGGATCGACGCCGCCGCGGCATTGGTCACGAAGTTGGTCAGCAGCGCCGTGCCGACCGCGATCACCGCGACCACTGCGGGGACACTCCCCGACGACAGCGCGATGATCCCGTCGGAGATGTAGCCGCCCAGGCCGCTCTGCACCACCATCACACCGAGGCCGATCGAGCCGGCGATGATCGCCAGGATGTTCCAGTCCAGCGCGCGGACCGCCGAGCGCGGGGTGAGCACCCCGCACAGCACCATGCCGACCGCGCCCGCCGAGGAGATCAACTCCACCGGGGCCAGGCCGAACGACGCCGCCACGATCACCGCGAGCAGGATCGCCAGCGCGATCCAGGTCTTCCCGGTCTGCGGCGCCTTGCCCGCGGCGTTCTGCCACAGGCCGACCTCCGGATGATTGTTCAGCACCTCGCGCGACGACGTCGAGACGTACACCGTGGCGCCCGGCCGGGCCCGGGTGTCGCGGAACCGCTTCTTGGTCTCGGCGGCCACCACAAGCAGGTCCTCGTCGTCCTGCAGGTCGCGGATGCTGCCGGAGTAGCCGGTGTCGAGGGTGACGGCGAAGAGGTGATTCGGGGCGAGCCCGAACCGCGGGCTGGCCCACAGCATGCGCACGCCGCGGTCGGTGCAGCGGTAGACCAGGATGTCGCCCTCTTCGATCGGACTGTCCGGGACCACTGATTCGCCCCAGCGGCGGACGTCGATCAACTCGTACTCCACGGTGCGCGCGATCCCGACCTCCTCGGCGGTCTTGCCCAGGGCGACGGCCTTGCCGGACACCGGGATCTCCGCGCGCCAGGTGAGTTCCTTCTTCCGGACCTTCGGCTTGCTGCGGAGCAGGTAGCGCGAGCTGACGACGATGGCGATTCAGCCGATCACCGCGACCGGGGCCGCGATCGGCACGAACGAGAACATCGACAGCTTCACGCCGTCGCTCTCTGCCATACCCGCGATGATCAGGTTGGAACTGGTGCCGATCAGCGTCATCGATCCGGCCAGGGTGGTCGCGTGGGCGATCGGCAGCAGCACCGAGCGCGCCGGAATGCCCGAGCGCTGCTGCAACTCCTTGGTGGCCGGGATCAGCATGGCGACGATCGGGGTGGTGTTGATCAGGGAGCTGATGAGGCCGACCGGCGGGATGAGGCGAACGAGTGTCTGGACCGGCGTCTTGACCCCGGCGAGCAGCCGGAACGTGACCCGGGAGACCACCCCGGTGGCCAGCACACCCTTGGCGATCACCAGCATGGCCGCGATCGTGATCACGCCGCCGTTGCTCACGCCGGCGAACAGCTGGGCGGGGGTGGCGATACCGATCAGGCCGGCGGCCACCAGGGCCGTGATCAGCGCCAGGACCGCGGGCACGCGGCCGCTCGTCATCGCGGCGAGGGTCGCGAGAACGATGATCGCGGTGAGGAGCGCCATGGTTTGCCATTCTGAACCATGGGCGACCGTCAGGTGTCCAGGATCTGAACGAACGGGACTTCCGGAGTGGAAGTCAGAGCATGACGCCGGGGTTCAGCAGCCCCTGCGGGTCGAGCGCGTGCTTGATGGTCGCGGTCAGCTCCATCACGTCGTCGCCGAGCTGCGCGGGCAGCCAGCCCTTCTTGAGACGGCCGACGCCGTGCTCGCCGGTGATGGTGCCGCCCATCTCGACGGCCAGGCCCATCACCTGGTCGAAGGCGAGCTGGGCGCGTCGTGCCTCGTCGGGGTCGGCCGGATCGAACACGATCAGCGGGTGCGTGTTGCCGTCGCCGGCGTGGGCGATCACCGCGATGGTGACGCCGTTGTCGGCGGCGATGGCCGCCACCCCGTCGACCAGGTCGGGCAGTGCGGGCAGCGGCACCCCGACGTCTTCCAGCAGCAGCGAGCCCTTGCGCTCGACGGCCGGGATCGCGATGCGCCGGGCCTGGGTGAAGGCTTCGGACTCGTCGGGGTCGTCGGTGGCGAAGACCTCCCCGGCGCCGCAGACGCGGAAGGCCTCCTCGATCAGGGCGATCTCCGCGGCACCGGCGGGGCCGGGCGCGTCGGACTGGGCGATCAGCATGGCGCCGGCCTCGCGGTCCAGGCCCATCTTGAGCACGTCTTCGACGGCGTTGATCGACGTCGAATCCATGAATTCGAGCATCGCCGGACGGGTCTGCGCGGTCACCGCGATCACCGCCTGGCTCGCGGCGCGGACGCTCGGGAAGATCCCGACCACGGTGCTGGCCGGGGCCTGCGCGGGGAGCAGCCGGACGGTGACCTCGGTGATGATGCCGAGCAGCCCCTCGCTGCCGACGAACAGGCGGGTCAGCGAGAGCCCCGCGCTGTCCTTCAGCTGCTTGCCGCCGAGCCGGACCGCCCGGCCGTCGGCCAGCACCACCTGCATGCCGAGGATGTAGTCGACGGTGACGCCGTACTTCACACAGCACAGGCCGCCCGCATTGGTCGCCGCGTTGCCGCCGATGGAACAGATCTCGAACGACGACGGGTCCGGCGGATACCAGAGGCCGTGCTCGGCGGCCGCGGCCTTGACCTCGGCGTTCAGCATGCCGGGCGCGCAGACGGCGGTGCGGGTCGTGGTGTCGACGGTGACGCCGCGCATCTTCTCGGTGGTGATCATCAGGGCGCCGTCGACGGCGGTGGCGCCGCCGGACAGGCTGGTGCCCCGGCCGCGGGTGATGATCGGGACACCGTGCTCGGCGCACCAGCGCACGGCGGTCTGGACGTCGTCGGTGGTGCGCGGCCGGACCAGGGCGAGCGGTGTGCCGGCCTCGGGATCCTGTGCGCGGTCCTGGCGATAGGCGGCGAGGATCTCCGGGTCGGTCACCACCATGCCGCTCGGGAGTCGTTGGCTCAGTTCGCTGACGTCGGGCATGCGGCCAGGGTAGTGCGTCGCCGGGGTCAGCTCGCCGCGATGAGCGCGATTCCCATACCGCCCATCACGACGGCGACGACGGCATCGAGCACGCGCCAGGCCCGCGGGGAGCGGAACAGCGGCGACATCCGGCTCGCGCCCTTGCCGAGTGCCACGAACCACAGGACGCTGCCCGCGCACGCGCCGAGGGCGAAGACCCAGCGCAGGGTGGATCCGTGGCTGTTGGCGAGCGAGCCGATCAGCACCACCGTGTCCAGGTAGGTGTGCGGGTTGAGCCAGGTCATCGCGGCCGCGGTGCCGAGGACCGCCCACAGTCCGGCCGACGTCGCCGCATCGAGGTCCGGTGCGGTGGCCACGACGGGTCGCACGCAGCGTCTGGCGGCGAGTGCCCCCAGCACCAGCAGGTAGGCGCCGCCGAGATAGCGGAGACCGTCGACGACGCCGGGATGCGAGGTGACCACCGCGCCGAGTCCGGCGGTTCCGGCGAGGATCAGGATCGCGTCGCTCACGGTGCACAGCGCGATCACCGGCAGCACGTGCGTCGCGGTGAGGCCCTGGCGCAGCACGAAGAGGTTCTGCGGGCCGATGGCGACGATGAGGCCGAGGGTGGTCGCCAGTCCGGTGGCGGCGACGAGGAGCGCGGTGTTCACGATTCTCGACGCTAGGTCCGCGGTTCTGCTGAGTCCAGCGAATGATTTTGATGAAACATTAGAATGATTGATATGGAGCTGAGTTCGGACGGATTGCGGACCCTGACGGCGGTGGTGCAGGAGGGGTCGTTCGACGCCGCGGCCACCGCCCTCGACCTGACTCCCTCGGCGGTGAGCCAGCGGATCAAGGCGCTCGAGCAGTCGGTGGGTCGCGTCCTGGTCCGACGCACCAAGCCCGCGCGGCCGACCGTCGACGGCGAGATCCTGCTGCGGCTCGGCCGGCAGTGGCAGCTGCTGGTCGACGAGGCCGGAGCCGAGTTCGCGTTGCAGGAGGCCGTCGCCGACGACCCGCGCGACCGGCCGCGCGTGGCCGTGCGGATCGGGTGCAACGCCGACTCGCTCGCGACCTGGTTCCTGCCGGTGCTCGCCGACTTCCACCGTGCGCATCCGGTGACGGTGGAGGTGCGGCGCGACGACGAGAGCGTGACCGCCGACCTGCTCCGGTCCGGCGACGTGATCGGCGCGGTGACCTCCGATCCGATCGTCGTGCGCGGCTGCCGGACCCTCGCGCTCGGCGCGCTGCGCTACTTCCCGGTGGCATCGCCCGAGTTCGTCGCGCACTGGCTGCCGCACGGGCCGGTCGCCGCCGATGTCGCCCGGGCGCCGATGATGATGTTCGACCAGAACGATGCGGTGCAGCGGCAGACGTTGGCCCAGCTGGCGCCGACGGCCGGCCGGCTGTCGCCGCCGGTCAACCTCATGCCCGCGGCGAGCGAGTACCGGCGGGCGATCGCGGCCGGCATGGGCTGGGGCGCGATCCCGCAGACGGAGCTCGACGATCCGGTGATCGGCGCGGGTCTGGTCCGGCTGTCCGACGAGCCCATCGACGTCCCGCTGTACTGGCAGCACTGGGGCCTGCGGTCGCCGCTGCTGGGGGCGTTGACCGAGCTGGTGGTCGTGCATGCCGCCGTCGGACTGGTACCGGTGTCCGAGAGTTCATCTACCGGTCGGTAACGGTCGCTGTCCGGACACTCCGGCGTCGCTGGAAGTTCAAGTGACACCGGAAAGCTGGCCGGGTGCGACATTCCGGACCCGATCCCGCTTCCGCCCAGTTCCCGCCCCGCCGCTCGGCCGGCGTCTCCCGGCGCACCTTCGTCGGTGCGGCCGGTGCCGGAATCGTCGGCGCGGGCCTGGCCTCGGCGCCACTCGCCGCGGCGCGGCCGGGCGGTGCGGTGTTCGCCCACGGGGTCGCCTCCGGCGACCCGCTGCCCGACCGGGTGATCCTGTGGACCCGCATCACGCCGACGCCGGACGCGGCGCCCGGGTCGGGGCGCGGAGCCGGCTCGACGGTGCGGTGGGAGGTGGCGACGTCGCCGTCGTTCCCGTCGATCGTGGCCGCCGGGACGGCCTCGACCGACGCCTCGCGCGATCACACGGTGAAGGTCGACGCCGGCGGGCTGTCGCCGAAGACGTTGTACTGGTACAGGTTTCGCGTGCTCGACGGTCCCGCGGCCGGGGCGGTGTCGCCGGTCGGCCGCACCCGGACCGCACCGGCCACGGCCGACGATCTTCAGCGCGCGACCTTCGGGGTGGTGAGTTGCTCCAACTGGGAGGCGGGGTACTTCGGCGCGTATCGCGAGCTCGCGAAGAAGCCCGGGCTCGACGCCGTCGTGCATCTCGGCGACTACCTCTACGAGTACGGGCCGGGCGAGTACGGCGGTAAGCACGGGCCGGTGCGGCGGCACCAGCCCGCGCACGACATCGTGTCGTTGGCCGACTACCGGATCCGGCACGCGCAGTACAAGACCGATCCGGACCTGCGGGCGGCGCACGCGACCCACCCGTTCATCTGCACGTGGGACGACCACGAGTCGGCGGACAACTCCTATGCGCGCGGCGCGGAGAACCACGATCCGCGTACGCAGGGGTCGTGGGCGGCGCGCAAGGCGCACTCCGAGCAGGCCTACTACGAGTGGATGCCGGTGCGGCCGCAGGTCGACGCGGACGGGCGGCACGTCTACCGGCGTCTTCGCTACGGGAATCTGCTCGAGTTGTCCATGCTCGACCTGCGCACCTACCGCGACGTGCAGCCGTCGGCCACCTCGTCGGCCGTCGACGCGCCGGGTACGACGATCACCGGCCGTGCGCAGATGCGCTGGCTGACCGGCGGGATCGAGACCTCGCCCACCCGGTGGCAGATCGTCGGGAATCCGGTGATGATCTCGCCGATCCTGCTGCCGCCGCTCGATCCCGAGCGTGCCGCGATCCTCACCGACCTCCTCGGGCTGCCGCGCGGCGGGGTGCCGTTCAACACCGACTCGTGGGACGGCTACACCGCCGACCGGCAGCGGCTGCTGACGGCGATCGAGAAGAGCGGCCGTCGCAACGTCGTGTTCATCACCGGCGACATCCACATGTCGTGGGCGTGCGAGGTGCCGCGCCGGCCCGCGAACTACCCGGCCGGCGGCAACGCCGCGACCGAGTTCGTGGTGACCTCGGTGACGTCGAACAACCTCGACGACACGCTCTCGGTGCCCGAGCACACCCTCGGCCGGCCCGCCTCGGCGGCGCTGATGGCGACCAACCGGAACACCCGCTGGGTCGACACCGACGCCCACGGCTACGCGGTGCTGACGGTGAGTCCCGCCGCGGCGCAGATGGATTGGTACTTCGTCGCCGACCGGGCGGTGCGGAACTCGCCGTTCCGCCACGCCCAGTCGTGGCGGGTCGCCTCCGGGACGCGGCGGCTCACGCGGGTCGCGGGTCCCGCCTGACGCTGCTGATTGGCCTCCGGACGAGGGAACCGATCCGCCGCCTCGTGCGTCTAACTCTCCATGGGGGATGTAGCGACGACGACCGCGATCGATGACGACCACGGCGAGTGCGGCGCCGTGCACGGCGTCTATTCCCGTGCCGAATTGGAAGCGCTCGGACTCGATGCGCGCGAGATCCGGCGGATGGTCGCGGCGGGTGAACTCGAAATCGTGCGCCGGGGCTGGTACGCGACGCCGGCTCACGACGACAGGGTGCACGCGGCGGTGAAGGCAGGCGGAGTGCTGTCGTGCGTGTCGGCGCTGCGCAGGTACGGATTCTGGCTGCCGCCGGGGTATCCGGAGGACCATCGCCGGATCACCCGTAACGCCAAGGCCGACAGTGGGTGCCGGGGGTTCTCGCCGCTGGCCGCGGGCCGGGTCGGGGTCGATCCGGTGGTGATCGCCCTCGAATGCGCCGCCCGCTGCATGAGGGAGGAGGACTGGATCGCCGTGTGCGATTCGGTGCTGAACACCTGGAACGTCTCCGCCGAGGAACTGCGCGGCCGGATGGGGCACCTGCCCAGATATGTGGTGGCGATGTTCGGCAAGACCGATGTGAACTCCCAGTCCGGCACCGAGTCGATCGCACGTGTCCGGCTCCGGGCGCTCCACTTCTCGGTGGTCGTGCAGCCGCAGATCGCCGAGGTGGGCCGCACCGACCTGCGGATCGGCCGGATTCTGATCGAGTGCGACAGCAGACAGCACCACACGAGTCTGGAGTCGTACCAGAACGACCGGACCCGCGACCGCAAAGCGGTGGTCGGCCGCTGGATCACGCTGCGGCTGACCTACGACGACATCCTGTTCGGCTGGGACGAGGTGGTCGAGGACATCCGCGCGATCACCGCGAAGGACCGTCACCGCCACCGTCCGGTCGTCAAGTACGGCACCGAGTCCGAGTCGACGCACAACCCTGCCCAGATCAACGAGTGGTGGCAGGCGAATCCCGACTACGGGATCGCCCTGCACGTTGGCCGTAGTGGTGCGATAGCTTTCGATCTGGATCGCGACGACCTCGCCGAGTTGCCGAGAGACATGGCCGAGGCCCTGCGCTTGGGCGTGTTCCAATCCAGTCGGTGTGGTATATCGAATCGCGCGCACTACGTGTTCGCCAACGGTGGCACGGAGATGAACGCCCTGGCCTCGATGAGTGCAGAGGCTAGCGCCGAGAACGTGGTGACGCTGCTCGGCTAGTCGCGGTGACGCCCGCTCGATCCTATTTGAAATAGTGGTCAAGTGGCAGCGCTGATGCCGGGTCTAACCGATGCCAGTTGGCCTGAGCCAGCGCGACTCCAACCGGCGTCAAGTTCAGGGCAGCGATATTGCACTGCTCCAGTCTGCCTAGTTTCAGCTGAAGCTCAGGATCCGTTGCGCGAATCTTCCGCAATACGGTCTTGGATGACATCCGACAACTGCGCAGAAGATCCTGAAATCCTTGCTTCATTGGCCAATAGGGATTGTCGTCTGGATCCATCCCGATGTCGTCGCCGAAGTAGAATCTGCTCTCCAAATCATCCGACGAAGCAACCCGCATTCGATAGACGTCTGTGCCGTCATCCTTCGCACTGATAACCTCAATGCTCCTTTGATATTTCATCAATTCGAAAGTGGCTTCCCAGCTCTGAAAAGGGTTACGTGTCTTATTCCCAAATTCTTCTCTGGTAAAACCGTTTGTCAGTATGCCATCATATCTCTCTGCCAGAATATCTGCGATATCCGCGTGGATTCCTGAATGCGGCGAAATGTCACGCGTAGGATCAATCGTTGCCACTCCGACGTACGAAAGGTGCGGGAGCGTCGCCGAATCGGGACAATTTCGTATGTCTGGGAGATGGCCTGCAAGTACCCTGAATAGGGTATCTACGTCCAGGATCTCGGAGAAGATCGTCCTTCTGAGGATTAGAGCAGCCGTCAAGAGGTCGATCTGCTCAATCGTCAGCTTAGCGGCCGCATCGATTGCCTCGTTGAGGACTATCCCTTTAAGCGACCTAGCTTCAGTTGCACTCTTCTCAATAAGCATTGTTACGAGGACTTCTGAAAGATCCCCGTTGTCGCCGATGGCTGCTCCTTTTTGGGCGGCGAGAAGTGCGCCTTGCATATCTGCTCTTCGTAGAGATTGTATATTCTGGGGAGCATCTGACGCCAGCTTTGAAACGAAGTCTGACATGAGGCTCCTGCCCAACTCCAGCGCGGTATCGTGGGCCTCTCCGGTATATCTCCGCAAGTCGGAGTTGAATGCTTCCATCCTACGATCGACGTAGACTTGCACTTGAAGAGCTACTTCCTCGTCTAGGTGATCGTTAAGCGAGATGAGCTGAGCAGGGTCGAGTCCGTTGTGAATGTTTACATTCCCAGATCCTGTGTTTTGAACATTCGCGGACGAGCTGTTGCCAATGAGCGCATTCTTCTTTCCGTGAAGGCGCACTTTGTATAGGCGAGTCGTGTGGCCGTCCTCGTCCTCACTCAACGGAAACCCCAATAGAAATCCCAAGGCAACGCCTGCGAATGCAAGCCACTGCGACCATTGGGGAAGATGGTCCGCGACTTGGAGCCAGGCGAGCCAGACGCCGACCTCCGCAACTAGCAGGGTGCCGAGCCAGGCCAGCCGCTTTCGATGCATGCGCCTATCGTATGGTCAGAAACCTCGCCCGACGACGAGCGGCGCGAAGACTGGGCGGTGTCATACCGTCGTAGCAACACTGCAGGCCACGAGGGGTTGCGGGTAGCGCGGTAGGAGACCCTGGGTGGGGCTGGGACGGATGATGTTGACGGTGGCGGACCGGACGGAGATCGCGGTCGG
>NZ_JBPSDN010000003.1:0-222142 GCF_052036135.1 Gordonia marina
TGACGACCTCGCCACGGCCCTGGCTCGGGCGGGGCATGTCTCGGTGAAGGCGGCCGGGCAGATCGCCGACCGGATCGTCACCACCCATGACGCCGAGGCGAGCCGGAAACGACACGAGAAGGCGCAGTGCCGGAAGAATGTCACCCGGCGCGACTACGCGGAAGGGCTGGGCGGGATTCATGTCACCGCTGACGCCGAGGAGACTCGCCTGGCCTATGAGGCGGTGGAGGCGATGGTCGCCGGGGTCTGCCCGAATGACCCCCGCACCATAGGGGCGCGGCGGTCGGCGGCGGCGATCGCGTGTCTACGGGGATTACCGTTCACCTGTGCCTGCCCGGACAAGACCACCTGCACCGCCACCCTGACCGACGCGCAGATTTCTGAGCGGCAGGCACGGATCATCGTGCACGCGGTGTGCCAGAAGTCCACCCTGACCGGGCAGGACGATCAGCCCGGGTTCCTCGATGGTCACGGCCCGATCAGCGCCGACCATGCCCGCGACCTCACCCACCGCCCCGACGCACTGGTGCGGGACCTCGACCTGGACAAACTCCTGACCCCACACTCGGCGGCAACAGCAACAGCAACAGCAACAGCAACGGCAGCGGGGCCTGACGCGTCTTCCCGCCGATCGAGTGGACTCCATGCTGGTCGAGGTCTCGATACGAAGGCCGGGTCCGTGGCGACCGGCGACAACCCGGCCGGCACCGCGGCCCAGCACGGCGCGGACACCGAGGCCACTGGCAGCCCCGGTCCCGCGGCCGAGATCCGGCCACCCGACGAGCACAACCACGACGACGAGCAGGTTGACGGTCACGACCACGCTGATGGCGCGGGCCGTGCAGGTTCCGGCCGCGCCACCGATTCCGGCGCGGCGGAGTCGAGCAGCACCGCCACCGACGAACAACACCGAGACACCACCAACAGCACCGATAGCACCGATAGCACCGATAGCACCGATAGCACCGGAGACGACAGCGGTGTCCACGGCGCGGCTCCGGCCGCGTTCCTGACCGGCGGCGCCCAGCCCGGCGACCCCTACCGGCCGACCGCGGCCTTGGACGTCTTGGTCCGCGCCCTGTTCGGCACGTGCACGATCCCGGGCTGTCACCAGCCGGCGTGGCGCTGCGAGTTGGATCACTGCGAGGAATACGACCAGGTGTGCCCGGCCTCGGGCGGCCCGACCTGTTTGTGCAATGTCAACCCCAAATGTCAGCGTCATCACCTCCTGAAAACCCACCTCGGCGCGTCGAACCCCGCAGACGGGTGGGTCGATGAGCAGTGGATCGACGACGACGGCACCGTCTGGACCGCGATCACCGTCCACGGCATGACGTTCGAGACCCGCGCACCGAACCAGTGGCTGTTCCCCCAGCTCACCGGGGTGAGGTGTGCCCACCGGTCCCAAGCACCACCCGAACCCGGCTCGCACGTACCGGCAGGCCCCGGGAACGAGGGCGGATACGCACCCAGGGGCGGTCTGCGGGCGGCCACCGCCTACAAACACGCCTGGCGCCGCTCTGAACGCGCCCGCCTGCGCCGAGAACGCGCACGCGCCGCCGAGGCCGCAGGACCACCACCGTTCTGACCGGCCCCGGCCAGAACGAGTGGCCTCGACTCCGCTCGACCGTCACCGTTCGGCGTGGCGGGGAGCGTCGGGCCGGGGAACGGGCGGTGGCGGCCGGGTGGACATCGCCGGACCTGCCGATGCGCGGCGGCCGGGGCCGGTGCGGCGCGGCTACCGTGGGGCCATGGCCATCCCCGAAGCGATCACCCTGGACTCCTGCCGACTCGCACCCAAGGTGCTTCTGCACGACCACCTCGACGGCGGACTGCGGCCCTCGACCGTGCTGGACCTGGCCCGCGAGAACGGCTACGACGCCCTGCCCGCCGACGACTCCGACGCGCTCGCCACCTGGTTCGCCACGGCCGCCGACTCCGGCTCGCTGGAGACCTATCTGGAGACCTTCACGCACACCGTCGCCGTCATGCAGACCCCGCACGCGCTGACCCGGGTGGCCCGCGAATGCGCGGAGGACCTGTCGGCCGACGGGGTGGTGTACGCGGAGATCCGGTTCGCCCCGGAACTGCACACCGAGCGGGGGATGAGCCTCGACGAGGTGGTCGAGGCGGTGCTGCTCGGATTCGCCGAGGGCGAGGAACTGTCCCGCGACGCGGGGCGGCCGATCGTCGTGCGGTGCCTGCTGACCGCGATGCGGCATGCCGCGCGGTCGCGGGAGATCGCCGAGCTGGCGATCCGGTTCCGGGATCGCGGCGTGGTCGGATTCGACATCGCGGGGGCCGAAGCGGGCAACCCGCCGTCGCGGCACCTCGACGCGTTCGAATACCTGCGGGGCGAGAACTCCCACTTCACCATCCACGCGGGTGAGGCGTTCGGGCTGCCGTCGATCCACGAGGCGATCGCCTTCTGCGGTGCCGACCGGCTCGGCCACGGCGTCCGCGTCATCGACGACATCACGCTGCCGCCGGGGTCGTCACCCGACCAGCACGACTACTCCGGTGCGGTGCTCGGACCGATCGCCGACTACGTGCGGGACAAGCGGATCCCGCTCGAACTGTGCCCGAGCAGCAACGTGCAGACCGGCGCGGTGGCGTCGATCGCCGAGCATCCCTTCAACGTGCTGGCCCGACTGCGCTTCCGGGTCACGGTGAACACCGACAACCGGCTGATGAGCAACACCACCATGAGCCGCGAGTTCACGGTGCTGCACGACGCCTTCGGCTACGGCTGGGCCGACTTCGAGCGGTTCACCGTCAACGCGATGAAGTCGGCGTTCCTGCACTTCGACCAGCGGCTCGCGCTGATCGACGACGTGATCAAGCCCGGGTACGCGGTGCTCCTCGGCTAAGCCGGCGTCACTCCGCTCGATCGGGGTCAGCCGCGGCGGACCAGGCGCTCCTCGAAGTCGCCGACCAGGGCGCGCCACGACTCGGACTCGTTGTCGAACGGACCGGACGGAGCGAGCCGGTTCGGGTCCGGCTTGATGGCGTAGTCGACGAACCAGCCGAGCGGCGTGGTGGTGCGCAGCGCCTCGTCGACGGTGTCGATCCCGGCGAAGTCGGCGGCGTCGGTGAGCAGTTCGACGGCCAGATCGAGCTGGCGGCTGTCGACGCGGCGGGGACCTTCGAGCATGTCCTCGTCGATGCCGGGCAGCGCGTACTCGTTCTCCGGCAGCACGTCGTAGGTCAGTTCGCCGGCGTTCGCCATCGACTGGACCTCGTCGTACGTGGACACGCGCGCGAGCTCATGGCTGTTGGATTCGGCCAGGTAGCGGGTGAGGGCGCGCTCGGAGCTGAATCCGTAGATGGTGCCCTTGCTGCCCAGGAAGACCGGCTTGTCGCCCACGTAGCAGCGCAGCGTGAGGAACTCGCCCTCGTCGGTGAAGATCCGGATCGGGTCGATGCCGACCTCGGCCCAGAAGCCCTCGTCCTCGTCTTCCTCGTCGAGGTCGTCCGCGTCGTCCTGCTCGTCGTCGGTGTCCTCGTCGTCGCTGAGCGGATCCACCGGCTCGAACTCCGGCTCGTCCTCGTCCTCGGCGGAGGCGGCGGCATCCAGCTCGTCCTCGGCGACGACGAGGGCCTCGGCATCGACCTCGGGGGTGGTGACGACGTCGTCGAGCGCGTCGATCACGTCGTCCCAGTGCTTGGCGATCAGACGCCCGATGCGCACCCACAAGTCCACGCCCTCGCGGCCGTGGAAGTTGTCGGTGCCGACGGTGACGGCGCCCAGAATCGGGTTGGCGGTGAAGAACTTGGTGACCGGGGTCAGCTCGCAGACCTCACCGATGATGCGGGTGATCTCCAGGGCGTTCTCGAGCTCGGCGATCACCTCGCCGCGCGGATCCTCGGCGGCCAGTTCCGGCACGCCGATCAGGTCGTAGCTGTGCTTGTCGTCCGGGATCAGCTCCTCGGCCTTCAGCTTCCGGACCGTGTCCCACTGGGGATGATCGGCCAGGTCGTTGTCGTCGTCGGTGCGGACGAATGCGGCCAGCGCGGCGACCGAATCGAACCCGTAGAGGTCCTCCTCGAGCCCGAGGAAGGCCTCCCACTCGTCGTCGCCTTCGCGCCAGCGCGGGGCCCACAGGGTGAACAGGTTGCCATCGGTGAGTCCGAGCTCGATGGGGACGATGTCTCCGGCCATGCGCATGAGACTACCGGGGCCGGTAGAAGCCTTCGAACTGCTGGTCCAGATTCGTGGTGCGGATGGCGCTGACCTGCACCGGATCTCCGGCCTCGACCATCTGGCCGTTGCCGACGATCATCGCGACGTGACCGCTCCAGACCGCGAGATCACCCGGCCGCAAGTCCGACTGCGAGACCCGGAAACCGGCGGCGTCCTGGTCCTGCGCGAGCCGGGGGAGCTCGAGCCCGGCCTGCCGGTAGGCCCATTGCGTGAGCCCGCTGCAATCGAAGCCGGCCGGCGTGGTGCCGCCCCACACGTACGGGACGCCACGCTGGCTCAGCGCGGCACGGACCGCCGTCGCCGCCCGCTGATTGGGCGCGTACGCCACCGACCCGTCCGGGAGCCGGATCGGCACCGCGCCCGGGGTGGTCGAGGTGATCGTCGCCGGGGCCTGGTGCCGGGCGAGCCCGGCGGTGTCGCCGGCCAGCTCGGACTGGGTGCGATGGACGACGGCGAGCCCGCGAGCGAGGTAGCTCGCGGCGAGCGGCACCAGGGTGATCAGGGCGGCCGGAGTGAGCGACGGAACCGCGGCGCCGGCGGCCGCGACGAATCCGTCGGCGAGCGCGTTGAGTTCGGTGTTGGCCGCCTTCACCCGCCGCGCCGCGGAGCCGACGAGGGCGGCGATGTCCGCGCCGTCGTCGCCGACGGCCGCATCGGTCTTACCCGTGGCGGTGCTCAAGGTGCCCGCGGCGGTCCCGCCCGTGCCGGTCCAGCCGGCCGCGGTGTCGGCGGCCGCGCGGCCGGCCAGAGCGGCGGCGCGGCCGAGGGCGGGACCCGAGGCGGTCAGGGCGCCGACCGGACCGCCGGCAGGCAGATCACCGGTGCCGAGTGTTGCGATCAGCGTCCGCAGTGGCGCGATGAGGAATTCGAAACTCATGCTCACATCTCCCGTCCACCGGCGGTGTCGGCGGCGGCGTAGGCCGCCGCCCCGGTCAGCGTGTTCGCGGCCTGGCCGGCATGCGCCCGGGCCAGGTCGTCGAGCCGCCCGGTGCGGGCGTGCAGGGCGGCCGACAGCGCGGCCAGGAAGGGCGCGCCGATCAGGCCGAAGGTCGGCGCGAGCGTGGCGGCGTCGAACCGTTCGGCGACGGCGCGATCGGCGATCAGGCCGGCGGCGCTGGAGTGCCGGCCGGCGACGGTGGACAGGACGGGCGGTGAGACTGCGAGATTCTTCATGGTGTTTTGACGCGCCAGCGTCCCGTTCGGTTCCACTTTCTCCCGCGGCGCGTCGCGTTACGCTTGCTCGCCATGGACGACGGAACCCTGGAACTGACCGTGGTGGACCACCCGTTGGTCCGGACACGACTCACCGCGCTGCGCGATGAGCGCACCCCGAATGCGCAGTTCCGGACACTTCTGACGCAGCTGTCGTCGCACCTGATCTACGCGGCGACGGCCGAGCACGACACCGCGCCGGTCATGGTGAACACGCCGATCGGGCCGTTCGAGGGCGCTGAACTCGCCCGGCCGCCGCTGCTGGTGCCCGTCCTGCGCGCCGGTCTGGGCATGCTGGACGCGGCGATGAACCTGCTCCCGGAGGCGCAGGTCGGGTTCGTCGGCGTCGCCCGCGACGAGCAGACCGCCCGGCCGCACGAATACCTGGTGTCCCTCCCGGACAACCTGTCCGGACGTCCCGTCCTGGTGCTCGACCCGATGCTGGCGACCGCCGGATCGATGCGGCACACCCTGAAGGTCCTGGACCGGCGCGGCGCCGACGACGTGACCGCGATCTGCGTGATCGGCGCGCGGGAGGGCGTGGCGGCGCTGCGGGAAGCCGCCGCCACCCGCTCGCCTCGCCGGTTGCGGCTGGTGATCGGCGCGATCGATGACGGCCTCAACGAGCAGTCGTACATCGTGCCGGGCCTCGGCGATGCCGGCGACCGGCTGTTCGGCCCGCGGAACTTCTGACGGGCTCAGTTCACCCAGGAGTCCAGCATCGGCTCGTTCGCCACGGTGCTGCCGCCGTCGGTGATGACCAGCGCGGACGGCGACACGAGGTACTGGGTGGCCCCGTTGGTCGCGGTGAACGACGACCCCGAGCGCGTCGGATACCCGACCTCGATGGTGTTCCCGTCGGCGTAGCCCTTGTAGTAGTAGCGCCCGGTCTGGTCGCCGACCTGGCAGATCACGACGAGGGAGCGGTTGGTGCGGCCGATGAAGACCGCCGGGTCCTCGCCGGCGTTGCAGCGCGGGCCGGAGTAGAAGCCGTGGATGTCCGCGCCGGTCACCGAGACCGGGGAGCCGGTGACCACCGTCGGGGGCGTGGTGGTCACGGTGGTCGTCGCGGGCGGCACGGTGGTCTCCGCGGCGGTGCCGCCCGGCCGGTGCTCGGTCACCGTGGTGACCGCGCCGGGCTGCGCGGCGTCGTCGTTCTTCTGGTGGCCGCCGAATCCGCCGCGCAGGGCGACGACGATCAGCACGATCACCGCGACGGCCGCGACCCCCGCGGCGAGGCCGGCGAGGATCTGCGGCGTCCGGTTCGGGCGCTGCGGGGGATAGCCGCCCGGGTACGCGCCGGGATACCCGGCCGGGTAGGCGTGCGGCTGGGTGTAGTCGCCGCTGTACGGCGGCGGCGCGCTCTGCGGCTGCGTGTACGCGTCGGATGTCGGCCCGATCTGGGTCGGTTCGTACGGATGCGGATGATTCGGGTCGGTCACGGCGTTCCCCTCTCTGACAGCGTCCCGCCCGGAAGCCCGGCCAGGACCGCCGACAGCAGTCCGGCGAGCGCCTCCGCGGGCCGCTGGTCCCCAGGCGGTACGGCCGCCTCCCCGTAGTACTTGAGTTTCGGTTCGGTCCCGCTCGGGCGGGCGACGATCCGCACGGTGATCCCCGACCGATCACGACCGGCCAATTCTACGGCGTCGGTGTGTGGACCGGGGCCGCCGGCGGCCAGATCAGCCACGACGACCGGCACACCCGCGAGTGCGGCAGGCGGGTCGCGGCGCAGCCCGGCCATCAGGGCCGCGAGGTCCGCCTGCCGTTCGACGCGCAGACTCCGCTGCGCGGTGACCCGCCGGCCGTAGGCGGTCATCAGTTCCTCCAGCGCGGCCACCAGATCGCTGCCGGTCCGCGTGCGGGCCGCGGCGAGTCGTGCCAGGGCCACCGCGGCGCTGATGCCGTCCTTGTCGCGGACGGCATCCGGGTCGACGCAGTGCCCGAGCGCCTCCTCGTAGGCGTAGACCAGCGGTTCCCCGGCCCGCACCAGCCATTTGAAACCGGTCAGCGTGCGCACCGAGCGCGCGCCGCGCGCCTCGGCGATCGCACCGGCGAGAGTGCCGGACACGATCGACGACGCCACCACCGGTGCCGGACCGTGCCGGCCGGCGGCCTGCCGCTCGTCGAGGATCGCGGCGGTGAGCAGGGCGCCGGTCTCGTCGCCGGTCAGCATCCGCCATTCGCCGTCGCGGCCGGGTACGCCGACGGCGCACCGGTCGGCGTCCGGGTCGAGGGCGATAGCCAGGTCGGCGCGGCGGTCGGCGGCCAGCGACAGCAGCAGGTCCGTGGCGCCGGGCTCCTCGGGGTTGGGAAAGGCGACGGTGGGGAAGTCGGGATCCGGTTCGGCCTGTGCGGCGACGACGTGGACGTCGCCGAATCCGCTGCGCCGCAGGGCCTCGACGGCGAGCGCGCCGCCCACACCGTGCAGCGGGGTCAGCGCGATCCGCAGCGGGGTGGTCTCCGGCGCGCCGAAGCGCGCGTCGAGCCGGGCCAGGTAGTCGTCGCGGACGGCGCGGGCCCGGGCGTCGGGCTCGACGGGTACGCGTGGAATGTCCGCGGCGGGCGGGGCCGCCGCGATGCACGCCTCGATCTCGCGGTCGGCCGGCTCGATCAGCTGCGCGCCGCCGTCCAGGTACACCTTGTAGCCGTTGTCGCGCGGCGGGTTGTGCGAGGCGGTGATCATCACCCCGGCCACCGCCCCGAGCCGGCGGGTGGCGAAGGCCACGAGCGGGGTGGGGCCGGGTACGGGCAGGGCGACGACGTCGAAGCCGGCGGCGGCGAAGGTCTGCGTCGTCGCCGCGAAGAAGTCCTCGGAACCGTGGCGCGCATCGCGTCCGACGACGACGGCGCCGCCCGCCGCGTGGCGCCGGCGCAGCCAGTCCGCGAGGCCCGCGGTGGCCCGGGTGACGGTCTCGACGTTCATGGCGTCCGGGCCGTCGCCGACCGGTCCGCGCAGGCCGGCGGTGCCGAAGTGGAGCGTCACCGCGAGTCCATCGCGGCCACGACGTCGGCCAGCAGCTCACCCATCCGGCTCGCCGACGCCGCGCCGACCGCCAGCACCTCGGCGTGATTCAGCGGCTCGCCGGTGATGCCCGCGGCGAGGTTGGTCACCAGTGAGATTCCCATGACGTCGATACCGGCGGCCCGTGCCGCGATCGTCTCGTGCACCGTGGACATGCCCACCAGGTCGGCGCCGACGGCGCCGAGCATCCGGATCTCCGCCGGGGTCTCGTACTGCGGGCCGGGCAGTCCCGCGTACACGCCCTCCCGCAGGTCCGGGTCGACGGAGCGGGCCAGTGCG
Source organism: Gordonia marina (assembly GCF_052036135.1). Classification (NCBI taxonomy): domain Bacteria; kingdom Bacillati; phylum Actinomycetota; class Actinomycetes; order Mycobacteriales; family Gordoniaceae; genus Gordonia; species Gordonia marina. The sequence continues at coordinate 8,718 of NZ_JBPSDN010000003.1, forward strand.
CGCAGGGCGGGCGCGTAGGCGTCGACCATGTTCACGAACTGTGCGCCGGACAGCGGGGAGCGGCCGGTCAGGTTGAGTTGGTCGCTGATGAGGACGGGTTCGCCGACCCGCAGTCCCGGGGCGATCCCGCCGGCGGCGTTGGTCAGCACCACGGTGTGGCAGCCGGCGGCGGCCGCGGTCCGGACCGGGTGGACCACCCGGGCCAGGTGGTGACCCTCGTAGGCGTGGACCCGGCCGAGCAGGACCAGGACCCGCTTGGTGCCGATCCGGACCGAGCGCACGGTGCCGCGGTGACCCTGCGCGGCCGGCGGCGTGAAGCCGGGCAGCCGGGACATCGGGACCTCGGCGACCGGCGGCCCGAGGGCGTCCGCGGCCGGCGCCCATCCGGATCCGAGGACGATCGCGACATCGTGTCTGCCGCAGTCGGTTTCGGCGGAGATGGTGGCCGCCGCCGCGGCGGCCGCGGCGTCTGGATCGACGGTGGGGTCCATGGTGATCACCCTAAAGGGCAAGGGGTGGATCGAGCAGCGATAGAGTCTCTGCCATGCCGTATCTGAACGTGACCGACGACGCCGCCGAGGTCTTCCTGGGCACCGCGGGCGTCGAACTCGATGAGAACAATCCGGAGAATCGCTTCTCGCCGGCGTGGCTCGACGCCGTGGGCGCCACCCTCGACGAGGCCGTCGCCGCGAACAAGCCGATCATCCTCAGCGCGACCGGAAAGTTCTTCAGCAACGGTCTCGATACCGACTACGTCGCCGCGGCACCGGGCGAGCTTCCGGCGTACCTCGATCGCGTCCATGCGCTGTACACCCGGGTGCTGACCCTTCCGGCCCCGACGATCGCCGCCGTCAACGGCCACGCCTTCGGGGCCGGCGCCATGCTGGTCCTCTGCGCCGACCACCGGGTGATGCGGACCGAGCGGGGCTTCTGGTCGTTGCCCGAGGCCGCCCTGACCATGCCGTTCACCCGCGGTATGGCCGCCCTCGTGCGCACCCGGACCCCGGACGCCACGGCCACCGAGGCGATGCTGACCTCGCGCCGCTACGGCGCCGCCGATGCGGTCGCCGCCGGAGCCGTGGACGAGTCCGTCGCGGTGGAGTCGCTGCTGGACCGCGCCCGCGAGGTGGCCCGCGAGCGCGCCGGGCTGGTCGGCCCGAACCAGGCGACCATCAAGCGCGGCCTGCGCGGCCCGCTGCTGGAGGCCCTCGCCGTGCCGACGCCGCCGTCTCTGCTCTGATGACCGCCGGAGGAGTCGACGCCGGAATCAGTGCCTGGCTCGAGGCGAACTTCGGCCGGGTGATCGCCTGGCGCCGCGAGATCCACGCGAACCCGGAGCTCTCGATGGCCGAGTTCGCCACGACGGCGAAGGTCGTCGACGTGCTCACCGGCGCGGGGCTCTCGCCCGTCGTGCTGCCCAAGGGCACCGGCGTGGTGTGCGACTTCGGACCGGCCGACCGGCCGCGCATCGGCCTGCGCGCCGACCTCGACGGGCTGCCGATCCCGGAGCAGACCGGTCTGCCGTTCACCTCGCGCGTCGACGGCGTCTCGCACTCGTGCGGGCACGACGCGCACAGCGCGATCCTGATGGGCGTCGGCTGCCTGCTGGCCGGCCGCACCGACCTGCCGTTCGGGGTGCGCCTGATCTTCCAGGCCGCCGAGGAGGTGATGCCGGGCGGTGCGCTCGACGCGATCGACGCCGGCGTCACCGACGGCCTGGCGCGCATCTTCGCGCTGCACTGCGATCCGCACCTGCAGGTCGGCACCGTCGGGCTGCGGTCCGGGCCGCTCACCTCGGCCGCCGACCGGCTCGAGGTGCACCTGCGCGGTCCGGGCGGCCACACCTCGCGTCCGCACCTGACCAGCGACCTCATCTACGCGATGGGCACGCTCATCACCGGTCTGCCCGGCGTCCTGGCCCGCCGCATCGATCCGCGTTCGGGCACCGTGATGAGCTGGGGCGCGGTGCATTCCGGCGACGCCCCCAACGCGATCCCGCAGGAGGGGCGGCTGCGCGGCACCGTCCGCACCGGCGACCACGCGATCTGGGACGACATGGAGCCGCTGGTGCGCAGCGTCGTCGGCGAACTGGTCGCACCGCTCGGCGTCAGCTACGACCTGACCTACGTGCGGGGCGTCCCGCCGGTGGTGAACGACGAGGGCAGCGTCGGCATGCTGCGGCGATCGGTGGCCGCGATGGACCCCGCGGCCGAGGTCGACACCCCGCAGTCCCCGGGCGGCGAGGACTTCGCCTGGTACCTGGAGCACGTCCCCGGCGCGATGGCGCGGCTGGGTGTCTGGTCGGGGACCGGCCCGCAGTGCGACCTGCATCAGCCGAACTTCGACATCGACGAGCGTGCCCTCGCCGTCGGCATCGCCACGCTCGCGGGCACGGTCCTGCACGGCGGCCCGCTGCCCTGAGCATTCCCGCCGCGCATCCCGCGGCGGTGGGTCAGGACTGGTTGTCGAGCGGGTCGTCGGGACCGGGCCCCACGTTGCGCGCCTCGTGCAGGCGCAGCCGCTCCACGTAGTCGCCCGGGGCTCCGGCGATCTCGGCGGCGTCGGCCATCACGCCGAGATAGCGGGCCGACGGCAGCCCGCCCTCGTAGCCGTCGATCACGTACAGCCAGGCGAGCACCGGGCCGTTCGGGGTGTCGACGCGGGCCCGGATCTTCCGGTGCACACCGAGTTCGGTGCCCTCCCAGCGGTCGAGGTTGGCCTCGTCCTCGGGCGGGACGTCGTAGAGCACCACGAAGACCCGCGCGTCGGGGTCGTCCCGGTCCTCGGTGACGGTGGCCAGCGAGCCCTCCCAGCCGATGTCGTCGCCGGCGAACGTCAGTCGCCAGCCGTGCAGCCAGCCGGTGGACGACATCGGCGAGTGCGGAGCCCGCTGCAACATCTGTGCGGGGTCCATGTTCGACGCATACGCGGCATAGATGGGCACGCGAAAAGCCTAGGTGATCCCCGCGGCGGACGGAACTGCGCGTCCATCCGCGCCACCGGATAAGTTGGACGCGGACATATTGGTGTGGAAGTCGAGGAGTGGTGTCGTGGCGCGGATCGTGATCATCGGAGGCGGGCCCGCCGGCTATGAGGCGGCGCTCGCCGGAGCGGCCTACGGCGCCGACATCACGCTGATCGACTCGGACGGGATCGGCGGCGCCTGCGTGCTGTTCGACTGCGTGCCGAGCAAGACCTTCATCGCGTCGACCGGAGTGCGCACCGAGGTCCGCAAGGCGCATGATCTCGGCATCGACATCGACGCCGGATCCGCGCTGGTCACCCTCCCGCAGATCCACCAGCGGGTGAAGGATCTCGCCTTCGCGCAGTCCGCGGACATCCGGGCGCGCCTGGTCAGCGAGGGCGTGCGCATCATCAACGCGTACGGCGCGCTCTCCGCGACGCAGCCGGGCAACGGCGCTCACGAGGTGATCGCGACGCATGCGGACGGATCCACGGAAACCCTGGAGGGCGACGTGGTGCTCATCGCGACCGGCGCCTCCCCGCGCGAGCTGCCCGATGCGAAGCCGGACGGCGAGCGCATCCTCAGCTGGCGGCAGCTGTACGACCTGGACGAGCTGCCCGAGCACCTGATCGTCGTCGGTTCCGGTGTGACCGGCGCGGAATTCGTCCACGCCTACACCGAGCTCGGCGTGAAGGTGACCCTGGTGTCCAGCCGCGACCGCGTGCTCCCGCACGAGGACGAGGATGCGGCACTGGTCCTGGAAGAGGCGTTCGCCGAGCGCGGCGTCACCCTGATCAAGCACGCCCGCGCCGACCGGGTGACGCGCCGGGGCGACGAGGTGACCGTGGAACTGGCCGACGGCCGGACGGTGACCGGCTCGCACGTGCTGATGACGGTGGGCTCGATCCCGAACACCGCGCCCCTCGGTCTGGCCGGTGCCGGGGTGGCCACCGACCGCGGCGGCTACATCACCGTCGACCGCGTCTCGCGCACCTCGGTGCCGGGGATCTACGCGGCCGGCGACTGCACCGGACTGCTGCCGCTGGCCTCGGTGGCCGCCATGCAGGGCCGCATCGCGATGTACCACTCGCTGGGCGAGGGCGTGAGCCCGCTCCGGCTGAAGACCGTGGCCTCGGCCATCTTCACCCGGCCGGAGATCGCCACCGTCGGCGTCTCGCAGAAGGCGATCGACGCCGGGGAGTACCCCGCGCGCACGGTCATGCTGCCGCTGGCGACCAATCCGCGGGGCAAGATGAGCGGCCTGCGACGCGGCTTCGTCAAGATCTTCTGCCGCCCCGCGACGGGTGTGGTGATCGGCGGCGTCATCGTGTCGCCGAACGCGTCCGAGCTGATCCTGCCGATCGCGCTCGCCGTGGAGAACAAGCTGCAGGTCTCCGACCTGGCACACACCTTCTCGGTGTATCCGTCGCTGACCGGGTCGATCACCGAGGCCGCGCGCCAGCTGGTGCGGCACGACGACCTCGACTGACCCGGTGACTCCGGGCCAGGCGCCCGGGAACGGGCAGGCCGGCACGTGGCGCCGGCTCTTCCACCGCGATCACCGTGCGCCGGTGATCGTGCTGGCCGGCGGCGTCGGCCTGTTCGCGACCAACACCTATGTGACGACGAGTCTGCTGCCGAGTGCCGTCGCCGAGATCGGCGGCGAGAAGCTGTACGCGTGGACGATGACCGTCTTCGTGGTCTCCGCGGTGATCAGCTCGATGCTGGTGAGCCGCTCGCTCGAACGACTGGGCGGCAGGTCGTCGTATCTGCTGGGCTTCGGGGTCTTCGCGGTCGGCACCGTGATCACCGCGGCCGCGCCCACCATGCCCGTCATGCTGGTGGGCCGCTGCGTGCAGGGGCTCGCGGCCGGGTTGCTGGCCGGCCTGGGCTTCGCGGTGCTCCGTCTGGTGCTGCCGGAGCAGTTGTGGCAGCGGGCGGTGGCGCTGATGTCGGCGATGTGGGGCGTCGGCAATCTCCTCGGCCCGGTGATCGGCGGATTCTTCGCGCAGATCGGCTGGTGGCGCGGTGCGTTCGTCTTCCTGGCCGTGGGATCGGTGGCGCTCGCGGTGCTCACTCTCACCTCGCTGCCGGCGGCGGCGTCGTCGCGGGGCGAGTCGCCCGGCGAGGGCGTGCCCTGGCTGGCGCTGGTGCTGCTGGCGAGCGCTGCGCTGCTGGTGAGCGTCGCCTCGATCGAGTCGTCGCCGCTGCTGGTCGCGGTCCTGGTGGTCGCCGCCTCGGGGGTGGCCGCGGCATTCGTGATCCGGGAACGGACGACGTCGGGGCCGCGTGTGCTGCCCGAGTCGACGTATCGCGGGCGTTCGCCGTTGCGCTGGATCTACGCCTCGATCGCCGTGCTCACCCTCGCCTCGACCATCGAGACCTTCATTCCGCTGTTCGGTCAGCGGCTGGGCGGGATGTCGCCGCTGGTCGCCGGCTTCCTCGGGGCGGCGATCTCGTGGGGCTGGACCGTCGGTTCCATCGCCAGCTCGAACGTCGACGGCGATCGCGGGAAGAAGCTGGTGCGGGTGGCCGGGCCGCTGACGGTGTCGGCGGGCTTCCTCGGCTACGGCGCCCTGCAGATCGCGGCGCCGTCGGGCGCGATTCAGGCGAGCTGGTACCTGGCGCTGTTCGTCTCCGGCTGCGGGATCGGCATGGCGATGGCGCACTGGCTCACCGCCGGACTCAAGGTGGCGGCCCAGCCGCGCGAGGCCGCGCGGGTGTCGGCCGGGATGAACACCGCGCAGCTGATCGCGACGGCTTTCGGGTCGGCGCTGGCCGGTCTGCTGGTCGCCCTCGGCGGGCCGTCGCTGCTCGGCTCGGCGCGGGTGCTCAGCTTCGGCTACGCCGTGATCGGTGTGGTGGCCGTCGGCATCGCGGTGCGCGAGTTCACCGTGGCGCGTCGTTTCCGGGCCGCCCCAGACACGGCCTAGCGACGTGCCGCCTACCGTTCGGCGGCGAGAAGCTCGTCGATCTGGTTGATGGCCGACGTCGCGCCCTCGACCATGCCCATGTCGAGCACCTTCTGCAGGCTCTCGGCGTCGGTGTACGTCCCGGTGTAGACCGCGCGCGTGACGCCGTCGTGCTCGGTGAACGTGTAGACGTTCTTCGAGACCGGCATCGAGGCGACCGGGTTCAGGTCGGCGTCGGCGAACCCGTCGTCGAAGGCGAACGAGTTCGGGGCGTCGACCGCGGTGATCCGCCACCAGCCGCCGAACCGCTCGCCGTCCGGGCCGGTCATGTAGTACGTGCAGAGGGTGCCGGGCGTCAGGTCGTGCTCGACGAAGGTCGCGGGGTGACTGGGCGGGCCCCAGATGCGTTCCAGCTGCCGGGCGTCGGCGTAGATCTGCCAGACCCGGTCGCGCGGGGCGGCGAACTCGGCGGTGATGGTCAGGGTGAAGGTGTCGGGGTCGTGGGTGACATCGATGACGGGCATGACGGGCTCCTGGTCAGGGTGATGGGGAAGGGGTGGATTCGGGATGCGGGGGATCGGAGTGTGGGGGATCGGCGGCGAGCAGTTCGTCGACCCGGGTGATCCGGCCGCGCCAGATCTGTTCCAGGTCGCCGAGCATGCGGCGCACCGACCGCACAGCGGCGACGTCGCCCGAGGCCATCTGCTGCCGGCCGCTGCGCCGTTTGGTCAGCAGTCCGGCACGTTCGAGGACGGCGACGTGCTTCTGTACCGCGGCGAAGCTCATGTCGTAGTGCTCCGCCAGCGCGGTGACCGAGTGTTCCCCGGCCAGCACGCGCCGCAGGATGTCGCGGCGGGTCCGGTCGGCCAGGGCGTGGAACAGGGCATCGGCCCGGTCCTCGTCCTCGTCGGTCACCACTTCAATATACAACCATCTGGTTGTATGTCAATGGGTGGCAGCGCCGAGGTTTCGTTTCGCGGCGTGCGTGGCATCCCCGATCTTCGGTGCGGACCACCCTGAACTTCCGCGCGGGCTCTCGACGCCGCACGGGCCGGCCGATTGGCTGAGACCCGAAGCCGAGTCCGGCCGCCCTCGACCGTCAGGAACGTGATGACCACCTCAGCCACTGCCGCCGCGTCCGGCCGGATCGCGTGGACCTGGGTCCTGCTCTCCTCTCTCGCGGTCGCCGCGTTCGCCGTCGCCCCGTACCTGACGGCGAATCTGCGGGAACTCGCCGACTCGTCGTCGGGCAGCGTGGCCGGCAACTACGTGAACGCCGCACCGGCGATCCGGATCGCGTTCTACACGCACATCGGCGGCGGTGGGTGCGCGCTGATCCTGGGTCCGCTGCAGTTCTGGCGCGGGCTTCGCACCCGGTGGCCCGCGGTGCACCGTTGGACAGGCAAGGCCTATCTGACCGCGGTCGGTGCCGGTGGGCTGGCGGGTCTGGTGATCGCGCCGTGTACGGGTGCCGGATTGATCGGAACACTCGGTTTCGGCGTACTGGCACTGCTCTGGCTGACGACCGGCGCGCTGGGCTATCGGGCGATCCGGCGGGGCGACGTCGCGGCGCACCGCGCGGCGATGACGCGGAACTTCGCGCTCACCTACGCGGGCGTGACCCTGCGGCTCTGGCTGCTGCTGTTGACGGCGTCACAGGTGCCGTTCGGCACCGCCTACCTGATCGTGCCGTTCCTCTGCTGGGTGCCCAATCTGGTGGTCGCCGAGTGGCTGATCGTGCGCCGGGGTCTGCCGCGGTGAGCGGGCGCGGCGGTCAGCCGAGCCAGGCCTTCGCGGCCGCGACGAGAGCCTTGGCGCCGACGGTGATCGTCGGCTCGATCACCGGCGCGTACTCGGCCGAGTGATTCGACGGCAACTCGGCCAGTACCTTCATCAGCTCGGCCGGGGGAGCGAACAGCTTCGGATCGGCGCCGCCGAGGAACCAGTACACCGACGGCACGCCGGCCGCGCGGCCGAAGACCCCGAAGTCCTCCGAACCGGTGCCCGGCGGCACCGGCAGGGCGATCGGGCCGAGGCGTTCGGTCCACGAGGCGACCACCTTGGCGGTGGCGTCGTCGTCGTTGACGGTGGCCGGCGCCCCGTAGAGGGTGGTGATCTCCGGCATCCGCTCGGCACCGGCGGCCTGTGCCTCGGCGTTCACGATCCGGGTGATGGAGGCGAGCACGCTGTCCCGGACATCCGGGTCGTAGGTGCGCACCGACATCTTCAGCGTCGCCGTCTCCGGGATGATGTTGTTCTTGGTCCCGGCCTCGACCACACCGATGGTGACCACGGCCTGATCGCCGGCGGCCACCTCGCGCGAGACGATGGTCTGCAGCCGCATGATGGTCGACGCGGCCATCACGACCGGATCGACGGTGGTCTCCGGGCGGGAGCCGTGCCCGCCCTTGCCGAACAGGGTGATCTCCAGGGCATCGCTGGCCGCCAGGATCGGACCCGGCTTGTAGAACACCATCCCGGCGGGGCCGGGGGCCACGTGCTGGCCGAGCACGACGTCCGGCCGCGGTACCCGGTCGAGGAGGTCATCGGCGATCATCGCCCGTGCACCGGAGAGATTCTCCTCGGCCGGCTGGAAGACGGTGACGACGGTGCCCGACCAATCGTCGCGGTTCGCGGCGAGGTCGCGGGCGGCACCGATCAGCGCGGTCACATGCATGTCGTGCCCGCACGCGTGCATGACGGGCACCGTCTCGCCGTCGGCGTCGACCGCGCGCGCGGTGCTGGCATAGTCCAGCCCGGTGTTCTCGGCGACCGGCAGGGCATCCATGTCGGCCCTGAGCCAGACGACCGGGCCATCGTTGTTGCGGAGGATCCCCACCACGCCGTGGCCGCCGATGTGCTCGATCACCTCGTAGCCCGCCTCGGTGAGATCGGCCGCCACGATGCCCGCCGTTCGTTCTTCCTGACCGGCCAGCTCCGGATGCCGGTGCAGGTCGATGTATATGTCTTTCAGGTCAGTCATGTCTCAGGCTTTCGGTTGGTGAGAAGTCGTCAGAAGACGAGGAACTGCATGCCGAGACCGATGGCGACGGCGAACGCGGACGACAGCAGCATGGGGACCAGGAACGAGCCGTTGATCAGGATCGAGCCCTGCTTGGTGGAGCCCGTCTTGTCCGTCATGATGCACGCCTGACCGAGGCCGCCCATCGATGCCAGCAGATTGTTGCCGCCGGCCGCGCCGAGCATGCCGGCCGCGGGACCGACGCCGAGACCGGCGGTCAGGGCGATCGGCAGCAGGACGGACACCGACGCGACCTGGCTCTGGATGAGGGCCGCGAGCACGAACAGAATCACCGCGAACAGTGCCACCGAGACGCCGATCGAACTCTCCACGAAGGAGGTGATCTCCTTCATGTGGTCGTTGATGATGGTGCCGGCGAGCACCGGCACCGCGAGCAACAGCAGCGCGGCGATCACGCCGGTGCCGATCATCGACTCGCTCAGCACCTCCGGTGTCTTGACCTTGCACATGACCATGATCAGACCCGCCGCGGCGAACATGACGATCGGAATCATGAAGCTCATCGAGACGTGCGTCTCGACCACCGAGCCGTCCTCCAGGGACTTCGAATAGGTGGGACGCAACTTCTCGAAGAAGCCGAGGACCACACCCAGGACGACGGCGATCAGGAAGATGTAGGCGCTCCACGAGGCGCGCTCCCGCAGCGGCGGCAGATCGTCGTCGACGAGCGGTGCGGGCGGCTCCACCTCGCCGGCCGCCAGTCGGCGCTGGTACTCCGGATCGTCGTCCAGCTCCTTGCCGTAGCGGGACATGATGAGCGAGGTGAGGACGGTGGCGATCAACGACGCCGGGACCGTCACCGCGAGCAGTTTGCCGAGCCCGACGTGCTCGCCCTGCTTCTCGGCGATGTTGATGAAGACGTAGGTGATCGCGGCGACGGGGCTCGACATCAGCGCCAGCTGGCACACCGCGTTGGCGGTCGCGAGAATGCGTTCGGGCCGGATCTTGGCCGAGTACGACACCCGATACATGATCGGGATCAGGGCGAAGGTGATGTTGCCGGTGCCGGACATCACGGTGAACAGCCAGACGATCAACGGGCCGACCACCGGAATCGCCTTGGGGTGCTTGCCCATCGCCTTCCCCGCGATCCGGACGAGGAAGTCCATCCCGCCGGCGGCACTCATCGCCGCCGAGGCCACGATCACGGCGAGGATGATGAAGATGGCGGTGATGGGCGGCGAGCCGGGCTGCAACCGCAGGGCCTCGACCAGGATGAATACCGAGACACCCGACATGCCGATGAGGGCGAGCGGCCCGTAGCGGGCGCCCACGGCCAGCGGTGCGAGGAACAGCAGGATCTCGATGATGAGCTTGAAGATTTCCACGACGAAGCGCTCCCCGGGGGATGAGGTCAGGGACGGCGAGAGAAGCCGTCGCCGTATTGTGTCCCGCCGGCGCGGTGCGCGGGGTGCGCTTCGGGGGACGCTAGGGACGTACGACCCCTGTCCCGGCCGCACGCGGCACAGAAACCACGTTTCCCTGGCACAGAATGAACGATTCGTGTCCCGCGAGGAGCACGGGGCGCTCCCGGTGAGGGAGAGCTGTGTCGGCCCGTGGACTACGCCAGATCGTACGAGTGGGTGACGGCGCGGTTCCAGCCGTCGTACAGGCGGGCGCGCTCGCCGTCGTCCATGGCCGGAGTCCAGCGTTTGCCCTCGGCCCAGTTGGTGCGGATGTCGTCCGGGCTCTCCCAGAAGCCGACCGCCAGGCCGGCGGCGTACGCCGCGCCCAGCGCGGTGGTCTCGGTGACCTGCGGCCGAACCACCGGAACGCCGAGCAGGTCGGACTGGAACTGCATCAGCAGGTCGTTCCCGACCATGCCGCCGTCCACCTTCAGCGTGGTCAGGGCGACGCCGGAGTCGGCCTCCATCGCCTCGATCACCTCGCGGGTCTGGTAGGCGCTGGCCTCCAGGACCGCACGGGCGATGTGCCGCTTGTCGGCGAACCGGGTGAGTCCGACGATCACGCCGCGCGCATCCGGCCGCCAGCGCGGGGCGAACAGGCCGGAGAAGGCCGGGACGAAGTAGACGCCGCCGTTGTCCGGGACCGCGGCCGCCAGGGATTCGACGTCGGCGGCGGTGGGGATCAGGCCCAGATTGTCGCGCAGCCACTGGACCAGCGAGCCGGTGACCGCGATCGAGCCCTCCAGGGCGTAGCGCGCGGGTTCGTCGCCCAGCCGGTAGCAGACCGTGGTCAGCAGGCCGTGCTCGCTGAAGACCGGCTCGGTACCGGTGTTCAGCAGCAGGAAGTTGCCGGTGCCGTAAGTGTTCTTCGCCTCGCCCGGGGTCAGGCAGGCCTGCCCGAAGGTGGCCGCCTGCTGATCGCCCAGGATGCCGCCGAGCGGAACCTCCGGGAACGACCCGCGGGTGCGCAGCGAGGCCAGGACCGCGGAACTGGAGGTGATCTCCGGGAGCATCGACATCGGGATGGCGAGGTCGGCGCAGATCTGCGGGTCCCAGTCCAGCGCGCGCAGGTCCATCAGCAGGGTGCGGGAGGCATTGGTGACGTCGGTGAGGTGTCGACCGCCGTCGACGCCGCCGGTCATGTTCCACGCCAGCCAGCTGTCGATGGTGCCGAAGCACAGCTCGCCGCGCTCGGCGCGGGCGCGGGCGCCGTCGACGTTGTCCAGGATCCAGCGCACCTTGGGGCCGGCGAAGTAGGTCGACAGCGGGAGGCCGGTCCGGGCGCGGTAGCGGTCGACGCCCTCGTCGCCGGCCAGTTCCTCGCAGAGGGCGGCGGTCCGGGTGTCCTGCCACACGATGGCGTTGTGGACGGGCTCGCCGGTGGTGCGATCCCAGACGACGGTGGTCTCGCGCTGGTTGGTGATGCCGCACGCGGCGATGTCGGAGGTGTTCACCTGGGAGGCCGCCAGGACCGCCGCCGCGACGCGCCGGGTGTTGCGCCAGATCTCCATCGGATCGTGCTCCACCCACCCGGCGCGCGGGAATATCTGCCGGTGTTCCACCTGCTCGGTGGCGATCACCTGACCGCGGCGGTCGAAGATGATCGCGCGCGTGGACGTGGTTCCCTGGTCGATCGCGGCGACGTAGCGGGGAGCGGCGGAGCCGGTGGGCGTCATCACGGGAGTCAGTGTGCCACGCGGGCTATTACTCTCCGGTAGAATTTCGGCGTGTCCAACGAGCATCGCGAGGAACGACCGGCAGACCTGGGACCCGCACAGCGGGCGCAGGCGTGGCAGCGGCTGACCGACGAGGAGTTCGATCTCGTCGTGATCGGCGGCGGCGTGGTCGGCGTCGGCACCGCGCTCGACGCGGCGACGCGCGGACTGCGCGTGGCCCTCGTCGAGGCCCGCGACATCGCCTCCGGAACGTCGAGCCGGTCGTCCAAGATGTTCCACGGCGGCCTGCGCTACCTGGAGCAGCTGGAGTTCGGTCTGGTCCGGGAGGCGCTGCGCGAACGCGAGCTCTCGCTCAGCCTGCTGGCCCCGCATCTGGTGAAGCCGCTGCCCTTCCTGTTCCCGATCACCAAGCGCTTCTGGGAACGGCCCTACATCGCCGCGGGCCTGTTCCTGTACGACCGGATGGGCGGCGCCAAGTCGGTCCCCGGCCAGAAGCACGTCTCCCGGTCCGGCGCGCACCGCATCGCGCCCAGTCTGCGGCGCGGCGCCCTGGTCGGCGGCATCCGCTACTACGACACGGTGGTCGACGACGCCCGGCACAGCCTCACCCTGGCCCGGACGGCCGCGCACTACGGCGCCGTGGTCCGCACCTCCACCCAGGCCGTCGGCTTCCTCACCGAGGGCGACCGCGTCACCGGCGTCAAGCTCCGGGACAGCGAGACCGGGGAGACCACGCAGGTTCGCGCGCACTGCGTGGTGAACGCGGCTGGTGTCTGGACCGACGAGGTGCAGAAACTGTCCGGCCAGCGTGGCCACTTCCGGGTGCGGGCCTCCAAGGGCGTGCACATCGTGGTGCCGCGCGATCGCATCGTCAGCGAGACCGCGATCATCCTGCGCACCGCGAACTCGGTGCTGTTCGTGATCCCGTGGGAGACCCACTGGATCATCGGCACCACCGACACCGACTGGAACCTGGACCTCGCGCACCCGGCGGCGACCCGCGCCGACATCGACTATCTCCTTCAGCGGGTCAACGCCGAACTGGTGACCGAGCTGACCCACGACGACATCGAGGGCGTGTACGCGGGTCTGCGGCCGCTGCTGGCCGGGGAGGACGAGTCGACCTCGGCCCTCTCCCGTGAGCACGCCGTCGCCGCGGTCGCGCCCGGGCTGATCTCCATCGCCGGCGGCAAGTACACCACCTACCGCGTGATGGGCGCCGACGCCGTCGACGCGGCCGCCGAATACATCCCGGACCGGGTCGGCAAGTCGGTCACCGAGCGGGTGCCGCTGATGGGCGCCGACGGCTACTTCGCGCTGGTCAACCAGTGTGAGCACCTCGGCGAACACTACGGCCTGCACCCGTATCGGGTCCGCCGCCTGCTCAACCGCTACGGCTCGATGCTCGACGACGTGCTCGCGCTCGCCGCCGACGACCCGTCGCTGCTGCAGCCGATCGACGCCGCGCCGCAGTATCTGCGCGTCGAGGTGGTGTACGCCGCGCGCTTCGAGGCCGCGCTGCACCTGGAAGACGTACTGGCCCGCCGGACCCGGATCGCCATCGAGTACGCGCATCGCGGTGCCGACTGCGCCCGGGAGGTGGCCGGGCTCATCGCTCCGATCCTCGGGTGGAGCGAGGAGAAGCGGGAGTGGGAGATCGAGAACTACTGCGCGCGGGTGGAGGCGGAGATCGCCTCGCAGCGCCAGCCGGACGACGAGTCGGCGGACGCCCTGCGGGTGGCGGCGCCGGAGGCGCGCCGGGAGATCCTCGAACCGGTGCCGGTGCCGGAGTAGGCCCTAGGGCTCTTGTTCGCGCGACGGCTGCGCGACCAGGATTATCCGCATAGGGTTCTATTGACGAATCGGCGGAAGAGGAGCCATGGAAGCGATCACCGTGCTGGATGCGGATCAGTGCTGGAATCTGTTGAGCGAGAGCGTGTTCGGGCGATTGGCGTTGAGCGTCGACGGTGAGCCGGAGATCTTCCCGGTCAACGCGTACGCCAATGACGGCAAGATCCTCTTCCGCACCGGTGAGGGCACCAAGCTGTCCGAGATCGCGGTGAACGGACGCGTGGCCTTCGAGACCGACGGCTTCACCAGCAAGATCGGCTGGAGCGTCGTCGCCAAGGGCACCGCGCGGATCCTGACCGGCACCAAGGAGATCCAGGAGGCCGACCAGCTGCCGCTGAAGCCCTGGGTGCCGACTCTCAAGATGAACTACGTCGAGATCGACGTCGCCGAGATCACCGGGCGTCGTTTCAAGTTCGGCCCGGAGCCCGACCGCTACCCGGTGTAGCGCACGGCCGCTCGCTCAGCGGTAGTACTTCTCGAACTGTGCGGGCATGACGGTGCCGGGCGGCAGCGGGATACCCGAGGGCGCGCGGAGCGGCCGGACCTTGATCGCCGGCGCGGAGGGCGTCATGCAGCTCATCCTCGGGGTTCCGGTCCGCAACAGCGAATCGATCAGCGACCACATCGACGGGGCGATGTTCAGCGTCGTGTGGACGATCGGGTCGTTCGGGCACAGATCCTGGGTCACGATGTTGCGATAGTCGCCGGGGCCGGTCATCAGGTTGATCCAGAACGGCGCGGCTTCCTCTTCGCGCAGCGTCGTCACGTTGTAGTAGGTGATACCGGGCAACGCCTGCGTGGGAGTGTTCAGCGCGGTGATGTCCGCGCCGCCCATCGCCTGTTCCAGGCAGGCCGGAGTGGGGTTCATTCCGCGGTACCGCGGCGGCAGGTACTGCATCCGGTCCGCGGGCGGGCACTTTCCCTGGCGCAGCCAGTACGACTGGTACGGGGAACCGAGGACCATCCCGGACAGGATGACGGCCTTGCGGACGAGGCGCGCGCCGCCGTAGTCCTTGAACCACATTCTTAGGTGACCCTAAGGTGGCGACTCGGCGGTCGCCGTTCACGCCGGGCCGGACAGGTCGGGATCACCGGGTCGCTTGCACGGTCGTCGTTCCCACTGCCGCTGCAGCGTTGGGTGCCGACGCGCACGATGAACCACGTCGAGATCGCCGTCGCATGGTCTTCGGCCCCCTGGATCGCCGGGCGCCGTCTCACGATCGGCCCGGCGCCCGACCGCCACCCTGTCTAGACCGTCGGGGGTGACCTCAGCCTGCGATCCCGTAGGTGCGGAGCTTGCGGTAGAGGCTCGAACGGGCCATTCCCAACTGTTCGGCCGCAGCCGATCGGTTGCCGTCATTGGTGCGCAGCGCAGAGACGATCAGATCCCGTTCTGCGGATTCGACCGGGGTGAGCATTCGCTGGGAAAACGTTTGGCAATAGCCGGGAAGGTCGCCGGCTTGGATCTCGCCGACCGGTCGTCGGCGTAGTGCGTGAACGAGTGCCTCGCGTAGCTGCGATACGTTCCGTGGCCACGAGTACCGGATGATGACGCGATGCGCCTCCGGGCTGATTCGGACCCTTCGGTCGGGGGCCAGCAAACGCAGTAGTGCCGCCGTCACATCGTCGACATCGTCGGTTCGGAAACGCAGTGGCGGGACGCTCACCGATTTGTCGAAGTGGGCGAGGATCTGCTTGAAGGGCAGGTCGGAGTCGAGGGCCGAATCTGACAGCGTGGCGATACACCAGACGGGCTGCTCCAGCTCGCGGAGCGTGGTCAGGAACTTCTCGGCCTCTTCGGCGGCGTCGGTGGTGCACTGATCGATGTTGCGCAAGATGTACAGCGTCGGTGTGGTATCGGCACTGACAAGTTTCTCGACGACCGTCGGATCGTTCTGAGCGCTGAACTGTTCGGCATCCACACTGATGCTCCGGGCATCGTCGAAAAGGCCGTGGAACAGTTCGGTGACCAAGGTGAACTTGCCGGTGCCGGTTTCGCCGACGACTATCGTCGGGGTTCGTTCGATGAGCGCGGTGCGGAGCTCTCGGCAGACGCTCTGCCAGGCGGGTGACCGGCCGGAGACTATTCGTTCGCGCGGACGTGCGAGGTCGTCGATGAGCGAGGATGTCGTATTTGTGGCCAGCCCGATTTCGGGCAGATGGTGGTCGGCGATCTCCACCCCCGACCCGCGCCGGCCGCCACCCGCGATTTCTGCTGTCACCACGATTCCGGCGACATCAAGACCGGTCATGATCCGAGTTCCCGTGATGTGCACCTGCCGACCGTCGTCGAGTGGAACAGTGTCGTGGATCCGATCTTTGTGAAGCATCAGGAACGCGGCATGCTCCCGCAGCGCCTGTTGCTGGCCTGCGTCGAACCATGCCTGTGCGACGTCGTTGACCATGAAGATCGAGCCACCGAAGGCGAACACGGCATTCTTGGTGGTGCGGGCGGACTCCCGTAGGTAGGTGGAGAAGATCGCCTGCTGTGCCTGGCTGCGATCGAGCAGCAGGTTCTGGGCGATGTCCTTCGCCGCGCTCTTGACGAGCGCGTGCATGATCGGGCTCCAGCTATGGCTGAGCGTCGAGATGTCGAGAACGCCCTCGATACGTCGGGTGACGGGATCGATGATGGGCGCACCGGTGCAGGCGAAGGGCTGGAGGTACTCGGTGAAGTGCTCGGGCCCGACGACGCTCACCGGCTGTCCTGCCTCCAGGACCGTGCCTACGCCGTTGGTGCCCATCGTCGATTCGGCATAGGTGTATCCCGGCGCGAAATCGACACGTTCAAGGAGTCGGCCGACGGCGGGGGAGGCGTCGATCCGCTGCACCACACGAGCGTGGCTGTCGGTCAGTGCGACCACCAGCGGCATGTCGATGGTGTCGCTGGTGAGTTGATTGAGAACCGGCCGTGCGCAGCGGACTAGGAGCGAACCGGTATCGATGTCGTCGGTGAATGTGCTGTGCGCCGCCGAGACGTCGACGCCGGCGGCGTGGCTGCGTTCCCATGACGCGACGACGACATCACCGACACCAGCTGCTCCCTGAGGGCCCGATTCGAGGAAATCGGCCCTCGCGGCCGCTACCCGAAGCAGTCGGTTATCGGTATTCGGCATGTCTGCCCTCCGTATGTCGCCGGATGGATGGCCGGTCGGCGCCCGAGGAGGCGCGCGAATCACATGCACAAGTGTGAACGAGATCTGCGTCACGGTCCATGTGCCGGACTGTCTCATTGTGAGACACGCATGCCCTATGAGACAACCACCACTCTTAGAGGGCGGATGTGGCGGACACCACGTCCACAACGCCCCGACAGTCTCATGAACGGACCGGCATGGAAACTCTTATCAACATCGACAACGGTGGAACGCTCACCGACATCTGCGTGTGGGACGGCACCGAGCTCAGCTTCACCAAGACTCTGACGACCCCCCACGACTTGTCTGAGTGCCTCTTCACCGGAATCGAGAAGGCCTCGGCGAAGCTCTACGGAGACGCCGACCTGACTCGGCTGCTGCACCAAGCACAGCACATCCGGTACTCCACCACCCAGGGAACCAACGCACTGGTGGAGCGCAAGGGCCCGATGATCGGCGTGGTCACCACCGTTGACGGCCTGGCCGCGGACATGGTCTCCAGCAGCGACGAGGAGAAGCTCCGGGACGGCCTGATCGGCGAGCGCCTTCTGTTCGTCGATCCGAACTCGGACGATCTTGAGTTCGAGGTTGTGCAGCTGGTCAACCGGCTCACCACGCTGGGTGCCGCGCGTGTGGTGATCGCCGGCGCGGATGCGGAAGAAGAGCGGAAGCTGCGCAATATCCTGCTGCGCGGGTTCCCGCGGCATCTGCTCGGCTCGGTCCCGCTGATCTACAGCTGGGATCTCTCCGGCGATCGGAACGCTGCACGTCGCACCTGGTCGTGCGTTATCAACGCCTTCTTGCACCCGACAATGGAGCGGTTCCTCTACGGAGCCGAGCGGCGCCTGAAAGAGCACAAGGTCGCCAATCCGCTGCTGGTCTACCGAAATGACGGCGCGTCCTCGCGGGTCGCCAAATCGGTGGCGCTCAAGACCTACTCCTCCGGCCCGCGTGGCGGACTGGAAGGAACCGCCGCCCTCGCCGAGGTGTACGGCATCCGGCACGCACTCATGATGGACATCGGCGGCACCACCACCGATGTCGGAGTGGTCGGCGACCGCGAGGTAGTGGTGCGTGAACACGGTGCGATCGAAGGCGTCGACATCTCTTATGGCATGAGTGACGTCACGTCGACCGGCGTGGGTGGCTCGTCCGTGATCAAGGTCGTGGACGGACAGATCACCGTCGGCCCACAGTCAGTCGGCGCGGCGCCCGGTCCGGCCTGCTTCGGTTTCGGCGGCAAACAGGCCACCATCACCGATGTCAACCTGTTGCTCGGCGTGCTCGACCCCGGCACCTATCTGGATGGAACGTTCACACTCGATCCGGAACGATCGCGGGCGGTCATCAACGAGACGGTCGCGGAGCCGCTCGGAATCAGCCTCGACGAGTCCCTGGTGCAGATGGAGAACGCCTATTTCACGGCACTGGCCGGCTCCTTCTCCGCTCTGGTCGAGCCCGATACGACGCTGCTCGCCTTCGGTGGCGCCGGCCCGATGAGCGCGGCGGGGGCCGCCCGGCTTGCGGGCGTTAAGAATGTGTTGATTCCGCGCACCGCGGCGGTCTTCTCCGCGTTCGGTATCGCGTTCTCCGACATCGGCAAGACCTACCAGGTGATCCTGCCTGAGACGACGCGTCAGGCGGCGGAGGAAGCGTACGAGGGCCTCACCGCGCGCGCCAGCCGGGACATGTTCCAAGAGGGCTACGCCTTCGCCGACTGCCAGGCCGTGTGGCGGCTGGTGCTGGAGAACCTGGACGACGGCTCGATCAGCCGGATCCCCTACGCCGTCGGCGACGAGGTCGAATACCCGGGCAATGCGGTCTCCCTGGAACTCGCGGTTTCCGCGCGTCTGCCTCATCCCGAGCTCGAGACTGACGCTCCCGTCGCGGCGAGCGCGGCTCAAGCTGCCAACACCCGCATGGTCCGTTCTTCGGCCGACCAGGTCGATGAGGTTCCAGTGCACGTTCTCGACGACTTGCTGCCGGGCCAGGGAGGGTCGGGTCCGGCGATCATCGAGGGCCCCTTCTTCACCGCCCGCGTCTTGCCGGGGTGGTCCTTCCGGGTGACCGCGGCCGGTGACCTATACCTGTCCGACGACCTCTGATGTCGATCGACCCGAATTCACACATCTTCCCGAAAGGAGGGCCCTCATGCGAGTGCCCATGACCGAATACCTGCTGATCGATCTCGATACCGAGCGCTGGGTCTGCCGCGTGTGCGCCCAGGACATGGGGTCCGCGCACGGCAACTACAAGCCCGCGACCCTAGCCTACGACCGCGATCCGCGGGAGATCCATCAGCCGATCATCGATCCCGAACAGTACGAGTACACCTTCAGTCCCGACCCGGGCTATTGCCGGATCGTCGAGTACTACTGCCCCGGCTGTGCCACCCAGATCGAGGTCGAGTACCTCCCGCCGGGGCATCCTCCGGCCATCGACATGATCATCGACATTCCCGCCTTGCGGGCGCAGTGGGCCGAGCGTGGAGTGGACGCCGAGGAGGCGCACAACTACGGCCCCGGCGAGGACGCACAGAAGTACACCGCCGAGCTCAAGGCCGCAGGGCACATCCGCTGATCCGGGTCCACCGCGATCCGTCTTCCCCCCCAAGGAGTCAAATCCCATGAAACGTATCTCCGTCGATATCGGTGGAACCTTCACCGACTGCTTCTTCGTCTGGGACGACATCTACGTCGACGCCAAGGCGTTGACCACCCATCACAACCTCGCGCTGGGCTTCAACGACGCCCTCGACCTGGCGTGCAAGCGCGCCGGACTCGACCGGTCGACGGTGCTGTCCGAGGTTGATTCCGTGCGCTACGCCACCACTCTGGGAACCAACGCGCTCATTGAGCGCAATGGGCCCAAGGTGGCGGCGATCGTGACGCACGGATTCGAGGACACCATTCCGCTCTCCCGCGGTCGCGGCTACGGCGAGGGACTGGACTACTCGATGCAGCAGAATCTGCCGGCCGCTGAACGGCCGGAGCCGCTGGTGGCACGGTCGCTGATCCGGTCGGTCAAGGAACGGATCAACTCGGCGGGCAAGATCGTTGCGCGGATCGATCCCGACGACGTGCGCAGCGTCGTCCGCGAACTGGTGGACGCCGGGGCTGAGGCGATCGTCGTCTCACTGACCAACGCGACGGAGAACCCCGAACACGAGCTGGCGATCCAGGAGATCATCCTCGACGAGTTCCCGCCGCATGAGCTCGGCGCCATCCCGGTGCTGCTGGGCCACCAGGTGTCCGGCCGCAAGGGCGAGTACGTCCGTGCCACGTCGACCATCGTCGACGGCTATCTGCACTCGATCATGTTCCATGCGCTCTCGCAGCTGTCGAATAATCTGCGCGACTTCGGCTACGACCGCCCGATGCTGGTGATTCACAATTCCGGCGGAATGGCGCAGATGAACTCGACCGACGCACTCCAGACCATCCACTCCGGGCCGATCGCCGGCGTCGGGGCCGCGGAGCACCTCTCGAACGAGACGGGCATCGGCAACCTGATTTCGACTGATATGGGAGGCACATCGTTCGATATCGGTCTGGTTCCGGAGGGCGGGGTGAAGCACTACGACTTCCTCCCCACGATCGACCGCTGGCTCGTCTCGGTGCCGATGGTCCACCTCGATACGCTCGGGGCCGGCGGTGGTTCGATCGCCAGCTACGACCGCATCCACAACTCGGTGAAGATCGGTCCGCAGTCGGCGGGCTCCAACCCGGGCCCGGCGTGCTACGACCGCGGCGGTCTCAATCCCACGGTCACCGATGCCGATCTGGTGCTGGGCTACTTCGATCCGGACAACTATGCGAACGGCTACATCAAGCTGAATCCGCGCCGCGCGAAGTTCGCGATCGAGGAGAACCTCTGTGACTACCTCGACATGGATGTCGTCGAGGTCGCCCGAGTGATCAAGGACGGTGTCGACGAGCAGATGGCGATCGGCATCGGTAAGGAGCTGCGGGTGCGCGGCTACCTTCCCGAGGACTTCACCATGCTCGCCTACGGCGGCAACGGGCCCCTGCACGCGTGCGGCATCGCCCGTCACGCCGGGATCAAGCGGGTGCTGGCGCCGCCGTTCTCGTCGGTCTTCTCCGCATGCGGTGCCGGGAACATGCGCCAGCTGCACTTCCACGAGCGGGGCGTGCACGTGACCCTGTACAACGCCACCACCCGTGCGCTCTACTCCGACTACGCCGACCTCAACGCGGTGATCACAGAACTTGAGGACCAGGGCCGCGAGGATCTGGTTCGGCAGGGATTCGACGGCGACGAAGTGCAGTTCCGGCTGGAACTGGACATGCGCTACGGCAATCAGCTGCTGACCCAGGCCGTCGCACTACCGGACCTCTCCCGCGTCTCCGGGGTCGGCGACGTACTGGAGATCATCAAGACCTTCGGCGACGTCTACAGTCACCGATTCGGTGCTGCTTCGGCCGCGCCGGAGGCGGGAATCCGCTGCAACACCGTGCGAGTGGCCGCCTTCGTCGACGGCGACGTGGTCAATTTCGACACCCTGGAAAACGGTGGCGAGCGCACCGTTCCGGATCCGATCGGCCATCGCCGCGCGTACTTCATCGGGCACGACAAGCCCATCGACACCCCGTTGTACAACGAGGAGGCGCTCTCTGCGGACCGGGTCATCCCCGGGCCGGCCATCGTCACCACCGAAACCACCACTTTCCTCGTTGAGCCGTCGTGGCGACTGGAGCCGACCGAACAGGGTGCGGTCTGGTTCCTCCAGGACTGACCGACACATCTTCCAACTAAGGACACACAATGACTGCAATCAACGAACGTCCGGCGACTCCGCTCACCTCCGAGGAACAGGAGTGGGTCGACAAGTTCATGGACGAGACCACCCTGTTTCTGGGGCCCGACCCGGAGATCATGCGCGATCACAGCATCGCCGCGCGCAGCGACCACGAAGAGATCGCGATCGCGGCCGGCGTCGACCGGCTCGAGGTGGAGCGCATCCGCAAGCGGATCGCCGGAGCTCTCGATGAAGGCTACGAGATGTGCGAAGCACAGGGTGCCGCTCCTGGCGCGAAGTGGGGCGACCTGACGACCGCGATCTACACGGCCTCCGGTGACGTCTCGTACCTGTCGTGCCATGGCGTGATCGCCTTCAGCGCGATCCTGCACCACCCGATCCGCTACATCATGAAGTACTGGAAGGACGAGCCGACCGTGGGAATCCACGAGGGTGACGGCTTCATCCACAACGATGCGCGATACGGCAATGTCCACAACACCGACCAGTCGATGATCATGCCGGTCATTCGTGAGGGGCAGATCATCGCGTGGGTCGCGGCCACGATCCACGAGGGCGAGAACGGAGCGTGCGAGCCGGGTGGCATGCCCTCGGGCTCGGAGACGCCGTTCGACGATGGTCTGCGGATGAGCCCGTTCAAGATCGTGGAGCGCGGTCACCTGCGCCGAGACCTGCTGACCTTCTTGCAGCACTCGGTGCGCGACCCGAAACTGCAGCTCGCCGACCTCAAGGTCAAGATGACTGCGGTCCGCAAGATCATGGAGCGCGTCGACAACGTGATCGATGAGGTCGGTGTCGACACCTTCGTGGCCGCCCTGCGCACCACGGTGGAAGACGTGGACGTCGAGGTCCGTCGCCGGATCTCGGAGCTGCCCGACGGCACGTACCGATTCGACCAGTTCATGGACAGCACGCTCAAAGAGAATATCCTGATCAAGATCGCGTGCAAGGTGACCATCAAGGGTGACCATATGACCGTCGACCTTCGGGGCACGGGGCCGGAGATCCGCAACAGGGCGATCAACTCGCCGCTGTGTTCGGTGAAGTCGATGATGATGCAGGCGATTCTGGCGTTCTGGTGGCCGGATCTGCCGCGGTGCACGGCCGCGATGAGTTGTATCGAGATCATCTCCGACGAGGGCACCTGGGCCGACGCCTCGTACGACGCCCCCATGGGGCAGTCGCTGCAGGCGTCCTTCCGTGGCTTCTCGGCGATGCAGGCGCTGTATAGCCGCATCTCGTTCTCGACCCCGCACAAATACAGCAATGTGGTCGCGAACTGGTTCAACCAGATCAACACCTTCCTGTGGGGTGGTATCACCCAGCACGGCGATATGGTGGGCAACCTGTGTGCCGACCTGAACGGAATGCCCGGCGGAGCCAAGCCGTTCCGCGACGGCGAGGACGCGGTTTCGCCTCTCTTCTGTGCGATGGCTGACACCGCTGAGCAAGAGGTGATGGAGGAGGAAGTTCCGTTCATGCAGCTGGTCGCCAAGCGGCTGGTGCGTGACAACATGGGCTTCGGCAAGTTCAACGGCGGTATGGGATACGAGATGATCGTCGCCGCCGAAGGCACCCCGGAGTGGGGCTTCATGACGGTCACTTCCGGCTCGAAGTTCTCGTCCATTTACGGGATGTACGGCGGCTACGGATGTGGTACCTATCCGCTGGCCATGGTCAAGGGCACCAACGTCTACGAGCACTTCCGTCGGGACAGTAAAACCTTCGACCTGTCGATCGAGAAGATCATGAACGAGCGGCCCTTCGCCGACGGTCAGTACTCGACTTATCACATGGGGCTGCAGTTCGATCTCGCCAAGGACGGCGAACTGTACATGATCAGCCAGGGCGCCGGCGGTGGCTACGGCGATCCGCTGGAGCGTCTGCCGGAGTCGGTCGTCGCCGACGCCGAACTCGGCCGGATCAGCGCAAAGGTGGCCGCGGACGTCTTCGCCGTACACTACGATCCGGAGACCTTCCGGCTCGATGTCGAGAAGACCGAGCAGGCTCGCGCGGATGCGCGCCGGGCCCGCCTGGAGCGTGGCAAGCCGTTTCCGCAGTTCTGCGAGGAGTTCGTGAAGCCCGAACCGCCGCAGGACCTGCACTACTACGGGTCGTGGGGCTCGGATTCCGAGGAACTGACCGCTACGGTGTTCGGCATCGACGGCCCCGAGCGGGTGACCGCGCCGCTCGCCGAACTGCCGATCATCAACATCCCCGATCGGCGTGAGGTCAAGATCGCTGTGCTCGAGCAGCGCGTCGCTGAACTCGAAGCCAAGCACGGCGAAACCGTTAACCGACTTCGCTGACCCTTTCATGCTCCCGAGACGCCGGTCGCGTCTCGGGAGCATGTCCGCCCGACATCCGTTTCTGCCAGCCAAGGACACACTCATGAGTCTCACTTCGCTCGCGGCCGCACCCCCGACCGGCCGCGGTCGCCCCCTCATCATCGACGACACCGACTACGCGACCGCGGTGATCCGGCAGGGCTCCACCCCGCCGTGGACCGACGTCGCCGCCCTCGCCGGGCATTTCGGGCAGGTCCACTCTCTGCTGAATGCCGATGCCACCTGGATCGACGTCCAGCGCTGGCAGCGTGCCCACCTCCAGATCCGCCGTGAGCTCGTCGCCGGTATGGCCGAGCGCTCACGCACCGGCTACGCCCTGCGTGCTCTTCTCGGGGCACCCGATCTGGTGGAAGAGTTCGTTCTGGCGGCAGGCACGGTCGCGCAGACCACCCGCCGGAATCTCGTACTGCGGGTGCCTTCACCCGCCGCCTGGCTGGCATGGGCGCACGAGGTGGCGGGCACGTCCCCCGACGAGATCGACGCCGACGATGCCGACGGTGCGTCGATGTACATCGCCGAATGGCTCGGACAGCTCGGTGCTCTGCCGGTGGACGCCGTCGTTCTCGATGCCGCCGGCGCGCCTGAGGGACTGGTGGAGTCCCTTTCCGAGTACACGGCCATCACCAACATCGCCGCGCACTTCGACTGGTCGGTGCTGTTGCGCCATCCCGACCGGGTCGAGGTCGGGACCGGGGTCACCGTCGGTGTGCTGTCGGCCGGCTTCTGGTGTGACGGTGCGGAGATGCCCGAAGGCGACGTCGTGCTCACGACGATCCCGGCCGAGGCCAATCCCGAGACCGTGCTCGACAAGCTCAAGCAGATGGTCTGAAGGAAGGACACATGGACAAGTCAGTAGACAATGCCGCAGATGCGGTGGCGGTGGTCGAGGAGTCGATGACCGTCGCGACGGGGGGATTCGGAGTGTGCGGGATCCCGTCAATCCTGCTCGCCGCCCTCGCCGATCAAGGGACCCCGGATCTCACGGTGGTCTCCAACAATTGCGGGATCGAGGGCGTCGGCAATTCACTGCTTCTGGAGAACCGTCAGATTCGCCGCCTGATCGCGTCGTATGTCGGCGAGAACAAGGAGCTCGAACGGCAGTACTTGGCCGGTGAGATCGAGATCGAGCTGAACCCGCAGGGCACCCTCGCCGAGCGGCTCCGGGCCGGCGGTGCCGGCATCGCCGCGTTCTTCACCCAGAGTGGGGTGGGTACCGTCGTCGCGGACGGAGGGCTGCCGATTCGGTACGGTCCGGATGGCACGGTGGCGCTGTCGTCGGAGGCCAAGCGCGTTGAGCAGTTCCAGTGGCGCGGTCAGCCGCGTGACTTCGTGCTCGAACACGCCATTTACCCGGACGTTGCGCTCATTCGGGCGTGGAAGGGGGACCGGCACGGGAACCTGCTGTTCCGCAAGGCCGCGCGCAACTTCAACCCGCTGTGTGCGATGGCGGCGGCGGTCACCATCGCCGAGGTGGAGGAGGTCGTCGAACCCGGTGTCCTCGACCCCGACCAGATCCACCTTTCCGGGGTGTACGTCAACGCCGTTCTGCCGCTGTCCCGCGAGGACGCGTCGGACAAGGGGATCGAACGGCGGACGGTACGTCCGCGTATGCGAGAGGCGGCCGTGTGATGGGCTGGACACGAGAAGAGATGGCCACGCGGGCGGCCGCCGAATTGCACGACGGTGACTACGTCAATCTCGGGATCGGGCTCCCCACACTGGTGCCCGGTTGTGTACCCGATGACATGCACATCGTCCTGCAGTCCGAGAACGGCATTCTGGGGTTGGGCCCATACCCGTTCGACGGTGAGGAAGATGCGGACCTGATCAACGCGGGCAAGGAGACGGTGACCGTCCTGAAGGGGGCGAGCTTTTTCGACTCCGCCGCCAGCTTCGCCATGATCCGGTCGGGCCGCATCGACATCGCGGTACTGGGTGCCATGCAGGTCAGCGAGCACGGGGATCTGAGCAACTGGGTCGTTCCGGGCAAGCTGGTCAAAGGCATGGGCGGTGCCATGGATCTGGTGCACGGTGCGCGGAAGGTGATCGTCGTCATGGAGCACGTGGCGCGGGACGGTTCCCCGAAGATCCTGCGGTCCACCACGCTACCGCTGACCGGCCGGCGGGTGGTGGACCGGATCATCACCGATCTGGGCGTGCTCGACGTGACCGGTGAAGGGTTGCGACTGGTCGAACTCGCTCCGGGAGTGGAGGCGGCCGAGGTCGTTGCCAAGACCGACGCCCCGGTGACGGTGGCCCTGGCAACGAGGGAAGTTCGATGACGGCCGCGGCGTGCCGTGTCGGGTGCCCCCAGGCCGCCGCTTTCCTCTCCGGGGCCGGTAGACGCGGGCCCACCCGCCTCCCGGCGCGCGGCGATGGGTGACCCGGAAGCCGTCGAGGCCGGGTTCGCGGTTCGGCGCGCGGTGATGGGCGACGATTTCGTCGACCGTGCGCTGAACCGGACCGCGGGCACCGAATCGGAGGAACTGCAGCGGTTGGTGACCGAGCATGTGTGGGGTGCGATCTGGACTCGCCCGGGTCTGGACCGGCGCAGCCGGAGCCTGCTGAATCTGGGTATCCTGACCGCCTTGCGGGCACATGAGGAACTCGGCGGGCACGTCCGCGGAGCGCTTGCCAACGGGTTGACCCGCGCTGAGATCGTGGAGGCGATCGTGCATAGCGCGGGCTACTGCGGGGCGCCGGCGGCACTGTCGGCGATCAAGGTGGTGCAGGCGGTGTTCGACGAGTGATCCCGTGGGCCGAGGTTGCGACGCAGGAAGTTCACGGCAGCGGCTTGTGAGCCTTGCGGGGGCGGGCGTCCCGTGCCGGGTGGCATGGGACGCCGGCTTCGCCGGAGGTGGCCGATACCAAGTCGGTGCCGTCGCCTACGGTTGGCATCGGGCGCACGAGTAGATCGCCCGCTCGTTTGCGCGGTCGTCACGTGCCAGTGTGCCGCGCCGGATCGGGGTGCCGCAACGGCGGCAGGGACGGCGCTCCCGGCCGTAGACCCACAGTTCCCGCCCGCGGCGATGGTCGCCCGTCGTGGAGCGCACGGCGCGGCGGGCATTCGCCGTCAGCAGCCGGTGGGCGTCGGCGACGACGGCGTCGAGATCGGCCTCGGCGACGGGCCGCGCGGGGTGCAGCCCGGCGAGGAAGCAGAGTTCGCTGCGGTAGATGTTGCCGATCCCGGCCAGATTCCGCTGGTCGAGGAGGGCCAGGCCGAGTGTCCGGTCCGGCCGCGCCGCGAGGTTGGCCACGGCCGTCGCCGGATCCCAGTTCTCCCCGAGCAGATCGGGGCCGAGGTGCGCGACGGTCGCCGCCGGATCGCCGGTCAGTTCCAGAATGCCCAGGTCGAAGCCGACGGCCTCGGTGCCGTCGCCGGTCCGCAGGACCACGCGCGCCGTGAAGCCGGAGCGGCGCCACTTCTCGCCGGCGCGGTAGACGTGCCAGGCGCCGTCCATCATCAGGTGGGAATGGATGGATGTGGTTCCGGTGTCGATGAAGAGGTGTTTGCCGACGGCGCGGACGCGGTCGATCCGGGCGCCGGACAGGTCCGCGGTGGCCAGCCGCGGGACGCGGAAATCGGTGCGGGACAGGGTCTTTCCGGCCAGCGCCGTGTGGAGGCGGTGGGCGGCGAGGAAGACGGTGTCGCCCTCAGGCATGACGGGGGTCGTAGTTCATCCGGAGTCCCTTCGGGGTCGACGCGAAGCCCTGCTCGGCGAGGATCGCGCCGAGGCCGGTGCGCGCCGCGGCGTCGCCGTCGACCTGATCGATGTGAATGCGGGGTACCCGGCCGCGGCGGACCGCGTCGGTGAGCGCCGCGGCGGCGGCTTCCAGACGGTCGGTCTGGTCGGTGAAGGTGAGGATCCGTTTGCCGCCGCGCTCGACGAAGAGCGTCGCCTCACCGTCGACCAGCACGACGAGGGCGCCCGGCTTGCGGCCGGGCCGGTGCCCCGACTCGGGGCGCGCCGAGGCGGGCCAGCCCAGGGCGGCGCCGTAGGGATCGGCCGGGTCGGTCGCGGCCAGTACGACCGCCCGCAGTGATTCCTCGCGCGGGATCGGGGCGGCGTCGCGCAGGGTGTCGACGGTGGTGCCCGCCGCGAACTGCGCGCCGCCCAGACCGTCGACGAAGTAGCCGCGCCGGGCCTGTCCGGAGTCCTCGAACACACTGAGCGCCTTGTAGATCCGCGCGAATCCGCCGGGCACCTCCTCGGCGACGACGGCGCCCTTGGTGACCACCCCGTACCGGTCGAGCAGAATCTCGCAGGCGGCCGCGGCGGCGGTCGTCGGATCGATCTCGGCGCGGTCGAGCCGCACCCAGCGGCCGCCGAGGAGCGGGGGCACGGGCGCCGCGTCGGTCCCGGCGAGATACCGGGACGACAGCCGCCCGGCGCGCAGGCGCGGGGCCCGGCCGCCGCGGACCCGGTGCGCCGGGGTGCCGCCCGTCGCGCCGGCCCGGGAGCGACCGGGGGTGAGCAGGGCGCGTACCGGGGCGAAGGAGTCGTTCGCGATGCGTCCGGTCCACACCAGATCCCACAGTGCGGCGTGCCGTCGCGGATCGTCGCCGATCGCGAGGCCGGCGTCGTCCAGGGCACCCGCCAGGCTCGTGTACCGGAGGGCGCCGCCGTCGAGCCGGTCGAGGATCGCGGTGTGCACCTCGTCGGCGTCGAGGTCGTCGGCCGGGCGCAGGGTCAGCGGGGCGTCCTGCGCCGGATGCAGGGCGATCCAGCCGTCGGCCGCGCCGATCCGGCCGTGGCCGGACCAGACCACCTCGCCGCCGGCGAGCAGTTCGTCGAGCAACGCCGGCCGGTAGTCGGAGATGCGGGACGGCAGCACGAGAGATTCCCAGGCGGATGCCGGGAGCGGCTGGCCGGCGAGCTGCTGGATCACCGACAGGAGGCCGTGCGCGCCGGAGAGCGGCGTCGTGACGTGCTGCCAGTCCAGGAGGAAGCGGGCGTAGGTGGCGTGGTCCACCGGCTCCACCTCGGCGCGTCCGGCGGCGAGGGATCCGCGCCGCAACTGGCCGAGGACGTCGGCGTGGCACCACTGGCTGCGCTCCGGTGGTTCGCGGACGACGAATTCGCCCTCGATCACCGTCCGCCGTCCGGCCAGTCTGGTGAGCGTGTCGCGCACCACCGCGACGCCCATGCCGAGATCGGCCGCGGCATCGGCGGCGGTGAACGGGCCGTGGGTGCGCGCGTAGCGGTGGATGAGGTCGCCGACCGGATCGTTCGGGCCGGTCAGATAGGCCGCCGGGACACCGAGCGGTGGCGGGATGCCCAGTCCGTCGCGCAGGAGGGCGACGTCGTCGATGGCGGCCAGGTGCGCGGTGCCCGACATCGTCACCGTCACCACCCGGCCGGCGTCGAGCTGTCCGGCGAGCACGGCGTCCAGATCCTCGGCGCCGTCGTACCGCTCGGCGATCTGGTCGCGGGTGAGCGGGCCGAGCCAGCGCAGCAGGTCGGCGACGTCCTGCCCGTCCCGCGCCCGCCGCTCGGGCGCGGTGCGCTGCAGGCGGGCGACGGTGTCGGCGAGCACCACCGGGTCGAGCAGCTCGCGCAGGTCCACCCGGCCGAGCAGCTGCGCGAGCAGGGCGGTGTCGAGGGTGAGGGCGGCGGCGCGGCGTTCGGCGAGGGGTGCGTCGTCGTCGTACATGAAGTTCCCGGCGTAGCCGAGCAGCATCGAGGCGGCGAACGGTGACGGGGTGGCGGTCTCCACCTCGACGATCCGGATCCGGCGCGCGGCGATCCTGGTGAGCACCTCGGTGAGGGCCGGCAGGTCGTACACGTCCTCCAGGCACTCGCGCGCGGTCTCCAGGATGATCGGGAACTCCGGGAAGCGCGCGGCCACGGACAGTAGCTGCGCGGCGCGCTGGCGCTGCTGCCACAGCGGGGCGCGCTTGCCCGGATCCCGCCGCGGCAGCAGCAGCGCACGGGCGGCGCACTCCCGGAAACGCGCGGCGAACAGCGAGGAGTCGGCCAGCGCGCGGGTCGCCAGATCGTCGATCTCGTCGGGCGCGACGTCGAACACCTCCGCGCCGGGCGGCGCGTCGTCGGTATCGGGCAGGCGGACGATGATGCCGTCGTCGGTGGCGGTGGTGACCCCGTCGAGGCCGAGACGCTGGTCGAGCTGCGCGGCGATCGCACTCGCCCACGGTGCGTGCACGCGGAGTCCGTAGGGGGAGTGCAGGATCAGCCGCCAGTCGCCGAGCTCGTCGCGGAAGCGCTCGACCACCAGCGTCCGGTCGGTCGGCAGCGTGCCGGTCGCCTCGCGCTGGTCGGCGATCAGCGCCGCGAGATTACCGCGCGCGTAGTCGGACAGGCCGATCTCCCGCGCGGACTCGTCGAGTTTCGCCGGGTCGCCGACGGTACCGACGAACCGGCCGATCGCCGCGCCCAGCTCGGCGGGCCGCCCGACGGCGTCGCCGATCCAGAACGGCAGCCGGCCCGGCTGGCCCGGGGCCGGGATCACCAGCACGCGGTCGTGGGTGATCTCGACGATGCGCCAGCTGCTCGCGCCCAGCGCGAAGACGTCGCCGACGCGCGATTCGTAGACCATCTCCTCGTCGAGTTCGCCGACGCGGCGGGCACCTCCGGATTCGTCCCCGGCGAGGAACACTCCGAACATGCCGCGGTCCGGGATGGTGCCGCCCGAGGTGACCGCGACCCGCAGGGTGCCGCGCCGCGCGGTGAGGGTCCCGGTGGCCCGGTCGTAGTCGACGCGGGCCGCCAGGCCGGCGAACTCGTCGGACGGGTAGCGGCCGGAGATCAGGTCGATCGCCGCGTCGTAGACATCGCGCGTGAGGTCCCGGTACGGCGCGGCGCGGCGCACCACGTCGTACCAGTCGTCCACGTTCACGTCGTCGACGGCGGTGGCGGCCACGGTCTGCTGGGCCAGGATGTCGAGCGGATTCCGCGGGACGGTCAGTTGCTCGATCTCGCCTTTGCGCATCCGCGACACGGTGACGCAACAGCCGATGAGGTCCATCCGATGCTTCGGGAAGACCACACCCTGGCTGATCTCGCCGACCTGGTGCCCGGCCCGGCCGATCCGCTGCAGGCCCGAGGCCACCGACGGTGGGGTCTCCACCTGGATCACCAGGTCCACCGCGCCCATGTCGATGCCCAGCTCCAGGGAACTGGTGGCGACCACGCAGCGCAGGCGACCGGACTTGAGGGCGTCCTCGATGTCGGCGCGCTGCTCCTTGCTCACCGACCCGTGATGGGCGCGGGCCAGGATCGGCGGGGCTCCGGCCACGTCCAGGGTGCTGATCGACGACGGCTTGCCGCCCGGGACCGCGGGATTGCGGGCCAGGGCGTCGACGTCGATCCCGGCGCGCTCGGCGGCGATCTCGTTGAGGCGCGCGGTGAGTCGTTCGGCGAGACGCCGGGAGTTGGCGAAGACGATGGTCGAGCGGTTGGCCTCGATCAGGTCGACGATCGACGATTCCACGAACGGCCACAGGGAACCGGCGGTCGGGGAGAAGGCGTCGTCGAGTTCGTCGTTCTCGGCGGCCGGCGCGGGGACGTTCGTCATGTCCTCGACGGGCACGTCGACGCTCAGATCGAAGGTCTTCGCCGCGGGCGGGCGCACGATGGTGCACTCGGCGGCGCCGGCCAGGAACCGGGCGACGGTCTCGGGTGGGCGCACCGTCGCGGACAGGCCGATGCGCTGAGCGGGCCGGCCGGTGAGTTCGTCGAGCCGTTCCAGGGAGAGGGCGAGATGGCTGCCGCGTTTGGTGGGCGCGAGGGCGTGGATCTCGTCGACGATCACCGTCTCGACGGTCCGGAGCGTCTCACGGGCCGCCGAGGTCAGCATCAGATACAGCGACTCGGGTGTGGTGATGAGGATGTCCGGCGGATCGGCGACGAGGGCGCGGCGGGCCGCGGCCGGGGTGTCGCCGGAGCGGACCCCGACGCTGATCGTCGGCGCCGGCAACCCCAGCTCGGCCGCCGCGTGACCGATCCCGACCAGCGGCGCCGACAGATTCCGTTCGACGTCGACCGCGAGGGCTTTCAGCGGCGAGACGTAGAGGACGCGGACGCCTCCAGGCCCCTGCCCATCGACCGCGTGTCGTCGCAAGCTCCGCCACGCGAGCTCAGGACCCTCCCCGTCGAAGGGAGAAGGTGGGGGCCCGGCGGTGAGGCGGTCGATGGCCCACAGGAACGCGGCGAGGGTCTTACCCGATCCGGTCGGCGCGATCACCAGCGTGTTCTCGCCCCGGCTGATGGCGGACCAGGCTCGCTCCTGCGCCGGGGTCGGCGCACCGAACGCGCCGTCGAACCAGCGACGTGTCGCGGGACCGAATCCCGCCGGAGTGTCCCTGGCGGCCATGGCGTCCATTGAACCGCAGCCCTCCGACAGTCGAGTGCACCGAGCGGGTGCGTTCGCGATAAGCTGACCGCTGCACCCGACGCGGGAAATGCGGTGAAAGTCCGTAACGGTCGCGCCACTGTGAGGGTCCTGATCGAGGTCCCGAGTCAGAACGCCGCGGCGGGTGTCGTCCGTTCACCCGGCGGATGCCCACGTCAACGGGACGCACGATCCCGGAAGCAGGTTGTCTCATGACCGCATCGACCCACTCGGCCGGGAACGCCGCGCAGCGCGCTCGCAGCCTGGCCGTCCCGCATCTCGACACCGCGTCGGCGGCACTGTTCCTGACCGCCACCGTCCTGGTCGCCGCGCTCGCGTACTACTTCCTCGGCTACGACCAGGGCGCCGTCTCGATCTTCGGCTCGGACACCCACGTCCACGAGTTCATTCACGACTCGCGGCACTTCCTCGGTTTCCCCTGCCACTGATCACCGCGGAACGAGGACAACAGAACATGGAACGCAAATTCGTCGGCGCCGGCCTGCTCTCGGGCCTGATCGCCGGAATCATCACGTTCATCTACGCCCGCATCTTCATCGAGCCGCAGGTCGAGAAGGCGATCGACTACGAGGAGTACCGGTCGCACGCCGAGGAGAAGATGAACGTCGCGCTCGGCGGTGCCCCCGAGCACGGCCACGAGCACGAGGTCTTCACCCGGACCATCCAGGAGAACGTCGGAGCCGGTATCGGCACGGTGATCTTCGCGCTCTGCATGGGCGCCTTCTTCGCGGTGGCCTTCACCTTCCTCTGGGCGTACGTCGGACGGCGCTGGGCGAGCGTCGACCCGCGCCTGGTCGCCGGGGCGCTGGGCGTGCTCGGCTGGGTCGCGGTGATCGGCGTGCCGTTCTTCGTGTACCCCCCGAACCCGCCCGCGGTGGGCGACGAGGACACCATCGGTGCCCGCTCCGGGTCGTACTTGACGATCACCGCGGTGTCGGTGGTCGCGATGATCCTCGCCGTGTGGGTCACCTTCGCGCTGTGGGACCGGTTCGGCGGTCTGATCTCCGGGATCTTCTCGGGCATCGGATTCCTGATCGTGGTGACGATCGCCGCCGCGCTGCTCCCGACCTTCAAGGAGATCCCGGGCCCGGTGGAGCACGACGGCACCATTTTCGGCGCCGGCTTCCCCGGTCAGGTGGTCGCCGACTTCCGCGTCTACGCGATCGCCAACCAGGTGATCCTCTGGTCCGTGCTCGTGCTGGTCTTCTGCCTGATCCTGGGCCGGATGCTGCGCAATCCCGCGGACACGCAGGAGCGGGCCGCCGAGCCGGCCGGCGCCTGACGTGCTGGTCGTCGTCGCCGGGCGTACCGCGCCGAATCGGTCGGTGCGCTTCGGCGGCGAGCACGACCCTCTCGACGCGCGCGGGATCGCGAGCGTCGAGGCCCTGATCGTCGCACCTCCGGGCCGGTCCGCCACGCGGGCCGGCCCGGAGGCATCGGTGCGGCAGAGCGCCGGGCTGCTGGGCCGGTCGTACGACGTCGACCCCGGCCTCGCGACGCTCGACGTCGGATCGTGGCGGGGCCGGACTCCGGAGGAGATCCCGCCCGGCGAGCTGGGGGTGTGGTTCGCCGATCCCGACGCGGTTCCGCACGGTGGGGAGTCCGTGCGCGTCTTCGTCGAACGGATCCGCGATCACGTGGCCGGCCTCGAACCGGAAACGGTTCTCGTGGTGGCGGCCCCGGTCGCGCAAGCGCTGCTGTGCGGCGGTCCGGACGTGTTCTTCGCCGCCGACGTCCGGCCGGCGTCGACGCACTCGGTGGACGGCCTGGGTCGTGGCTCGCGGTGACGCGGGTGCGGTAGTCATTCCTCCGGTTCGAGATACGCCGCGAGGTTCGCCAGCGACGAGGTGAGGCCCGCGGCGTGGTCGCGGGCACTGATCCCGCGCGGGACGTCCCGTGCGGTGAACTCGACCAGCGTCCCGTCCTCGTCGGGGTACAGCGTCCAGTCCATCCGCATGGTGCCGGCGAAGGCCGGGTCGGCGGAGACGAAGTCGACCTCCTGGGTCACGCGCTCGCCGGGCACGACGCCGGTGATGCGCACGTCGGACACGTCGGAGTCCGCGGCCGTCTTGCCGGGGGCGCCGCGGGCGTCGTCGTAGGTGAGGACGAGCCGGTACGACCCGCCCGTCCGCATGTCGAAGTGCTCGAAACGTCCGCTCATGCCCCGCGGCGGCAGCCACCCGGACAGTGCGGTCTCGCTGGTCAGCGCGTCGAAGATCGCGGCGCGATCGGCGTGGACGAGGAGGCTGGCGCGGTCGGTTCTGCCCATGGCCGGACTCTACCCGCGGGGGATCTCCCGGCTGATCGCGTCGAGCAGTTCGCCGTACCGGCCGGACTCCGGGTGGTCGCCGGGCTTGCCGGTGGACACGACCGCGGCCGCCAGCCTCCGCTGCGGGTCGGCCCACATCGCGATCTGCGTGAGACCGGTGTGCCCGAACGCGGCGGGGGCGTCGCGGCCGAACGGCCCGAACCGGGTGGACCCGAGCATGTAGCCGGTACCCCAGCGCAGCGGGACGCCGCCGGTCGCGACGTCGGGGCGCAGTCGTCGTCGCTGCCGGGTGGCCGCGCGCAGGGTCGACGGCCAGAGCACCCGGTGGCCGTCCAGCTCGCCGCCGCGGCGCAGCAACTCGGCGAACCGGGACAGTTCGTGCGCGGTGGAGACGGTGTTCGACGACGGCACCACGCCGGTCAGGAACTCCGGCCGGTTGGCGCGCTCGACGGTCTTCGCCAGCGAGCCGCCGACCACCTTGGTGAACACCGCGTCGGCCAGTCCGGAGGTGGGTGGGCCCGTCGCGTAGCTCGGGGCCACCCGGGCGACGTCGCCGCGGTGGACGCCGAAGTTGGTCCACCGGAAGTCCAGCGGGTCGAGGATCTCGTCGGCCAGGATGTCCCGGATGCCGCGGCCGGTGGCGGCCGCGACGATCTCGCGGACCAGCGGTCCCCAGGTCAACGCGTGATAGACGTGCACGGCGCCCGGCGGATACACCGGCCGCAGCCGGGCCAGCATCTCGCGGGTGTAGGCGCTGTCCTCACTGCGGCGCAGATCCGGACGCGGCCCGGTGGGGATCGGCACGCCGGCGCGGTGGGTGAGGACGTGGTCGATCGTCGTGCGTCCCTTGCCGTGGGCGCGGTAGCCGGGCAGGAGGTCGTAGACCCGGTCGGACAGACGTAGTTCGCCGCGCTCGGCGAGCATGTGCACGACGGTCGCGGCCATCGCCTTGGCGGCGGAGAACACGCAGACGGGAGTGCCGGTGGTGAGCGGTGTGGTGAGGACGGTCTCGCCGTCGGCGCGTCGCGCGGCGTCGTCCGGTCCGTTGCCGGTCGCGTGACCGATCGCCCGGTCGAGGACCACCTCGCCGTCCACCCGCACGCACACCGAGATGCCGGGCTGCACGCCCGCCTGATACCAGTGCCGGGCGGCCGACCAGATCCGTTCCGGCCCCGCGGGATTCGCCGGCAGCCCGGCCTCGTCGCCGACGTCGGTGATCGAGTCGAGGTAGTCGGGCGCCAGACTGTCGGGCGGATGGATGCGGCCCGATTCGAGCGTCGTTGTCGCGGTCACGACGTTCACGCTAGTCTCGACGGGAAACTGAAACGTGTTCTAACTCTGGGAGGCCGGCCTTGTTCGAGTGGTCCGACGAAGACCTTATGGTGCGCGACGCGGTGCGCGGGTTCATCGACAAGGAGGTCCGGCCGCACGTCGACGAGCTGGAATCGGGGACGCTGCCGCCGTACGACATCACCCGGAAGATGCTCGCCGCGTTCGGGATGGACGCGCTCGCGGCGGAGAGCCTGCAGAAGGAACTGGCCGCCGAGGAGGCTGGGGAGCAGCGGAAAGCGGGCGGTTCGACGTCGCTGGCGAACACGATGTTCCTGATCCTGAACATGGAGATGGCCGGGGTCAGTCTCGGCTTGATCGCCTCGCTGGGGGTGTCGATGGGGTTGACGGTCTCGACCATCCGCAGCCGCGGCACCCTCGCGCAGAAGCGGCGCTGGCTGCCGGGTCTGGTCACGATGGAGAAGGTCGGCGCGTGGGCGATCACCGAGCCGGACAGCGGTTCGGATGCGCTCGGTGGCATGAAGACCACGGTGCGGCGTGACGGCGACGACTACATCCTGAACGGCAACAAGACCTTCATCACCAACGGGCCGTACGCCGACACCCTGGTCGTCTTCGCCAAGCTCGACGAGGGTGACGGCACTCCGATACGTGAGCGCAAGGTGCTGACCTTCGTGCTGGACAGCGGCATGGACGGGCTGACCCAGGGTCCGCCCTTCAAGAAGATGGGCATGATGAGCTCGCCCACCGGGGAACTGTTCTTCGACGACGTCCGCGTGTCCAGGGACCGGCTGCTCGGCGAGACCGAGGACACCGGCGCGGATCGCCGCGGCGGTGAGGGCGCGAAGGCGGGCTTCACCGCCGAACGCATCGGAATCGCGGCGCTCAGTCTGGGCATCATCAACGAGTGTCTGCGACTGTGCGTGGACTACGCGCGGAGCCGCACGCTGTGGGGGAGCGAGATCGGCAGGTTCCAGCTGATCCAGCTCAAACTCGCCGAGATGGAGATCGCCCGGATGAACGTGCAGAACATGCTGTTCACCGCGATCGAGGCGTCCGGAGCGGGGAAGCCGCCGACGCTCGCGCAGGCGTCGGCGATGAAGCTGTACTCCTCGCGCGCCGCCACCGAGGTGGCGATGGAGGCGGTGCAGCTGTTCGGCGGCAACGGCTACATGGCCGAGTACCGCGTCGAACAGCTGGCCCGCGACGCGAAGTCGCTGATGATCTACGCCGGTTCCAACGAGATCCAGGTGACCCACGTCGCCAAGGGGCTGCTCAACGACTGACCGCGGAGCCCGTGGTGCCGAACTCCTCGCGGAGGGCGCGCTTGAGCAGCTTGCCGGTGGCGTTGCGCGGGAGGACGTCGACGAACTCCACCCGCCGGGGAGCCTTGAACGCGGCGATCCGCGCCCGGCAGTGGGCGATCAGGTCGTCGGCGGAGGTGCTCGCTCCTTCGTGCAGGGTGACGATGGCGGTCACCGCCTCACCCCAGGTCTCGTCGGGGACACCGATCACGGCGACGTCGTCGACGTCGCCGTGCGCGAACAGCACCTGCTCCACCTCGATCGGGTAGACGTTCTCGCCGCCGGTGACGATCATGTCCTTCTTGCGGTCGACGAGGGTGACGAAGCCGTCGGCGTCACGGCGGGCGAGATCGCCGGTGTGGAACCAGCCGCCGCGCTTCTCATGGGCGGTGACCGCCGGCAGTCCCCAGTAGCCGGCGAAGACGTTCGGCCCGGCGACCAGGAGTTCGCCGACCTCGCCGACGGGCACGTCGTGGTCGGCGTCGTCGACGATCCGGATGTCGACGTGCAGCACGGGCCGCCCGACGGATCCGGCGTGACTGCGGACGTACCGGGATTCCAGGACCGTCGCCGT
Source organism: Gordonia marina (assembly GCF_052036135.1). Lineage (NCBI taxonomy): Bacteria > Bacillati > Actinomycetota > Actinomycetes > Mycobacteriales > Gordoniaceae > Gordonia > Gordonia marina. The sequence continues at coordinate 46,646 of NZ_JBPSDN010000003.1, forward strand.
CGGGGCGAGTTCGGTCATGCCGAAGCCCTCCATGAAGGTCAGGCCCCGGCTCTGATAGAAGTCGATGACCGGGAGAGGGCAGGGCGCACCGCCGCACAGCAGGCAGCGGAGGGCGGACAGGTCGTAGTCGCCGAAATCGGGGACCTTGGCCATCGCCGCCCACATGGCCGGAACCATGAAATGCACCGTCACCCGGTACTCGGCGAGGAGCCGAAGGGTCTGGCCCGGATCGAACGCCGGCGCGACCACGACGGTGCCACCGGCGTACAGCAGCGAGAGCACGAACAGCCCGAGTCCGCCGATGTGGAAATTCGGGGCGACGGCCAGCGATCGGTCCTTCGGGGTGACGCCCTCACCCGCGGTGATCATGTTGATGGCGTTCCACTCGAAATCGCCGTGCGTGAGCATGGCGCCCTTGGGCTTGCCGGTGGTGCCCGAGGTGTACATGATCATGGCGACGTCGTCGGGCCCCACCGGTTCCTCGTCGGCGAAGACCTCCTCGGGCCCGTCCAGCGCGTCCAGATGTGCGACCTCGACCGCCGGTGACGACGCCGCGGCGGCGTCGGCGGAATCGGCGGCGAGTTCGGCGAACATGTCGTCGTGCAGGAGCAGGGCGGGTGCCGCGTCGGAGATCAGGTAGCCGATCTCCGCCGGGCTCAGCCGGAAGTTGACCGGCACGGTGATCGCTCCCAGGCGCGCGACCGCGAAGATCGTCTCCAGCTGGGCCACCGAGTTCAGGCTGATGATCATCACCCGGTCGCCGCGGCGCACCCCGCGGGCCCGGAGCGCGGCGGCCCGCCGGGCACTCCGCGCGGCCAGCTCCGCGTAGGTGATCTCGCTGCCGTCGCCGGAGTCGATCAGGGCCAGTGCCGCGGGGGTCCGCTCGGCACGTCGGGTGATCCAGCTGGACAGTCCGGACATCATTCCGCCTCGCGTCTCGACACGCGACGCCAGACGGCGCCACCGATGCCGAATCTAACGAACCCCGCACCGGAGTGGTGCGGGGTTCGTGGGATCACTGCGGTGGTGCGGGGTCAGACCGCGGCGGGCTCCCCGTCCAGGATCTCCGCAGGCACGACCCGCTCGTAGGCGAGGAACTCGTCGTCGACGGCGCCGCGATCGAGCTGGCTGCGGTCGGCGTAGACGCTCATCGACATGGTCCACGGCTTGTCGACGCCCTGCCGGGGCAGGCCGGAGAGGGCGCGCTGGACGTAGCCGGCGCCGAAGTCGAGCAGCGGACGGGTCTCCATATCCGGCTTCGGGACCGCGCGGACGCTCGTGTAGCCGTGGGCGTCCATGTAGGTGAGCATCCGGCACCAGTACTGGCACAGCATGTCGACCTTCAGGGTCCACGAGGAGTTGGTGTAGCCGATCGCGAAAGCGAGATTCGGCAGACCGGACAGCATGACGCCGCGGTAGGCGACGCAGTCGTTCAGTTCGACCGGCTCGCCGTCGACCGCGAGGTCCATGCCGCCGAACATCTGCAGATTCAGGCCGGTGGCGGTGACGATGATGTCGGCCTCCAGCTCGCGGCCGCTCTCCAGCAGGATGCCCTTCTCGGTGAAGGTGGCGATCCGGTCGGTCACGATCGACGCGTCGCCGCGCTTGAGAGCGGAGAACATGTCGCCGTCGGGCACCACGCACAGCCGCTGATCCCACGGGTTGTACGGCGGGTTGAAGTGCGGATCCAGCGGGAAGTCCTTGCCGAGCATGGCCTTGTTGGTGCCGCGGATCACGGCGCGCATCGGCTTCGGGAAGCGCTGGCAGAGTTCGTACATCACGCGCTGCTGCAGGATGTTCTTCTCCCGCGACAGGCGGTACCCGCGCTCGGCGCCGAGGACCTTCTTGAAGGCGTTGGCGATGACGTCCTCGCGCGGCAGCGGGATCACGTAGGTGGGCGTGCGCTGGAGCATGGTGACGTGCTCGGCGTCGTCGGTCATCGACGGGATCAGGGTGACGGCGGTGGCGCCGGAGCCGATCACGACCACGCGCTTGCCGCGGTAGTCCAGGTCCTCGGGCCAGTGCTGCGGGTGGACGATCTGGCCGGTGAAGCGCTCGGCGCCCGGGAAGTCCGGGGTGAAGCCCTCGTCGTAGTTGTAGTAGCCGGTGCCGGCGAAGATCCACCGCGCCTTGATCAGCTCGGTGGCACCGTCCTCGCCCTTATCGGTATCGGCGACGGCGACGTGCCACGCCTGATCCTCGGTGCTCCAGTCGGCGCCGATCGCCCGGCGGTGCAGGCGGATCTTCCCGGTCAGGTCGTCGTCGTTGACGGCTTCCCGCAGGTAATCGAGGATGCGGTCGGCGTCGGCGATCGACTGGTTGTCGGTCCACGGCTTGAAGCCGAAGCCGAAGGTGTGCAGGTCGGAGTCGGACCGGATGCCCGGGTACTTGAACAGGTCCCAGGTGCCGCCGATGGTGTGTCGCGATTCCAGGATCTCGAACGAGCGCTCCGGATGCTCGGTGGTCAGGTAGTGCGCGGCGCCGATGCCGGAGATGCCGGCGCCGATGATCAGTACATCGAGGATTCCGGCGTTGGTGTCGGTGGTCATGCGAGTCCGTTCGCTAGGGCGGGCGGCTGGGCGACGCCGGGTGCGTCACCGTTATGTATCAATGATCGTTGGTAACAATGCCGCCTGGCAAGAGTGAATCGCACCAAATTGTGCTCCAGATTGGTGCACAATCAATCACGTGCTCGATGAACCGGTGGAACCCGAGATCGCCGAACTGATCCGGCGGGGCGTTCAGGTGGTCCTCGCCGCACCGCCGGAATGGGCGCAGGCGCTCGACGAGAGCGTGCTCCAGGGCACCGGGATGGACGTGGTCGCCGAAGATCCCGAGCTCCTCGGCATCGCGATGGCCACCTCCACGGCGAACATCGAGCACTGGGCGGCGGCGAATCTCGCCGCGCCCGGCCTGCGCGTCAGCGTCCGGGCCAGCGACGACACGGAGATCTTCGTCCGCGATCTGGTGCGCCGGGGCATGGATGCGACCGCGCTCGACGCGTTCCGGACCTCGCAGAACGTCGCGTGGCAGCTGTGGATGCAGATCTGCTTCGCCCTCACCGACGACCGGGACCTCCTGCGGCGGCTACTCGAGGTCACCTCGACGTCGATCGCCACCTACATCGACGACACCGTGCGTTCGCTGGCCGAGATGATCGACGTCGCCCGCGCCGAACTCGCCGGTGACACCCACGCGCAACGACGCGCCGCGGTGGCGCTGATCCTCGAGGGGGCGCCCGTCTCCGACGCGCGGGCCCATGCGCAGCTCGGCTACCGGCTCGACGGCCCGCAGCTGGCCGCGGTGATCTCCGGCGGCCCGCGGGTCTCGGCCGATCACCTGGAGTCGGCGTGCGAGGCGATCATGCAGGCCGGCGGCATCGCGCGGCGCCTGGTGGTTCTCGCCGGCGTCTCGCAGCTGTGGGTGTGGTTCCCCGCCGTCGACGTCGATCCGGGCCCGGCGGTGCGCAGCCACGGTGACGTGCACATCGCGCTGGGTGCCCCCGGGGAGGGGCGGGAAGGCTTCCGGCGCAGCCACTTTCAGGCACTGACCGCGCACCGCATTCTGCAGCGGGCGGGCGGGGACCGGCGTACCGCGCGGTATGACGAGGTCCGGATGATCGACGCGCTGAGCGACGACGAGGAGAAGGTGACCGACTTCGTCACCGCCACCCTCGGCGATCTGCTCGACGCCGACCCGGAGGTCGCCGAGTGTCTGCGGGTCTGGTTCACCCAGCAGTGCAACGCGAGCGCGACCGCCGCGCGCCTGTACACGCACCGCAACACGGTCGTGCGCCGGCTGGCCCGGGCCGAAGAACTCCTCCCGATCCCGCTGGCCGACAACGCGATCGCCGTCGCCGCGGCGCTGGAGGTGCGCCACTGGCGGGGTTCGCCGGGGTGAGTCCGCGTCGGGCGGTCCACGGTGCCCCGGGGGGGCTTCGGGGAGTGCAGGCTTGACCGTACCGTGGCGTATCCGGCTCGATTCCTCGGAGTGATACCGATTCGCGCAGGTCGGGGTGACTTCCAGCGGAGGCTACGTCACGGTCAGGTCAGCGAGTCAGGCGTCCTTGTCGCGGCTGTGTCCGGACGTCTGGTCCACCGTTGATGAAGTGACGCCCGGGCCGCTACCGAGAGTCGTTGTTCTTCACCATCTGCTGCGGACAACGGGGATCCATACGTTCCGTCGGTGGGAACCTCGCCCGGCGGTGGCCGATTCGCAGTGGTGGGCACGGGTACGACATCAGGGGGCGGGGCGGTAGGGGAGGGCGTCGCTGATGTGTTCGTCGACGTCGATGGCGCGGCCCAGGAGGGGGAAGGCGCGCTGCGGACAGGTCGGGCGTGGGCAGACCTTGCAGCCGGCGCCGATCGGGACCACCGTCCGTTCCTCGCGCAGGTCCACCCCGGTGGCGTAGACCAGTTCGTCGGCGTGGGAGAGGTCGCAGCCCAGGCCGACGGCGAAATTCGAGGGTGTCGCCAGGTGGCCGCGCTGCATCGGGTCGGTGGTGCGCGCGAGCCAGAAGTAGGTACGGCCGTCGGGCATCTCGGACACCTGGGTGTGGACGCGGCCGGGCATCGAGAAGGCGTCGTGCACCACCCACAGCGGGCAGCTGCCGCCGACCCGGGAGAAGTGGAAGGCGGTGGCGGACTGGCGTTTCGAGATGTTCCCGGCCTTGTCGACCCGGACGAAGATGAACGGGATTCCGCGATCACCCGGCCGTTGCAGCGTCGACAGGCGGTGGCAGACGGTCTCGAAGCCGACCTCGAAGTCGCGGCTGAGCAGGTCGACGTCGTAGCGCACCCGGCGGGCGGCGGCGGCGAACTGGGTGTACGGGAGCAGCAGGGCGCCGGCGAAGTAGTTGGCGAGGCCGGTGCGCGCGACCGGGACCGAGCCGGGGTCGAGCTGATCTCCGGCGTCGTCGATCAGCCGGTCGATCAGGTCCCGCTGGCTGAGCAGGGCGAGCTGGGTGGCGAGTTGGAAGGCGCGCTGGCCCGGGGTGAGGCGCCGGGCGAGGGTCACCGTGGCCGTCACCGGGTCGTACCGGCGCTTGGGCACCGCGCCGTTCGGACCGGTCTCCGCGGTGGGATCGGTCGGTGCGGCGCGGCTGATCCGGACACTGATCCCGTAGTCGGCATCCAGGACCCGGGCCAGCTGCAGATCGAGCCCGCCGACATGCAGACCGGCGCTCTCGAAGAGCGCCTCGGCCGCGTCGTCGAGTTCCGCGATGTGGTTGCGGCGGTCGTAGAAGTAGTCGCGGACCTGCTCGAACGGGGTGCCGGCGGCGGCCAGATCGTCGTACGGAACATCGGTGACGTTCCCGCGCTGGCTCTCCAGTTCGCCGGTCGCGGCGGTGAGCCGCCGGTGCAGGGTGACCAGGGTGCGGCCGACGCCGGGCATCCGGGACACGAGTTCGGTGATCTCGGCCGGTGGCAACGACCCGTCGCCGTGGGCGAGCAGCACGTCGGCGAGGTCCGCGGTGAGCCGCGCGTCGGGGTCGGCGGCGAAGAAGTCGGGGGCGAGGTCGAACTCGCGGGTGAGTCGCAGGAGGACCGGGACGGTGATCGGACGGGCGTCGTTCTCCAGCTGATTCACGTAGCTGGTCGACAGATCGAGCCGGCGGGCCAGGGCGGCCTGCGAGATGCCGCGGTCGTCGCGGAGTCGCCGCAACCGCGCGCCCACGTACGTCTTCGCCATGACGGTCAGTCTACCCGCCGGAGCGTCCGCAAAGTTCGCAGAATCGGTCTTTGACGTTCGCAGAAATACGCATTTGCCAGGTCTTTTCATCGCATGGACGGTCTGCGTACGGTGCGAACATGATCAATCACGAGGTGTACACGCGTCGCAGTTCCGAGGTCTTCCCCAAGGAGGACCACCTGGCCTACAAGGTCGCCCAGATCGCCGTCGATCCGGTGGAGGTCCCGGCCGAGACGGCCGAGATGATCGTCAACCGGATCATCGACAACGCCGCGGTGAGCGCGGCCTCGGTGGCCCGCCGCCCGGTCACCAGCGCCCGTCGCCAGGCCCAGACCCGGCCGATCACCGGCGGTTCCGGCGTCTTCGGTATCGACGGTGAGTACGCGCCGGAGTGGGCCGCCTGGGCCAACGGCGTCGCGGTCCGCGAGCTCGACTTCCACGACACCTTCCTGGCCGCCGAGTACAGCCACCCGGGTGACAACATCCCCGCGCTCGTCGCCGTCGGCCAGCGCGTCGGCGCCAGCGGCCACGACCTGATCCGCGGCCTGGCCACCGCGTACGAGGTCCAGGTGGACCTGGTGAAGGGCATCTGCCTGCACGAGCACAAGATCGACCACGTGGCGCACCTCGGCCCGTCGGTCGCCGCCGGTCTGGGCACCATGCTCGGCCTCGAGATCGACACCATCTACCAGGCCGTCGGCCAGGCGCTGCACCTCACCACCGCCACCCGCCAGTCGCGCAAGGGCGAGATCTCCAGCTGGAAGGCCTACGCCCCGGCGCACGCCGGCAAGATCGCCGTCGAGGCCGTCGACCGAGCCATGCGCGGCGAGGGTGCGCCGTCGCCCATCTGGGAGGGCGAGGACGGCGTGATCGCGTGGCTGCTCGGCGGCCCGGACGCCCGCTACACCGTGCCGCTGCCCGGCCCGGGCGAGGCCAAGCGCGGCATCCTGGACACCTACACCAAGGAGCACTCGGCCGAGTACCAGAGCCAGGCGCCGATCGACCTCGCGCGCCGGATGCGCGAGCGGGTCGGCAACACCGACGACGTCGAGTCGATCGTGCTGCACACCAGCCACCACACCCACTACGTGATCGGCACCGGCTCGGGCGACCCGCAGAAGTTCGACCCGAAGGCCAGCCGCGAGACCCTCGATCACTCGGTCATGTACATCTTCGCCGTCGCGCTGCAGGACGGCGACTGGGATCACGAGCGCTCGTACGCGCCGGAGCGGGCGGCCCGCCCGGACACCGTCGAACTGTGGAAGAAGATCTCCACCGTCGAGGACCCGGAGTGGACTCGCCGCTACCACTCGACCGACCCGAACGAGAAGGCCTTCGGCGCCCGCGCCGTGATCACCATGAAGAACGGCGACGTGATCGTCGACGAGCTGGCCGTCGCCGACGCCCACCCGCTCGGTGCCCGGCCGTTCGCCCGGCCGCAGTACCTGAACAAGTTCGCGCGGATGGCGCAGGGCGTCGTCGACGCGGCCGAGCAGGAGCGCTTCACCGCGGCGGCCGAGGGCCTGGCCGGTATCCCGGCCGGCGGCCTGGGTGCGCTGAACGTGCGTGTGCTCGACGAGGTGCTGGCTTCGGCGCCGGCCACCGGGGAAGGAATCCTCTGACATGAGCGCACTGTTCTCGTCGGGCGTCACCGACACCGAGAAGCGCCGGGCGCTGCGCGCCGGACTCGCCTCCGGCGAGTTGCAGCGCTGGCCCGGGGCGTTCTCGCCGCTGGTCGCGAAGATCGTCGCCGACGCCGGATTCGAGGGCGTCTACGTCTCCGGCGCGGCCCTCTCGGCCGATCTCGGGCTGCCCGACATCGGACTGACCACCCTCACCGAGGTGGCCGCCCGGGGCGGGGCGATCGCCCGGGCCACCGACCTGCCGACGCTGATCGACGCCGACACCGGGTTCGGCGAGCCGATGAGCGCCGCCCGCACCGTCGCCGTCCTGGAAGACGCCGGGCTGGCCGGATGTCACCTCGAGGACCAGGTGAACCCGAAGCGGTGCGGTCACCTCGACGGCAAGGAGGTGGTCCCGGTCGCGGACATGGTCCGGCGCCTGGGGGCCGCTGTCGGCGGTCGCCGCGACGAGAACTTCGTGATCTGCGCGCGGACCGATGCGCGCGGTGTGGAGGGACTCGATGCCGCGATCGCGCGGGCCAAGGAGTACGCCGCGGCCGGTGCCGACCTGATCTTCACCGAGGCGCTCGCCGACCTCGACGAGTTCAAGCGGTTCCGGGACGCGGTGGACGTGCCGCTGCTGGCGAACATGACCGAGTTCGGCAAGTCCGACCTGTTCACCGCCGATCAGTTCCGCGCCATCGGCTACAACGTGGTGATCTACCCGGTCACCACGCTGCGGCTGGCGATGGGCGCAGTCGAGGCCGGGCTGAAGCGGATCGCCGAGGACGGCACGCAGGAAGGCGTCCTCGACGGCATGCAGCACCGTGCCCGCCTGTACGAGTTCCTGCAGTACTCCGACTACAACGACTTCGATTCCTCCATCTTCACCTATCGCGCACCCGCGGGAGACCCGTCATGACCGAGCAGCAGAACACCGAGCCGATCGAGATCCGCAAGGGCCTGGCCGGCGTCGTCGTCGACACCACCGCCGTCTCGAAGGTGGTCCCGGAGACCAACAGCCTCACCTACCGCGGCTACGCGGTCCAGGATCTGGCCGCCACCAAGAGCTTCGAGGAGGTGGCGTACCTCCTCTGGTACGGCGAACTCCCGAACGTCCAGCAGCTCGCGCTCTTCACCCAGCGGGAGCGGGCCAACCGGCGCCTCGACCGGTCGGCGCAGGCGGTGCTGGCGCGGATCCCGGAGAACTGCCATCCGATGGACACCGTCCGCACGATGATCAGCTACCTCGGCAGCGAGGATCCGTACGAGGACGTGCCGACCCCGGAGGCCAACCTCGACAAGGGGCTGCGGATGCTCGCGGTGCTGCCGACGATCGTCGCCGCCGACTTCCGCCGTCGTCGTGGGCAGGAGCCGATCGGCCCGCACCACGGGCTGGGCTACGCGGAGAACTTCCTGAACATGTGCTTCGGCAAGGTGCCGGACAAGGAGATCGTCGACGCGTTCAACGTCTCGATGATCCTGTACGCCGAGCACAGCTTCAACGCGTCGACCTTCGCCGCCCGCGTGGTGACGTCCACTCAGTCGGACATCTACAGTGCCGTGACCGCGGCGATCGGTGCGCTCAAGGGGTCGCTGCACGGCGGCGCCAACGAGGCCGTCATGTACGACATGATCGAGATCGACCGGCCCGAACGCGCCAAGGACTGGCTGAACGCCAAGCTCGACGCCAAGGAGAAGGTGATGGGCTTCGGGCACCGCGTCTACAAGAACGGCGACTCCCGCGTCCCGACCATGTACCAGGCGCTGGAGAAGGTCTCGGCGCACGTCGGCGAGGACAAGTGGCTGAAGATCTACCACGAACTCGCCGCGACGATGGACGCCCGGACCGGGATCAAGCCGAACCTGGATTTCCCGACCGGCCCGGCGTACTTCCTGATGGGCTTCGACATTCCGATGTTCACGCCCATGTTCGTGATGAGCCGGATCACCGGCTGGACCGCGCACATCGTCGAGCAGACCCGGTCCAACGCGCTGATCCGTCCGCTCTCCGCGTACGACGGCCCGGTGCAACGTCCGATTCCGGCGTGAACCACGCGGTCAGCGTGTAAATATAGAATATTGCAAACGACGGAGAGGGCGGTCGGCGGATCCCGGGACGCCCTCCCCGTCGTTTGTGCGCCGACACCGAACACCCGGTGCGGCACCGCTCATCCGACCCGACATTGAGGCAGTGATGTTCAGAAAAGTCCTGGTGGCCAACCGCGGCGAGATCGCGGTGCGCGCCTTCCGCGCCGCGTACGAATTGGGCGCGGGCACCGTCGCGGTGTACCCGGTGGAGGACCGCAACTGCGTCCACCGCGGGAAGGCCGATGAGTCGTATCAGATCGGCGAGCCCGGCCGTCCCGTCCAGGCGTACCTGTCGGTCAGTGAACTGATCGGCGCGGCCAAACACGCGGGCGCCGACGCGATCTATCCCGGCTACGGCTTCGCCTCGGAGAACCCCGAGCTGGCCGCGGCGTGCGCGGCCGAGGGCATCACCTTCGTCGGACCCAGCGCCCGCGTGCTGGAGCTGACCGGTGACAAGAAGCAGTCGGTGCAGGCGGCGCGCGAATCCGGTCTGCCGGTGCTCGCCGGCAGCGAGCCGTCGTCGGACGTCGACGCGCTGGTCGCCGCGTCGAAGGACATGACCTTCCCGATCTTCGTCAAGGCGGTCGCCGGTGGCGGTGGCCGCGGGATGCGCCGGGTGGACGACCCGGCCGCGCTGGCCGACGCGATCGGCGCCGCCTCGCGTGAGGCGGAGGCCGCGTTCGGCAACCCGACGGTGTTCCTGGAGCAGGCGGTCGTGAATCCGCGGCACATCGAGGTGCAGATCCTCGCCGACACCCAGGGCGACGTGATCCACCTCTACGAGCGCGACTGCTCGCTGCAGCGCCGTCACCAGAAGGTGGTGGAGTTGGCGCCGGCACCGAACCTGGACCCTGATCTGCGGCGTCGCATCTGCGACGACGCCGTGAAGTTCGCCCGGCACATCGGTTACAGCTGCGCGGGCACCGTGGAGTTCCTGGTCGACGAGCGCGGCCAGCACTTCTTCATCGAGATGAACCCGCGCATCCAGGTGGAGCACACGGTCACCGAGGAGGTGACCGACGTCGACCTGGTCTCCTCGCAGCTGCGCATCGCGGCGGGCGAGTCGTTGGCCGATCTGGGGCTGTCGCAGGACGCGATCGCCGTGCACGGCGCCGCCCTGCAGTGCCGCATCACCACCGAGAACCCGGCGGACGGGTTCCGCCCGGACACCGGCCGCATCATCGTCTACCGCGCGCCGGGCGGCACCGGTGTCCGGCTCGACGGCGCCGCGGCGCTCGGCTCCGAGATCACCGGCCACTTCGATTCGATGCTGGTCAAGCTGACCTGCCGCGGCCGCGACTTCACCACCGCGGTACGACGCGCCCAGCGCGCGCTCGCCGAGTTCAAGATCCGCGGCGTGCACACCAACATCGACTACCTCAAGGCCGTGCTCGCCGACCCGGACTTCCAGGCCGGCGCCATCACGACGTCGTTCATCGACGACCGTCCGGAGCTGCTGACCGCGGTGCGCTCGCCCGAGCGCGGGTCGCGCCTGCTCAACTACCTGGCCGACGTGACCGTGCACCGGCCGCACGGGCTGGTTCCGACCGCGGTGCACCCGCACAAGAAGCTGCCGGATCTCAGCCCGGCGGTGCTCGCCGACCCGCCGGCCGGGTCCAAGCAGCGCCTGGACGCGCTGGGTCCGGAGGGCTTCGCGCGGGCGTTGCGCGAGCAGAAGGCGCTCGCCGTCACCGACACCACCTTCCGCGATGCGCACCAGTCGCTGCTCGCCACGCGTGTGCGCACGTCGGGCCTGGTCTCGGTGGCACCGTACGTCGCCGCCCTCACCCCCGAACTGCTGTCCGTCGAGTGCTGGGGCGGGGCCACGTACGACGTCGCGCTGCGCTTCCTCAAGGAGGACCCCTGGGAGCGGCTGGCGCGGCTGCGCAGGGCGCTGCCCAACGTCTGTCTCCAGATGCTGCTGCGCGGCAAGAACACCGTCGGCTACACGCCGTACCCGACGCAGGTGACCACCGCCTTCGTCGACGAGGCGGCCCGCACCGGTGTGGACATCTTCCGTATCTTCGACGCCCTGAACAGCGTCGACGCCATGCGGCCGGCCATCGACGCGGTGCGCGAGACGGGGACCACGGTCGCCGAGGTCGCCATGAGCTACACCGGGGACCTGGCGAACCCGGCCGAGGACATCTACACCCTCGACTACTACCTGCGGCTGGCCGAGCAGATCGTCGACGCCGGCGCGCACATCCTGGCGATCAAGGACATGGCCGGACTGCTGCGCCCGGCCGCGGCGCGGAAGCTGGTCGGCGCGCTGCGCGCCGAGTTCGATCTGCCGATCCACGTGCACACGCACGACACGCCGGGCGGCCAGCTGGCCACCTATCTCGCCGCCTGGGAGGCGGGTGCCGACGCCGTCGACGGGGCCAGCGCACCGCTGTCCGGCACGACGAGCCAGCCGTCGCTCTCGGCGATCGTGGCCGCCGCCGCGCACACCGACTACGACACCGGCCTGGACCTGGACAAGGTGACCTCGCTGGAGCCGTACTGGGAGGCGCTGCGCAAGATGTACGGCACCTTCGAGTCGGGCATCCCGGCGCCGACCGGCCGCGTCTACGACCACGAGATCCCCGGCGGTCAGCTCTCCAACCTGCGTCAGCAGGCGATCTCGATCGGTGTCGGCGACCAGTTCGAGGCCGTCGAGGAGGCCTACGCGGGCGCCAACCGGCTGCTCGGCCGCCCGGTCAAGGTTACGCCGTCGTCCAAGGTGGTCGGTGATCTCGCGATCGCCTTCGTGGCGCAGGGCATCACCGCCGAGGAGTTCGCGGCCGACCCGACCGCCTACGACATCCCCGATTCGGTGGTCGGCTTCCTGCAGGGTGAACTGGGTGAGCCGGCCGCCGGGTGGCCGGAGCCGCTGCGGGAGAAGATCCTGGCCGGTCGCAGTTCCTCGCTCACCGAAGAGGTGCTGTCGGCGGAGGACCAGGCGCTGCTCGCGGCTCCCGGTCCGGAGCGGCAGGCCGCGCTCAACCGGCTGCTGTTCCCCGGCCCGACCGCCGAATACCTCGCGCACCGTGCCGAATACGGCGACACCTCGCGACTGCCCGCGTACCAGTTCTTCTACGGGCTGCAGCAGGGCTACGAGCATCGCGTGATCCTGCGCGACGGCGTCCAGCTGCTGATCACGCTCGAGGCGGTCAGCGAGCCGGACGTGGCCGGCATCCGCACCGTCATGTGCACGCTGAACGGCGAACTCCGGCCGGTGCCGGTGCTCGACCGCACCGCCGACGTGACCGTCGAGGTGCGTGAACGCGCCGAGAAGGACAACCCGCATCACATCGGCGCGCCGTTCGCGGGCGTCGTGACCGTCTCGGTGCACCCCGGTGACGAGGTGGCCGCCGGCGACGTGATCGGCACCATCGAGGCGATGAAGATGGAGGCCTCCATCTCGGCGCAGACCGGGGGCGTGGTGAAGCGGGTCGTCGTGCACCCGGCCACCGAGGTGGGTGCCGGCGACCTGCTCGTCGAGCTGGAATGAGAACCGGATCGGCATAGCCTGGATGTCATGGATCTGACCCGGGACGTGGCGGCGCGGCGACTCTCCTCGTGGGAGCGCCGCGCCGCGGCGTCGTCGCCGGAGCTGAAGCGGGCGGCGGTGGCGATCACCGTGGTGCCGTCGGCGGGCTCAGGTGGCGGCGAGGGCTCGGAGCGGGGGATCTGGGTGATGCGGCGGGCCAAGTCGCTGCGCAGCCACTCGTATCAGTTCGCGCTGCCCGGCGGGCGTGTCGACCCGGGGGAGACCGCGATCGAGGCGGCCCTGCGGGAACTCGACGAGGAGCTCGGCGTATCGCTCGGCGAGGACTCGGTGATCGGCGTGCTCGACGACTACGAGACGCGCTCCGGGTACGTGATGACGCCGGTGGTGTGCTGGACCGACGAACCCGTGGTGCCGGTGCCGAGCCCGGACGAGGTGCACGAGCTGTTCTTCGTCACCCTCGACGAGGTCACCGCGCCGCCCGAGTTCGACGCGATCCCGGAATCGCCACGCCCGGTGATCCGCCTGCCGATCTTCGGCTACTGGGTGCACGCACCGACCGCGGCGGTGATCTACCAGTTCGCGGAGGTGGTCGTGCGCGGGCGACGGACTCGCGTGGACCAGCTGGAACAGCCGGTCTTCGCCTGGAAGTAGGGGCCGCGCCCGTTGCGCCACCGCCTCCGCCAGCCCGCCCCGCCACCGCCGCCTCCGCCAGCCCGTTGAGCCGGTCAAGCCGCTAGGCGCAGACCGTGTCGAAACGTCCTCTTGACTGGTGGGCGTTTCGACACGCCGCCTCGCCCTGGCGGGCTCGGCGACGGCTCAACGGGCTGAGAGGACTCGGTGGGATGTTGGGGTTCGGTGCTGTCTCGTTGAGCGGCCGCTGTCAGCTCGTGGGGTGTTACCGCTGGCCTGGTGGAGCCACCGCCGCCAGCCCGTTGAGCCGGTCAAGCCGCTAGGCGTAGACCGTGTCGAAACGCCCTCTTGACTGGTGGGCGTTTCGACACGCCGCCTCGCCCTGGCGGGCTCGGTGGCGGCTCAACGGGCTTGGTGGGAGCCGGTGGCCGCTCAACGGGCTGAGAGGACCCGGCGGCTCAGGCGCGGACGGCCTTGGCGGCGTCGACCATCGCGGTCAGGGCCGCGGTGACCTGCTCGGTGGTGCGGGTCTTGAGGCCGCAGTCCGGGTTGACCCACAGGCGCTCGGCCGGAACGGCATCCAGGGCCTCACGCAGCAGCGTGGTCATCTCGCCGGCGTCCGGGACGCGCGGCGAGTGGATGTCGTACACGCCCGGGCCGACCTCGTTCGCGAAGCCGATCGCGTTGAGGTCGTCCAGGACCTCCATGTGCGAGCGGGCGGCCTCGATCGAGGTCACGTCGGCGTCGAGGTCGGCGATGGCACCGATCACGTCGCCGAACTCCGAGTAGCACAGGTGCGTGTGGATCTGCGTCTCGTCGGCGACGCCGGAGGTCGACAGCCGGAACGCGCCGACGGCCCAGTCCAGGTACGCCTGGCGATCAGCGGACTGGAGCGGCAGCAGCTCGCGCAGGGCGGGCTCGTCCACCTGGATGATGCCGACGCCGGCGCGCTCGAGGTCGACGGTCTCGTCGCGAATGGCGAGGGCCACCTGGTCGGCGGTGTCGGCGAGCGGCTGGTCGTCGCGCACGAACGACCACGCCAGGATGGTGACCGGGCCGGTCAGCATGCCCTTGACGATCTTGTTGGTCAACGACTGCGCGTGGGTGATCCAGCCGACGGTCATCGGCGTGGGGCGGGCGACGTCGCCGTACAGGATCGGCGGGCGCACACAGCGCGAGCCGTACGACTGGACCCAGCCGTTCTGCGTGGCGAAGAAGCCGGTGAGCTGCTCGGCGAAGTACTGCACCATGTCGTTGCGCTCGGGTTCGCCGTGCACCAGGACGTCGAGGCCGATCTGCTCCTGCAGCGCGATGACGGCGGCGATCTCGGCCTCCATCCGCTCGCGGTAGGTGTTCTGGTCGATCTCCCCGGTCCGCAGCTGCTGGCGGGCCTTGCGGATGTCGCCGGTCTGCGGGAACGAGCCGATGGTCGTGGTCGGCAGTTCCGGCAGCTTCAGGGCCGCGCGCTGGCGTTCGCGGCGGTCCGCGGCGTCGTGGCGGCGGCGGTCGGCCTCGGCCAGGGCCGCGAGCCGATCGCGGACGGCGGCGTCGTGCAGGCGCGGGTCGGTGGCACGGGAGGCCAGGGCGTCGCGGGCGGCGTCGAAGGCCTGCTTCTGGGCGGCGCGCCCGTTCTTCAGTGCCCCCGACAGTGCGGCGACCTCGGCGAACTTCTCGCTCGCGAAGGCGAGCCAGCCGCGCAGGGCGTCGTCGAGCTCGGTCTCCGGGGCGAGCGAGTACGGGACGTGCAGCGTGGAACACGACGTGCTCACGGCCAGTTCACCGACCGCCGGCCGCAGGTCCTCCAGGGTGGCCAGGGCGGCGTCGAGGTCGGTGCGCCAGATGTTGCGGCCGTCGACCACACCGGCCACGACCAGCTTGTCGTTCAGGCCGGCGGCCTTCACCGACTCGGCGGAGCCGTAGACGAGGTCGACGCCGACACCCTCGACGCGGGTGCGGGCGAGCGCGGCCAGCGACTCGCCGGCGTCGCCGAAGTAAGTCTGCACCAGGATCTTCGGCCGATCCGGGGTGCTGGACAGCCGGGTGTAGACGCGCTCGGCGAGCTCCGCGAGGCCCTCGTGGGCGTCGGTCACCAGGACCGGCTCGTCGAGCTGCACCCACTGCGCGCCCGCGGCGTCGAGCTCGGCGAGGAGCTGCTCGTAGAGGGGGAGCAGGTCGTCGATGCGGCTCAGCGGCTCGGCGGCGTCGTTCACCGCCTTGGCGAGCGCGAGGAAGGTGATCGGGCCGATGACGACCGGACGGGCGGGCATGCCCTGCGCCGTCGCCTCCCGGTACTCGGCGAGAACCTTGGTCGGGTCGAGGGCGAAGACGGTGTCCCCGTCGATCTCCGGGACCAGGTAGTGGTAATTGGTGTCGAACCACTTCGTCATCTCCAGCGGCGTGATGCCGTCGGCGCCGCGCGCGGCGGCGAAGTAGCGGTCCAGCGGATCCTCGACGCCGGCGACGCGCGGCGGGAGCGCGCCGAGGAGCACGGCGGTGTCGAGCATCTGGTCGTAGTAGCTGAAGGTGCCCGTCGGGACCGAGTCGAGTCCGGCGGTCAGCAGCTCGGCCCAGCTGGTGCGGCGCAGCTGCGCGGCGACGCGCTCCAGCTCGGCGGCGTCGATCCGGCCGGCCCAGTACCCCTCGACCGCTCGCTTGAGTTCACGATCGGCGCCGATCCGGGCGGTGCCCGGCACGGTGGTGGTGAAAACCATCTTTCTTCTGTTCTCCTGCATACAAGGGTGACGACGAACGCCCTTACCGGAAGCGGAGACGAAGAGCCCCAGAGACGAAAAGCCCCAGAGACGCGCTTCGACTTCGCCCAGGTCCACGAGGCGGAACGTCACCGGATGCGGCGCATCCGGTACAACGGGCAGGTCTTCGGGCTCATCGGCGCGCGTCGGGAGAATGACGCTCCTACTGGCCGTCGCTTCCCGGCCGCTGGGGGCGGCCAGTGCGTGGTGACGGCGGTCGTTCCGATATACCGCTGCGGGTCAGCTCCGGAGTCTCACCGGATTCCCTCTCGCGACATCCACCGCGTCGTGCGATGCCTGCCGCTCGACGTCCGCGCGGTCACAGGGGCTCCTGGGCGACGGCGCGACGGACGAACCGATTGCGGGTTCAGTGTAGGTCGCGCATGGATGGGGTGTCACGACGGCCGGCGGGAGTGGGTTTAATTCGGGGCCCGGCTTGACGCCCACTGATTCGGTGGGCAGCGCCCAGTGAGTCGGTCGTCGCCCACTCGGCGGTGTGGGCGACATCGAAATCGCTGGCACGGGCTGTGGACAACCCGGGGCTCACTCGTACAGGTCTGTGGACAGTCGTTCGACGACGGCGCCGGAGTGGCCTTTCCTTCAACCATGACCATCGCGATCGACGACCTGCCCCGCGACCGCTACGGATTGATCCGGCGCGCCTCCGCGCACCAGGCCGGGATGTCCGACGATCGGCTGTGCGCCGCGGTGAGAGCCGGGTTGCTGGTGCGGCTCTGCCGCGGTGTGCGGGGTGAACTGGTCCCGCTGCTCCGGTCGTGGCTGCGGCGGCTCGGAATCGGCGTCGGATGACCGGCGCGATTCTTGCCCACGGAGTCGGCGAGCACTTCGTCGCCCACTCCGCGGGCTGGGCGACGACGAAGTCGCTGGCAGCGACGTGGACCGGCGGGCCGCGGGAAGCGCGCGTAAACTGGGCTCATCATGTCGCTCGGTGAAGTCGCCACCGGCGGCCGGTCGGGGCCGGTCGTCGGGGTCGTGCTGGTGTCCCGGGGCGACGAGGGGGCCGTGCCCGACGACAGCGACGACATCCCGCAGCTCGAGCGGCTCCGCGCACTTCTGGCGGGGTTCGGCGCCGGCGGCTGCGGCGATCTGTATGTCGCGCTCGGCAGCCGGGTGGTTCAGGCGCCGCGGGACTCGTCGACCGCCTTCTACGTGCCCGAATGGTACGACGCCCTCGACGAGACCGTCGGCGCCGCGCTGACCTTCGCGGCCGGCATCGACGGCGTCGCCGGGGTCCTGGTGCAGACCATCGACAGTCAGGACCTGGGCGACGTCGGCGTGGCCCGCGTCCTCGACGCCGCCGCGGGGAGGCCGGAGGTGCTGGTGCGGGCGTCGTGCCACGGGCATCTGGCGCAGCCGGTGTACGTCGGGGCGGGACTGCTCACCGACGTCTCCCGGGTGATCGCGGACTCCGGCGGCGCGGTCCGGTATCTCCGCGAGCACGCCGGTGAGGTGGTCACGGTCGATTGCAGCGACTTGGCCGGGCCGGTCGTGGACGTGCTGGGCTGAGCGTCGGCCGACTTGACTCGGGGGCGTTTCGACGAGCCCGCCAGCAGCCCGTTGAGCCGTCGCCGAGCCCGCCAGGGCGAGGCGGCGAGTCGAAACGCCCGCCAGTCCGGGGGCGTTTCGACACGGTCTGCGCCTAGCGGCTTGACCGGCGGGGCGGGCGGGTGGGTCCGCTCGGCGGGCGGTAGCAGGGTGGCTCAACGGGCGGGTGGGAGGTCCGCTCGACGAGCGGCGGCAGGGCGGCTCAACGGGCGGCGGGAGGGCGGTTCGGCGGGCGGTGGTCTCGACTTCGCTCGACCATCATGGGAGAGAACGGCGGCCGCCCCCGGGAAGTCCGGGGGCGGCCGCCGTCTCAGCCGGTCAGTCGCGCGAGGCGGTGATCGCTTCGATGATCTTCGGGCGCAGCTCGGCGGCCTTGATGATCTCGTCGGCGGAACCGACCTGGACGGCGCGCTCGATGCTGTGCACCGCGTCGAACTCGGCGGCCACCTCGGAGAGCTTCTCGGCCCGCACGCTGGCGCGCACCTCTTCGAGCTCGGCCGACAGCGACGCGTGCTCGGTGTCCGAGGCCTGCTCCAGGCGATTCTGCAGGTCCTGGACTCGCGGGTCGTTCTCGGTGCGCGTACGGACGTCGCCGGCGAAGACGACGGCCGCGGCGGGAGCGCCGCCGAGCACCGAGGCGAACGATCCCTCGATGGCCAGCACCGTCATGTTCGGGTTGAGCGCCTTGGAGAACACGACGAACGCGCCACCGTGGTAGCGGGAGATCACGCAGAAGACGATCGGGCCCTCGAAATTGATGATGGCCCGGCCGATCTCGGCGCCGTACTCCAGCTGCAGCTTGCGCAGCGACTCCGGTGAGCCGTCGAAGCCGGACAGGTTGGCCAGCACGACGACCGGCCGGTTGCCGCTGGCCGCGTTGATCGCGCGCGCCGCCTTCTTCGACGACTGCGGGAACAGCGTGCCCGCGCTGAAGGTGTCCGGGCCGTCGGCCGGCAGGAAGCCGCGACGGGCGATCGGCGTCGACTCGATGCCGATCAGGGTCACCGCATGCCCGCCCATGTGGGTGTCGTGCACGACGACGGTCTCGGCGTCGGCCATCCCCGCCCAGCGCTCCAGCGACGGCAGATCCTGGTCGACCACCGCGCTCATCACCGAACGGATGTCGAACGGCTTCTTACGATCCGGGTTGCCCAGGGGCGAGAAGATCTCGCCGACCGTGGCGAACTCGGAGCCCTCCAGCTCGTGCGGGAAGTCCGAGATGTCGCGGTCGACGGGGTCACCGGTCACCGCCGGGCGCGGCCCGTCCTCGCCGGGCACCACATAGCTGTGGTCGTAGTGGCTCATCACGACGCCGATGGCCGCGGTCAGATTCGGCGCCCAGTACTGTGCCTCACCGTTCGGGCCCATCACGCGGTCGTAGCCGCCGATCCCGAAGTTGTCCTCCGCGGACACGCCGCCGGAGAAGTCCAGGGCCTGCTTGCCGGTCAGCACCATCGACGAATCCGGGGTCATCACCAGGATGCCCTTGGTGTGCATCAGCATGGTGGCCTCGGCGTTCCAGTACGCCTGGCCGCCGACATTGATGCCGGAGACGACGATGTTGATCTCGCCGCCGTCCTGGGTGAACTCGACGATGCGCTTGAGCGCGGCGGCCACCCAGTCAAGATTCTCGGTGCCCGAGTCCATCTTGACCGCGGCGCCGGACGACAGCGCGTACCACTCGACGGGCAGCTGCTCCCGCTCGGCGAGATCCAGTGCCGCCATGTACCGGCGGCACTCGGGCTCGGTGAGGGCGCCGAGCGACTTGGTCGGATCGCCCAGCATCACCACGCGGCGGACACCCTCCGGGTACTTGGCGGTCGGGGTGCTGACGATACCGACGACGACCGCCGCGGTGTTGTGCCCCTTGGGCCGGTCCACCGGCACCAGTTCGCCGACCTCGTCCCGGTCCGGCTCGGCGGCCGGTTCCAGGTCGTACTCGGTGAAGTCGCCGAGCAGGTCGGTCAGCTCGTACGGGTACACGTTGTTGCGGCGCGCGGCCCGCAGCACCTTCTGCCGGTACTCGTCGACCGGCTCGATGGGCGTGCTGTCCGGCTCGTCGACGGTGATCTGGGTTTCGCCCGCGGCGTCGAACCCGATCGTCACGGCGACCTTGGTGAGTTCGCCGGTCTCCTGATCGCGGTGCCGGGCGATGAGCAGGATCTCCTCCAGCCCCGCGCCGTCGGTCGATGCCGCCGTACCGAGGGTGTGGCGCACCACACGCGCCACCTGCCTGCGGTCCACGTCCAGCGGCGGCCAGATGTACATCACGATGCGGTTGGTGTTGAACCGCTTGGACGACGGGCGCTTGGCCTGCGCGCGGCGGATCGAGTCCACGCAGGCCTCGAAGGTGCGCTCGGCGGTCGGCAGGGTGAGCAGCTTGCCGTTCTGCTCGCTGACCGCGGTCAGGTCGCGGACCTGGGCGAATGCGATCAGCCGGTCGTCGTTCTGGTTGGCCTTCGCGACGGCGCGGTACAGGTACACCTCCTCGTCGTCCGACGACCGCAGGCGCGTGACGTCGAACTTGCGGAGCCGTTCCATCTGCATGCGCTGGGCGATGTAGGGGTGCAGGCCGCGGATCAGGCGGTCCTCGCTCATCCCGGTCGCCGACGGCCGGAACGTGAAGTGGTGGTGCATGGCCTCGTCGCCGGAACCGGCGACGGTCGCGGTGACCCGGTGGATCTGGCTGGGCAGCAGGCGGGCGCCGACCACCTCCTGCAACTGGGCGGCCATCTCGTCGAGGTCCTCGGGCTGCTCCTCCCAGCGCACGTAGACGTCGGCGTCGATCGACGCGGCACCGTCGGCGAGTTCGGCCAGCCCGCACATCGCGGTGTCCAGGTCGTCGAAACTGGTCGCCGCAGACACCAGCAACGACCCGCCGCGCTGGGCCAGCACGAAGGTCACGCCGCCGGCGCGGTGGGTGGCGACGCCGCTCAGACCCTTGTTGCCGTAGTAGCGGCGGGTCAGGACCTCCAGCATCACGGCGTTGTCGAGCGACGCATCGGCCAGGCGACGGCTCAGCACGCGCACCAGCGGCTCGGTGCTCTTGACCATCTCGGCGATGCGCTCGGCGCGGTCGGAGGCTTCCGGATTGGCATCCAGGTACGTCAGATCGCTGTCGATCGCGGCGTACACCCGTTCGCGGGTGCGCATCAGACGCGGCTGGCCGTACCAGGCGTAGAGGACGCCGCGCGCCAGGTCGGCGATCGCCGGGAAGCGGATCTGGGTGGCCGCCACCATGTGCTCGAGCACCTGGCCGACTCGTTCCCGCAGCTCCGGTGCCGGTGCCGGCTCCTTCATCCAGCGGCGCAGCAGGGTCGCGACGCTCGGCACGATGTCGTCGAGCCGCTGCAGCGCGAGGAAGATCCGGAAGACCGCGGCCTCCAGGTCGTCGGTGCGTTCCAGGTCCTCGACGTCGTAGTGCGCGAGGGCGGCGGCGAGCTTGCGCTGGAACTGCTCGGGCAGGCCGGCCAGCTCCACGTCGAGACTCTGCAGATAGGTGTGGAACTGCTCGCGGGTCGAGTGGACGCGGTCGTCGACCTCGTCGTCGGCCGGGCGGCGCCGGGCCAGCTCGGCCAGATCGGCGAAGACACTGGCCAGTTCGGTCTCGCCGGCGAGCGGGCGGCTGCCGGCGTCGATCTCCGCCTGGCGGTCGGCGAGGTAGCCGCTGAGCAGCCGGCTGCTGTCCTCGGGGTCGACGTCGAAGCCCAGCATCAGGCTGTGCAGCGCTTCGCGGCCCCGCTCGGCGAGGTCGTGGGCGTCGGGGATGGTCGGCTGCGCGGGCAGATCGAGGACGGCGGCCTCGGAGGCGGTGTCCTGCTCCTCGTCGCCGTCGCCGACCGGTTCCAGACGCAGCAGCGGGGCGCCGGTCTCCACCTGCGCGCCGACGTTGACCACGCACTCCTTGAGGCGGGCGGCGAACGGCGCGCGCAGCACCGTCTCCATCTTCATCGACTCCAGCACCAGGACCGGATCGCCGGCGGCCACCTCGTCGCCGACCTCCAGCGGGGTCGCGATCACCAGCGCGGGCGCGGGGGAGCGGACGACGCCGCCCTCGTCGCGGCTGACGCGGTGGGTGACGCCGTCGACGTCGACCAGGTGGATCGGGCCGTGCGTGTCGGTGAGGACGCGGAAGCGCTCACCGTTGACCGTGATGCGGCCGGTGTGCTCGTCGTACCGCTCGACGCTGACGTCGGCGGCGGCCGAATCGGCGCCGGCCTCGATGACGACGCGGAAGCGCTGCGCCCCGACGCGGGCGACGCGTACCCGGTAGCCGACGCCGCGCAGTTTGAAGTCGATCGGCCGGCCGCTCTCGTGCATCACCTGCGGGCGACCGCCCCGGGCGGTGGCGAACAGGCGGTTGCGTTCGGCCTGCTCCTCTTCCTCGTAGGCGTCGATGGCGGCGGCGGCCAGGGCGATCGAGGAATGCCGGTGGCTGACCAGGCGGCCCTCGGCGCGGACCCGGTCGATCCAGCCGGTGTCGGCGCTGCCGTCGATCACCTCGGGCTGGTCGAGCAGGTCGATGATGAAGCTGCTGTTGGTGGCGCCGCCCTCGATCACCACGCGGGTGCGGCCCATGGCGCGGCGCAGGCGGGCGAGCGCCTGGTCACGGGTGTTGCCGTAGGCGATGATCTTGGCGATCATCGAGTCGAAATCGGCGGGGATGGTGTCGCCCTCGCTGACGCCGGTGTCCACGCGCACGCCGGGGCCGCTCGGCAGCTCCAGCCGGGCGATGTAACCGGGTGACGGCGCGAAGTCGCGGTCGGGGTCCTCGGCGTTGAGCCGGGCCTCGACGGCGTGGCCGCGCTCGGAGGGCTTCTCGCCGTCGAGCGTGCCGCCGGAGGCGACGTGGATCTGCGCGCGGACCAGGTCGAAGTCGTTGGTGACCTCGGTGATCGGGTGCTCCACCTGCAGTCGGGTGTTCACCTCGAGGAAGGCGAACATCTGCTCGCCCGGGTGGTACAGGAACTCGACGGTGGCGGCACCGCGGTAGCCGACCTTCACGGCCAGCCGCTCGGCGGCGGCCTTGACCTCGGCGACCTGCTCGGGGCCGAGGACCGGCGACGCCGACTCCTCGATCACCTTCTGGTTGCGGCGCTGCACCGAACAGTCGCGGACGCCGAGCGCCCACGCGGTCTCGCCGTCGGAGATCACCTGGACCTCGACGTGGCGGGCGCCGGTGACCAGACGCTCCAGGAAGACGACGCCGCTGCCGAAGGCGCGCTCGGCCTCGTCGCGGGTGCGCTGGTAGGCGTCGACCAGATCGGCCTCGTCGTCGACGCGCCGGATGCCGCGCCCGCCGCCGCCCGCGGTGGCCTTGAGCATCAGCGGGTAACCGATCTTCTCGGCCGCCGCGACGGCCTGTTCCTGGGTCTCCACCTCGCCGCCGCTCCACGGTGCGACCGGCACGCCGACCTCCTCGGCGATCAGCTTGGCGCCGATCTTGTCGCCGAGCTGGCGCATCGCGTCGGGCGACGGGCCGATGAAGGTGATCCCGATCCGTTCACAGAGCTCGGCGAAGGCCGGGTCCTCGGCGACGAAGCCCCAGCCCACCCACGCGGCGTCGGCGCCGCTCTCGATCAGGGCACGCTCGAGCACCTCGAGGTTGATGTAGGGGCGCGCCGCGGCGGGTCCCAGGTCGTACGTGAGGTCGGCCTCCCGGACGAAGGTGGAGCCGGCGTCCACGTCGGTGTGCAGAGCGACCGTCTGCACCGACTCCCCGGTCTCGGCGTTCAGGTCCCGGACGGCGTTGATCAGCCGCATGGCGGCCTCTCCCCGGTTGACAATCGCGATACGACGGAACATGCGCCCTCTCTGCGTCGGTGCCGTGGCGGTCCACGACGATCGGTACTTCTGCTGGCTTCGCCCGGGTGATCGGACGGCGGGCGGGCTGGCGCGCGCACGGAAGCCACCGGATCGCGGTGGAACCGGTCAGTCCACGGTATGCGGAGCGAGCTCGTCCGGGTAGTGCCTACCGGTACGTAACCACGTCCGGTGCGATGAATGACACAGTTACCGGCCGGTCAACTGTGTGGTAGGGGGTCACGGCACCCCGGTGCGGAGTTCACCGGCCGGTAGATCGAGGGCCTGGGCGGCGAAACGCCGGACCGGATCGGCCGCTGCGGCGAGTGCCTCGGCGTACCCCGCTCGATGGCAGCCGCGCAGTGTTCCGGCGCCGGGCCCTCCGGTCACGCCGATGAGCGCGACGAGTTCACCGGTGGTCGGGATGCACACCGCCCAGACGCAGCGGACCGCGTCCGGTTCGCCGGGCTGCACGGTCCCGTCGACGTAGCCGGCCGGGTCGGTGATCCCCAGGTCGGTCAGCGCGGGGACGTCGGACAGCCGGTCATCGGCGCGCAGGGCGCGGAGGTACCACGCGCCGGCGTTGATCTCGACGGCGGTCGTCGGCACGGTCGATGCGGGGTCGGGGTCCACGATCTGCACGATAGCGGACGAGACCATCAACACCCATTCGCTGCGTCCGCACCTCTCAACGGACGGAGCGAATGGGTGCGACGGCCAACGCACCCAGGATCGCCAGCGCACCGCCGATGAGGAACAGCGGGGTGTACCCGATGAGGCTCACGACGGCGGACGCGACGAAGGGTGCGAGGATCTGGGGCCCGGCGTTGGCGATGTTGAGCACGCCGAGATCGCGGGCGGCGTGCTCGGCCTTGGGGAGCACCATCGTCACCAGGGCGGTGTCGACGGCGATGAAGCAGCCGAAGGCGAGCCCGTTGAGCGCCGCGAAGACGAGCATGGCCGGCCAGGTCGGGCTGAACACCGGGATGACGAGGGCGATGGCCGCGAGCACCGCCGCGGCCGCGACGAAGACCTTGCGGCGATCGAACTTGTCGGAGAGCACACCGCCGGTCACCGTGGAGATCGCCATGGTGACGGCGCCCAACGGGGCCAGGATGGCGACCGCGTGCTCCGGCTTCAGGCCCGCGGGCAGATGGATGTGGTCCTGCAGGATGTAGAGCTGGTAGCCGGTCACCGCGAAATAGCCGAGCACCAGGCAGGCGCGGCCGATGAAGGCCCACCGGAAGTCGTGCTCGCGCAGCACCTCCAGGAACATCCGGACCTGTCGGCCCAGGGGAGTGGGCTCTTGCGGCGGCAGCGGAACGTCGCGGGCACCGGCGGTGAACAGGACGGCCGCGGCGGCGACGAGCAGACCGAGCACCAGGTAGCCGATCCGCAGGTGCTCGGAGAACGCCGACGCCACCACCACGCCGACCGCCGAGCCCACCGGGATGCCCAGGCCGACCGCGGCCGAGGCGGCGCCCCGGCGGCTGCGCGGAACGCGATCGGGCACCACCGAGGTGAGGGCCGCCTGGTAGACGTTCATCGTCGCCTGGCCGAGGCACCAGGCGATGGCGACGAGCAGGACGGTGTGCACGCTGCCGAGTAGCGCCATGGCGGCGATCGCGGCCAGGCCACCGCCGAGGATCCACGGGTTGCGGCGGCCCGAGTGGTCCGACAGCGCGCCGGCCACCGGATTGCACACGGTCGCGAAGATCGCCGCGACACCGGCGACGATACCGAGGTTGGTGACCTTCGAGGACGGGTCGATGTGCTCGATCTGCAGCGGCAGCAGCACGCTGCCGACACCCATGTACAGCGCGAACATCGCCGCGTTGCCGAGGAACAGCAGGGGCAGCAGGCCCCGTCCGACGGTGCCGGGGGCGGCCGGGAAACGGTCGGCGGTGGTGCCGGTCTCGGGGACGGTCATCGTGCCACCCCCGCGAACTCGGCGCTGGGCCGAACGTCGGCGACGAGCGGGAGATCGGCGACCGAGGTGCCGATGTGCAGCCGGAACGCGCCGGGTTCGACGCGCCAGCCATCGTCCGTCCAATGCTCGAAGGCGCGCTGGGGCAGTTCGATGACCGCGGTGGCCGATTCACCGGCGTCCGCCTCGACGACGGCGAATCCGGCCAGCCAGCGCACCGGACGGTCGACGGCACTGTCCGGCCGGGACAGATAGGCCTGCACCACCTGGCGTCCGCTGCGGCGGCCGGTGTTGCGGATACGGACCACGGCGGTGCGCCCGGCGATCGAGAGATCGCGCAGCTGCCAGCTGGTGTAGCCGAGACCGTGACCGAACGGGTAGGCC
This sequence comes from Gordonia marina, assembly GCF_052036135.1. NCBI lineage: Bacteria > Bacillati > Actinomycetota > Actinomycetes > Mycobacteriales > Gordoniaceae > Gordonia > Gordonia marina. The sequence goes on from NZ_JBPSDN010000003.1 coordinate 72,605, forward strand.
GGCTCCACGCCGCTCTTCAGCCACGCGCGGTAGCCGACGTGGATGCCCTCGTCGTACGCGAGTGTCTGGTCGGCGCCCGGCGCGGTGCGCAGCACGGGCACGTCGGCGATGGTCACCGGCCAGGTGTTCGGCAGGCGGCCGCCGGGTTCGGTCAGGCCGGTCAGCACGTCGGCCAGCGCGGAGCCGAACTCCTGACCGGGGAACCAGGTCAGCAGGATGGCGGCGACGTCGTCGCGCCAGGGCATCTCGACCGGGGAGCCGGAGTTCACCACCACCACGGTGCGCGGGTTGACGGCGGCCACCGCCGCGACCAGCTCGTCCTGCCGTCCGGGCAGGCGGAGATCGGTGCGGTCGAAGCCCTCCGATTCGATCTGCTCGGTGGTGCCGACCACGACGATCGCCACCTCCGCGGTGCGGGCCGCTTCGACGGCGGCCGCGAACTCCTCGTCGGCGGTGCGCTGGGGCCGGCGGGCGACCAGTGTGACACCGATGAGAGGGAGGCCGCCGTCGGGCGCGGTGCGCACGACGATGTCCAGTTCCTCCCCGGCGGCGAGGCCGCGGGTGACGCTGCGCTGCGGCGGCTTGAGGGCGATCTCGGCCGGATCGCTGCCGGTGGGCTCGATGAGTTCGTCGAGCACGGTGTCGCCGTTCAGGGTCAGCGTGACGGCGCCGACACCGGCGACCCCGATCTGCCAGTCGCCGGCGACGTCGGCGCGGAGCCGGCCGTGCACCTCGACGGCGGTGACGCCGGCCGCGGGTGGATGGCTGAACAGCATCAGCCGGCTCGCGGTCCGATGCTCGGTGGTGCGGATCTCCTCGCCGTCGAGGTAGCGGACGGACAGGCCGGACCGGCCGGTCGCGGGATCGGTCAGCAGACCGGTCGGCACCGGGCTCAGTTCGTCGCCGGCGTGGACGCCCGCGACATAGGTGACCGGCAGGATCGCGGACAGCCCGTCCAGGGGTGAACTGGTGTGGCTGGGAATCACGGTCGCGCTGCCGCCGCCCATGTACCGCGGCTCACCGGCGGCCGGCCCGAGCAGTGCGACCGGGGCCGGATTCGCCAGCGGCAGGACACCGTCGTTGCGGACCAGCACCATCGCCTTGGCGGCCGCCTCCCGGACGAGGCCCTGCGCGGCCGCGTCGGTGAACGGCTCGGGAACCGGAGCCGGATCGTCGAGTGCGCCGACCCGCTGGGCGAAGCGCAGGACGCGGCGGACCTTGTCGTCGATCGCGGACTCCGGGATCCTTCCGGCGCGGACGGCGTCGAGCAGGGGCGCTCCCCACAGCCGGGCCGGGCCGGGCATGGCGACGTCGCACCCGTCGGCGGCGGCGGTGGTCGAGCGGATCGCCGACCAGTCGGACACGACCACGCCGTCGAATCCCCACTCGCCCTTGAGCGGCTCGTCGAGCAGCCGGTTCTCGGTCATCGTGGCGCCGTTGACCGCGTTGTAGGCGGCCATCAGCATCCACGCGCCGGCCTGGACCGAGCGCTCGAAGGGATAGAGGTACACCTCGCGCAGCGCCCGGTCCGAGACCTGGACGTCGACGGTGAACCGGTCGGTCTCGGAGTCGTTGGCCACGTAGTGCTTCGGACAGGCGCTGACTCCGTGCGCCTGCACGGAGCGCACGTAGGCGTCGGCGATCTCGGCGGTCAGCAGCGGGTCCTCGGAGAGGCATTCGAAATGCCGGCCGCCGATCGGGGAGCGCTGCAGGTTGATGGTGGGCCCGAGGACCGCGTAGACGTCCTTGCGCCGCGCCTCGGCGGCGATCAGTCCGCCGACGCGGCTCAGCAGTTCGCGGTCCCAGGTCGCGGCGAGTGCGGTGCCCGAGGGCAGGCTGACCGAGGAGTCGCGTTCGTCCCAGTGTTCGCCACGCACCCCCGACGGCCCGTCCGACACCGGCATCTCGGCCAGGCCGATGTCCGGGTCCCCGGCGAACCGGAAGAAGGCGGAACCGGAGATCAGCAGGATCTTCGCCGGCAGGTCCAGGCTGGCGAGCAGGGAGTCGACCGTGTCGGTCATGTCCGGGGTCCTTCCAGGTCGGTGCGGGGCTGGAATGAGCGTGCCCTCGGACCAGTAATTTACCAAGTGATCGGTAAAGTTCGTTACTGATTCGTGACATTATACGACAGGGTTGTGCCATCCGCGGCGGGTGTTTGCCCGATCCGCAGCGCGGGAACTAAGGTCGCGCTCATGAGGCCGCAGCCACAAAGACGCGCGCGCGGGGAAGCGCGTCGCGAACAGATCATCTCCGAGGCGCTGGCAGTCTTCGCCGAACACGGTTACCGGAACGCCTCGGCGGCCGAGATCGCCGAGCGGTGCGGGCTGTCGCAGCCGGGATTGTGGCACTACTTCCCGAACAAGGACGCGCTGCTGACCGCGGCGCTGGCCCATCGCGACCAGGCCGACCTGGACCGATTCGGTCACGACCTGCCGCTGCACGGCGCCGACGCGCTCCGCCGGCTGGTGACACTGACCGAGGCGAATGAGCAGGTGCCCGAGCTGGTGCGCCTGTTCACGGTGGTCGCCGGGGAGTCGGTCACCGTGGATCACCCGGCCCGTGACTGGGCGGTTCGCCGCTACCGCAACATGCGATCGCATGTCGTCGTCGCGCTCGAGGGCGGCATCGCGAACGGAGAGTTCCGGTCCGACATCGACATCCCGGCGATCGCCGGCCAGGTGGTCGCGACGCTGGACGGGCTGCAACTGCAGTGGCTGCTCGATCCCGGCGAGGTCGAGCTGACGACGGTCTTCAATGCGTATATCGAGAACTTGATCGACTATCTGTCGGCGAAAGATAACGAAAAGATAACGTAGTTATATCGAAGTGATTGCATCCCTGACTGGGTACTCGGTTATTGCGCGGGTGGTCCCCACACTCGATGGGCATGAGACGAATGCACACAGCCCAGTTACTGATCAGCTTCTTCGCGACGCTGGCCGTCGCCGCCTGCATCGCCGTCGTCGGCATGGGCCAGGTGGCCGCCGCACCGCATACCCGGACCTCGCTGCCGATCGAATCGATCTACCGGGCACCGGGACCGTGGAAGGTGACCGCGCGCACCGGATTCTCGTGCTGCGACGCCGGCGGCGGCAAGCTCGACGTCTTCTACCCGACGAATCTCGGGGCCCGCGGCGCCCGCCACCCGATCATCACCTGGGGTAACGGCACCCTGGCCGACACCTCGAAGTACTCGTACCTGCTGCGGCACCTCGCCTCGTGGGGCTTCGTGGTGATCGCCACCCAGAACGAGTTCACCAACAGCGGTGCCGACATCCGCGCCGCCGCGTCGTACCTGGTGAAGCAGAACTCGACGCCGGGCAGCCGCTTCTACCAGAAGCTGGACACCAGCGACATCGCCGCCGTCGGGCACTCGCAGGGCGCCTCCGGCGCGCTCAACGCGATGATGGACTCGAACGGCGCGATCAAGACCGCGATCCCGATCGAGATGCCGGCCCAGCGGTCCTGCTCGCCGGGGACCTGCACCGATCCCGGCCGGCTGCGCAGCGGATCGGTGTTCTACGTGAACGGCTCGGCAGACGGATTCATCTCCCCGTCGTTCGAACCGAATCCGTGGTCGGGCGGTGGTCTGCAATCGCTGAGCGCGTTCTACCAGGCGACCCCGGATTCGGTCGCGAAGGTCTGGGCCACGCTCAACGGTGCCGACCACAACGACATCCAGGGCAAGCCCACGTGCTGGCAGGCATCCTGGCCCTGCGCCCACGGTGTGACGGGGTACCTCGGCTACCTCACGGCCTGGCTGATGGCGCAGCTGCGCGACGACGCCCGGGCCCAGAGCGTCTTCGTCCGCGACTCCGGGGAACTGTTCCACCACCCCGGCTGGAGCAACCAGAGCAGCAACATCACCGCCTGACACCGCCGTACCGCACACGACCGCCCCGGAACCGAGAAGGTTCCGGGGCGGTCGCGTGCGTGTCAGGCGGCCGTGCCGCGGACTACTTGATCTCCAGCAGGACGGTGCCCTGGGTGACCGCGGCGCCGGCCTCGACGGCCAGGCCGGTCACGGTGCCGTCCTTGTGCGCGGTGACCGGGTTCTCCATCTTCATGGCCTCCAGCACCACCACCAGGTCGCCGGCCGCGACGGTGTCGCCCTCGGCGACGGCGACCTTGACCACGGTGCCCTGCATCGGTGCCGCCACGGCGTCGCCGGAGGCGGCCTTGGCGCCGCCCTTGGTCCGCGAGCGGGACTTGGGCTTGCGGCGGATCGCGCCGTCGCCGCCACCGTTGCCGCCGGACAGGTTCAGGTCGCCCGGCAGGGACACCTCGACGCGTCGGCCACCGACCTCCACGACCACGCTCTGCCGCGGCAGCGCCTCGTCGTCGTCGGTCTGCGCGCCGCCGCCGCTGTACGGCTCGATCGGGTTCTCCCAGTCGGTCTCGATCCACTTGGTGTAGACCTCGAACGACTCGCCGTCACCGACGAACGCCGGGTTCTCCACGATGTGGCGGTGGAAGGGGATGACGGTGGCGAGGCCGTCGACCTCGAACTCGGCGAGGGCGCGAGCGCTGCGCTCGAGGGCCTGCTGCCGGTTCTCGCCGGTGACGATCAGCTTGGCCAGCATCGAGTCGAACTGGCCGCCGATCACGTCGCCCTGGCGGACACCGGAATCGACGCGCACGCCCGGGCCGCTCGGCTCGCGGTAGACCGCGACCGGGCCGGGGGCGGGGAGGAAGCCGCGGCCGGCGTCCTCGCCGTTGATGCGGAACTCGAAGGAGTGGCCGCGCGGGGCCGGGTCCTCGGTGAGCTCCAGGGCCTTGCCCTCGGCGATGCGGAACTGCTGGCGTACCAGGTCGATGCCTGCGGTCTCCTCGGTGACCGGATGCTCCACCTGCAGGCGGGTGTTGACCTCGAGGAAGCTGACGGTGTCGCCCTGCACCAGGTACTCCACGGTGCCGGCGCCGTAGTAGTGCGCCTCGCGGCAGATGGCCTTGGCGGAGGAGTGGATGCGGGCGCGCTGGTCGTCGGTGAGGAACGGCGCGGGGGCCTCTTCGACGAGCTTCTGGAAGCGGCGCTGCAGCGAGCAGTCGCGGGTGCCGGCGACGATCACGTTGCCGTGCTGGTCGGCGATCACCTGGGCCTCCACGTGGCGGGCCTTGTCCAGGTACTGCTCGACGAAGCACTCGCCGCGGCCGAAGGCGGCGACGGCCTCGCGGGTGGCCGACTCGAACAGCTCGGGGATCTCCTCGATGGTGTGGGCGACCTTCATCCCGCGGCCGCCGCCGCCGAACGCGGCCTTGATGGCGACCGGGACGCCGTACTGCTCGGCGAAGGCGACGACCTCGGCGGCGTCGGCGACCGGGTCCTTGGTGCCCGCCGCCATCGGGGCCTGCGCCCGCTCGGCGATGTGCCGCGCGGTCACCTTGTCACCGAGGTCGCGGATGGACTGCGGTGACGGGCCGATCCAGGTGAGTCCGGCGTCGAGCACGGCCTGGGCGAAGTCGGCGTTCTCCGACAGGAAGCCGTAGCCGGGGTGGATCGCATCGGCGCCCGAGCGGGCGGCGGCGTCGAGGATCTTGTCGAAGACCAGGTAGCTCTCGGCCGAGGTCTGGCCGCCCAGGGCGAAGGCCTCGTCGGCCAGCTCGACGAACAGCGCACCGGCGTCGGGCTCGGCGTAGACGGCGACGCTGGCGATACCGGCATCCCGAGCCGCCCGGATCACGCGGACCGCGATCTCACCGCGGTTGGCGATGAGTACCTTGTTGATCGTCTTCTGGGGGATCTCGGTCTTGGACACTGGCTCTCCTGCCTGGGGCTCACGCGGTGACGCGGGCCGTCGTCGGGGACAACGAATACGGTGCGGGCGCCGCCGCCACGGTGGGGCCGCGTGACGTCCGGCACGGCGCCGCTGATTCTCGGCGCCGTGCATACACGGGAATCACAGTAACTCACCGAGCACCTGCTAGGTTCCGGGGCTCGCGCAGCGACGATCCCGGTGCTCAGCCGCCCGCGGCGATACTCGCGAGTAGGCGCGCGAACTCGTTGAGGAACGCGGCCAGCCCGGCCTCGCCGGGGCCGTCGCCGCCGGCCGGGAACCGGCTGTGCAGCCGCAGGCCGCCGGGGGTGCGGTTGAACCAGACGTACACCTCGTCGTCGGCGTAGGTGTGACTGCGGAGCGCCACCGCGGCCCCGGCGTCGGCCTCGACGGCCCCCGGGACGCCGCGGGTGTCCATGAACGAGACGACGAACTTCGGTTCCGGCGGGATCCCGATCAGCTCGGCCAGCCGCAGCATCGGCAACGACGCGCCCTCGCGGGCGCGGTCGAGCGACACCATCGTCCGTTCCAGGGCGAGCGCGAAATCGGGGTCGTCGGACACGTCGACGCTGATCGGCGCCAGCGCGACGAACCAGCCGAGCGCGCCGTGGAACTCCACGTGGTGTCGGGTGTGCCGGGGCATCAGAGTGGTGAAACGACGGCCGCCGTGGCGGTGGTAGACGAGTGCCGCCACGGCCAGCAGTGCGCCGATCAGGGAGCCGCCCAGCGCGGTGGCGCGGTCGGTCAGCGCGCGGGTGGCGTCGTCGTCGAGAAGCAGTGTGGTGTGCGAGTGCTGCGCGGGCGGCGGCCCGGCGCCGGTGGGCGGCGCGGACAGGATACCGAACGGGGGCAGCCGGTCGGCGCCGCCGAGGAACTCCCGCCAGACGGCCACCGCCGGATGCCGGTCGTCGGCGGCGTCGGCGGCGGTTCGCTCGGAGCTGGAGAAATCGACGTAGCTGCCCGTCGGCGGCAGCGCCGCGGGGCGGCGCTCGCGCGCGGCCTGGTACAGCTCGCGCAGCTCGTATTGGGCGTTGACCAGCGAATAGCCGTCGACCAGCGAATGATCGGCGGCGAAGAAGAGCGTGAAACTGCCCGCCCGGGCGACGGTCGCGAAGCGGTACGCCGGCCAGTGCATCGGCGTGGTGGCGCGGTCGAAGGAGCCGGCGATCTGCTCGATCAGCAGCCGGGGATCGTGATACCAGCCGATCCGGCTCCGCCGCAGCAGCACCGTCCCGGGATCGGTGGTGTACCGGGCGACGTCGGGGCCGTCGAGGCGGACGTGCGTGCGGAGCACCTCGTGCCGGTTGATCCAGGCGAGGAGCGCGCCCTGCACCGCCGGGAAGTCGATCTGCTGATCGAACTCGACGGCCAGGCCCAGCCAGGCCTCGCGGCCGCCCTCACGCCGGGTGGCGCGCCGGTAGTCGTGCGCCGAGCGGAGATGCTGTTCGTGATTGTGGGACGTGCCGCGCGGGTCACGATGCCACGCGCCCAGTCCGCCGGGTGCCGCCGGGATCCACTCGATGAGTCCGCCCGGCCGGATGTCCGAGTCCAGGATCTGCAGAAATTCCATGTCGGCGGTGCGACGGGCCCCGGCTACGCCCCGCCGGAGCGGGTCTGCTCGGTCACCTGACGCTGAATCCGGGCCAGCATGCCGGTCATCCCGCGCAGGCGCAGCGGGGAGATGATGGATGCGAGCTGCAAACTGTTCACGAAGTCGGCGGGGGTGTCCAGGATCGCCGCGGCCGGGGCGCCGTCGAGCCCGGTGTGCAGGATCGACGCGAAACCGCGGGTCGTGGGCGCCTCCCGCGGCGCGCTGAAATACAGGCGCACCGCGTCGGGGTCGGCGGCGTCGACCGACAGGAAGATCGGCGACTGGCACTCCGGGACCGGCTCCATGGCATCGGCGTGCAGGTGCTCGGGAAGTGCGGGGAGGTCGTCGGCGAACTCCAGGAGGAGAGTGGTGCGGTCGGCGTCGCCGAGCGCGGTGAAATCGTCGACGATCTCCTGCAGGGCTGGTGTCAGGGTCATCGCGGTGAGGCTAGCCGTTCAGCGTGCCGGGCTCGTCGCCCACGGCGATCGGTGCGCGGACCGCGTTGCCCCACTCGGTCCACGACCCGTCGTAGTTGCGGACGGCGTCGAAGCCGAGCAGGTACGTGAGCACGAACCAGGTATGGCTGGAACGCTCGCCGATGCGGCAGTACGCGATGGTCGGCGTGGCCGGATCGAGGTCGGTGTAGATCTCCTCGAGCTCGGGCCGCGAGCGGAACCGGGCATCCGGGGCGGCCGCCTTGGCCCACGGGATGGAGACCGCGGTGGGGATGTGGCCGCCGCGGAGGGCGCCCTCCTCCGGGTAGTCGGGCATGTGGGTGCGGGCGCCGGTGTACTCCTCGGGGGAGCGGACGTCGACCAGCGGCTGGGTGCCGATGGCGGCGCGCACCTCGTCGGCGAACGCCCGGATACGCGTGTCGTCGCGCTCGATCACCGGGTAGTCGCTGCGCGGGTACTCGGGGACGTCGAACGACGTCTCACGCTGCTCGTCCATCCAGGCGGTGCGGCCGCCGTCGAGCAGCCGGACGTCTTCGTGGCCGAAGAGGGTGAACACCCAGAGCGCGTACGCGGCCCACCAGTTGTTCTTGTCGCCGTAGATCACGATGGTGTCGTCGCGCTCGATGCCCTTGCTGCGCATCAGTTCGGCGAAGGCCTCACCGTCGATGTAATCGCGGGTCACCGGATTGTTCAGGTGCAGGTGCCAGTCGATCTTCTGGGCGGTCGGGATGTGCCCGATGTCGTACAGCAGCACGTCCTCGTCGGACTCGACGATCTTCAGGCCCGGCGCGCCGAGATGCGCGGACAGCCATTCGGTGCTGACCAGGCGCTCGGGATGTGCGTACGACGCGAACGCCGGGTTCGGATCGAGTTCGACTGTCACGGGAGAGCTCCTGATCGCCGGGGACGCCCCCGGGGCGGGCGCCGATGGCTTTCAGCATACGGCGGGACCGGAGACCCCGCCGGGGCGCAGGGGTGGTTACGTGCGTGCGAGTCGCGCGGGCTTGGTACTTTTCCGCACATGCCTTCACCGCAGAACGGGCGCCGTCCCGTCGTCGCACTGGTCGTCCTCATCGTGGCGATCGCCGCCGCCCTGGCGGGATGCTCCCCGGCGGCCAAGCACCGCGGGGAACCGGAGCCGACGCCGACGGCCCCGCCCAAGCACTGCACCGTCGACGACTGTCCGGCGCTGGCCGACCCGGCGGGACGGATCGGGCCGAGCGGGGTGACCGACGAGAACGCCGCGTCGACCGTGCCCAAGTATCTGACGACCGTGCTCGACGACCTCGACACCGTCTGGCCCGCCTGGTTCACGCAGCTGAACATCACCCGGGTGACGCCGGGCCGGGTGCTGATCTCCGGCAGCGACACGTTCACCAGCGAGTGCACCGACGAGGACGGGAAGACCGTCGCGGTCGACAGCGACTTCCCGAACGCCTTCTTCTGCCCGAAGGACACGCAGAAGGACGGCGCCGGGCATCCGCGCACCGGATCGGTGATCCTGCCGGTGCAGACCTTCGCCGACATCTGGGACGGCAAGCTGATGGGCCAGCGCGGCTTCCTGCTCGGCGACTTCAGCGCGTCGACCATCGTCGCGCACGAATACGGGCACAACGTGATGTACCGGATGGCCGACGCCTACGGCATGACCCCCGAGCAGTATCCGACCGGGGACGACACGGAGTTGCTGGCCGACTGCTTCGCCGGGAACTGGCTGGCGACGGTGTATCGCCGAGACGAGCTGTCGGTGAAGGAGATCGGCCAGGCGGTGGTGCTGATGGCGAGCGTCGCCGACCCGGTGAACGGGATGGGGCACGGTTCCATCCCGGCGCGGGTCTCGGCGATCAGCCGCGGCTTCGGCGTGACCGGTGACTCCGCCCCGGTGACGTGCTTGAAGAAGTACTGGCCGCAGGCGCTGGGCTCGGCGTAGGCAGACCTTACGGCGACACGGGCAGCGCCTCGACGGACATCGTGGCCGCGGTGCGCTCACCGGCCATCAGCCAGACCGAAAGCACATCGCCGTCGCGGTGCGCCAGCAGCCGCGGCGCATCCGCCAGCTGCAGGGGCGAGTCGTGTTCGACCACGGCCCGCAGCGGCAACCGCTCGCGCAGGTCGGCCTGAGTGGCGAGGGCCTCCTCCAGCGCCGTCCAGTACACGGCGTTGTTGACGTGCTCGATGAGGTCCAGATCGCAGACGCGCAGCAGGAACGGCACCGGCACGGCATCGGGGTGCGGCACCGGATCGAGCCATTTCTTCCAGCGCAGCCGCCCGGGCACCGCGTCGCCGCCGATCCGGCGCCGGAAGGTGTCGCTCAGCGCGGACGGGGTGAGCGTGTCGACGTTGAAGTTGATCCAGAAGCCCTCGGTGGCGATCCGTGTGCCGCGTTCGCCGTCGATGTCGATCCGTGCGGTGAACCAGCGGGAGCCGGCCTGCGCGGCCCAGCGCTCGGCGGTCAGCTGGTCCGGCTGCTCGCCGAGTGCGTGCATCTCGATCACGGTGCGGCGTAACACCCAGTGCGGATGGATCTCCAGGTGACCGATGTGCGCCAGGTGATCCTGACCGACGTCCTGCAGGCACCGGGCCACGCCGTCGAACTTGAGCCGACGGTCGTGACTGATGTCGTCGCCGCGGACCGGCCACGTGCTGGTGAAGACCGCGCCCTCGGACAGCAACTCGCGGCGCAGCTCGGGGTCCAGGCGCGGGGAAAGGGGTTCTCCGATCATGACCGGAGTGTCTCACTCGCCTCCGGCAGCCACAGGCTCGTGACGTCGACGCCGACGTCGGCCAGCAGATCGCGGGTCAGCGGGAGGCTGATGCCGATCACGCTCGACGGGTCGCCGTCGATGCCGTCGAGCAGCCAGCCGCCGAGGCCGTCGAGGGTGAAGGCGCCCGCGACCTGGAGCGGTTCGCCGGTGGCGACATAGGCGTCGATGGTCTGGTCGGAGACGTCGGAGAAGTGCACCCGCGTGGATCTGGTGCCGGACGCCGCGCGCGCGACGGTGCCGCCGGTCATCCGGGTGACGCAATGGCCGGTCAGCAGCCGGCCGGTGGTGCCGCGCATGCGCCGCCAGCGTTCACGGGCGACCTCGGGGGTCTTCGGTTTGCCGGTCAGCTCGCCGTCGATCAGCAGCATCGAGTCGCAGGTGAGGATCACGCCGTCGTCGGCGACGGCGGCGATGTCCGGATCCGCCGAGGCCAGCACCTGCGCGACGATCGCGCCGCCCTTGGCCTTCGCCAGCTCGGTCACGACCGCCTCGGGAGCGTGACCGGCCAGTCCGGCGATCAGGGCGTCCTCGTCGAGATCGGACACCAGCACCAGCGGATCGATCCCGGCGGCCCGCAGCACGCCGCGGCGGGCCGGGGACGCCGACCCGAGCAGAACCCGGGTCACCTCAACCGTGGATGTAGCTGGTCGGCATACCCCACGCCGGGCGGTGCAGATCCGTCGGCCGTCCCCAGCGGTTGATCGGGCCGGCCGCCGCCGGGCCCCCACCGGACGACGCCGCGGCCGACAGGACGGTCACCAGCGCGGCCAGCTCCTCGTCGGTCGGGGCACCCTTGACGACGGTCAGGAAGGGCTGCTCCTCGTCGGCGCTCACAGCGGGATGTTCCCGTGCTTCTTGGGCGGCAACTGCACGAATTTACGTTCGAGCAGGCGCAGCGCGGTGGCGATCTGGCCGCGGGTATGGCTCGGCGGGATCACCGCGTCGACGTAGCCGCGCTCGGCGGCGACGTACGGGTTGACCAGGGTGTCCTCGTACTCCTGCTGGAGTTCCAGGCGCAGCGCGTCGACGTCCTCGCCGTTCGCCTCCGCCTCCTTGAGGCGGCCGCGGTAGACGAAGCCCACCGCGCCGGAGGCGCCCATCACGGCGATCTGCGCGGTCGGCCAGGCCAGGTTCACGTCGGCACCCATGTGCTTGGAGCCCATCACGTCGTAGGCGCCGCCATAGGCCTTGCGGGTGATGACGGTGATCTTGCCGACGGTGGCCTCGCCGTAGGCGTACAGCAGCTTGGCGCCGCGGCGGATGATGCCGTTGTACTCCTGGTCGGTGCCGGGCAGGAAGCCGGGGACGTCGACCAGCGTGATGATCGGGATGTTGAAGGCGTCGCAGGTGCGGACGAAGCGGGCGGCCTTCTCGGAGGCGTCGATGTCCAGGCAGCCGGCGAACTGGGTGGGCTGGTTGGCGACGATACCGACGCTGCGGCCGTCGACCCGGCCGAAGCCGACGATGATGTTCATCGCGCGCTCGGCCTGGACCTCGCAGAACTCGTCGTCGTCCAGGAGACGGCGGATCACCTCGTGCATGTCGTACGGCTGATTCGGCGAATCCGGGATCAGCGTGTCGAGCTCGAGGTCCTCCTCGGTGACGTTGTCCTCGATGGAGCCGTACTGGGCCGGGGCGGGCAGGCGCGGCGCCTCGGCGCGGTTGTTGCTCGGCAGGTAGCTGAGGAGTTCCTTGACGTACTCGAGGGCGTCTTCCTCATCGGTGGCGACATAGTGCGCGACACCCGACTTGGTCATGTGGGTGTGGGCGCCGCCCAGATCCTCCATCGTCACGTCCTCGCCGGTGACCGTCTTGATCACGTCGGGCCCGGTGACGAACATCTGGCTGGTCTTGTCGACCATCACGGTGAAGTCGGTGAGCGCGGGGGAGTAGACGTGGCCGCCGGCCGCGGCACCCATGATCAGCGAGATCTGCGGGATCACGCCGGACGCCTTGACGTTGCGGTGGAAGATCTCGGCGTACAGGCCGAGGGAGACCACGCCTTCCTGGATGCGGGCGCCGGCGCCTTCGTTGATGCCGACCAGCGGGCGGCCGGTCTTGATGGCCAGATCCATCACCTTGCAGATCTTCTCGCCGTAGACCTCACCGAGGCTGCCGCCGAACACGGTCGCGTCCTGGCTGAACACGCAGACCTCGCGGCCGTCGACCGTGCCGTAGCCGACCACCACACCGTCGCCGAGCGGGCGCTTCTCGGCGAGGCCGAAGTTGGTGCTGCGGTGCCGCGCGAGGGCGTCGAGTTCGACGAACGAGCCCTCGTCCAGCAGGTGGGTGATGCGCTCGCGCGCGGTCAGCTTGCCCTTGGCGTGGACCCGCTCGACGGCGGCCTCACCCACCGGATGCTCGGCATCGGCGAGTCGGTTGCGCAGATCGGCCAGTTTGCCGGCCGTCGTGTGGATGTCGGGGGCGGCGTCATCGTCGCGGCGAGCAGTCGTCATGGACACCCATGCTAACGACGTCGCCGCGGCCGTCGGCAACCGACACGGGTACCGGCGGGTAGGGCGGCGGCGTTACTAGGGTGGATGTCGTGACCGTTCCGCCGCTGCCCGACATCGCCACCCTGACCGGATCTCTGGCCGGTACGCGCTGGCACGACGTCCACGTGATCGCCGAGACCGGCTCCACCAACGCCGATCTGGTGGCCCGCGCCGGTGAACCGGGGATCGCCGGCACCGTCCTGATCGCCGGGCACCAGCGCACCGGCCGCGGACGGCATACCCGCGTGTGGCAGACCCCGCCCGGCCAGCTCGCCGTCTCCGCGGCGGTCCCGGTCACCGCGGGCGATGCCGCAGCGGTCGGCTGGCTGAGCCTGCTGACCGGCCTGGCCGTGCGCGCCGCGGTCGGTGAGATCACCGGAATCCGTCCGGACCTCAAGTGGCCGAACGACGTCCTCGTCCCGTCCGGGGTACCCGGGGAGGGCAAGAAGCTGTCCGGAATCCTGTGCGAGTTCGCGCCGTCCGGGCATCCGGACGGCGGCGGCATCGCGGTGATCGGCACCGGCCTGAACCTCGACCTGACCGCGGCGCGGCCGCCGATCGAGACGGCGGCCTGCCTGCGGAGCCTCACCGGTGACGTCCCCGACCCGACCGCCGTGGCGATCGCCTATCTGCGGGCGCTCTCGGATCTGCTCGCGCGCTGGCCGTCGGACCTGACCGCGCTGGCCGCCGACTACCGGGCGGCTTCGGCGACCCTCGGCAAGCGGGTGCGGCTGGTGCTGCCCGGCGACCGGGAGGTGATCGGCCGCGCGATCGACGTCGACGACGAGGGCCGCATCGTGGTGGAGGGACCGGCGGGACCGGTGAGCGCGTCGGCCGGCGACGTCACCCATCTGCGTCCGGCCTGACGGCTACCGGGCGGGCGATGCGGTCCGGCGGCTGCGGTCGCCCATCGTCGGGATCAGGGACAGGATCGGCAGACCGATGCAGACCTGCAGGATGCCGGTCACCAGACCGCTCCAGATGTCGCTCTGGGTGGCGAGCGGCACCACGAACGCGGCGACGATCAGCAGGCCGACGATCCACCGGTAGAAGCTGTTCGGGGTCGGGGTGACCAGGGTCAGGACGAACCAGAGCGCGCCGCCGAGCAGGGCCGCGACGAAGCCGACGATCGCGTACCAGTACTCGCCGCCCGGATCGAGGGGACTCCACCAGCCGAAATGCCCGGTGGCGTTCACCCCGCGGGCGATGAGGCCGATGATCCACGCGACCAGCCAGCCGGCCAGGCCGGTGACGACGCCGGTCATGAACACGCCGCCGGAGTACAGCAGCGGGTCGATGTCCGGTCCCTGCCGGGACGGTTTCGCCGGGGCGCCGGACTGCGGGTAGCCGGACTGGCTGTACCCGGTCTGGGGATAGCCCTGCGGGTCGTAGGCGGGCTGACTCTGCGTGTAGCGGGGGTCGGTGTATCCGGAGTCCTGGCTGTACGCCCGCGTCTGCGGCGGGCGGCGTCGCGGATCCTGCGGATCGGAGTAGGTCATCACGTCCCCTGCATCTCTGGTCGGTGTCTCGGCGTTTGCGCGCCGGTGTCCTGGCCGCCCAGTGTACTGGCGTCTCAGGCGTCTTTTACCCGGTGATGACTACGCTGGCATCCATGGCATATCCGCGGGAGAACCTCGCGCCCGGCGAGACCGTGCTGGTCTACCGGCATCCGCACTGGAAGAGCCTGGTGGCGCCGGTGCTCTTGTTCTGGCTGCTCACCGCGGTCGCCGGACTGCTGCTCGGGCTGCTGTGGAACTCAGCCGGCCCGGGTCCCGCGCGCACGTGGGCCACCGTCGCGATCGGCGTGGTGTGGGGGCTGGGCGCCTTCTGGTGGCTCGCCCGGCCGCTCGCCGCCTGGGCCACCACCCACTTCGTGGTGACCGATCGCCGGGTGATCTACCGCAACGGCATCCTCACCCGCTCCGGGATCGACATCCCGATCGGCCGCATCAACACCGTCGAGTTCTCGCACGGACTGCTCGACCGGATCCTGCGCACCGGGTCGCTGCAGATCCAGTCCGCGTCCGATGATCCGCTGACCTTCGTCGCGATCCCGCGGGTCGAGTCGGTGCACGCGCTGCTGTACGAGCGGCTGCTGGACCACGTCGACGACGAGGACTGGGATCGCCGCAGTGATTGGGATCGCCGCGGTGACTGGGATCGCCGCGGTGATGGGGACCGGCGTGACGGCGATCGGAGCCGGCGATGACGCCCGGCCGCGCGGTCCTGCTGGCCGAGGACGATCCGGCGATCGCCGAACCGCTGGCCCGCGCCCTGATCCGCGAGGGCAACGACTGCACCGTCGCCGCGACCGGACCGGAGGCCCTCGACGCCGCGCTGTCCGGTGCGTATTCGCTGGTGATCCTCGACCTCGGGCTGCCCGGGATGGACGGGCTGGAGGTGTGCCGCCGCATCCGTGACGAGCGTCCGCAGCTCGCGGTGCTGATGCTGACCGCCCGCACCGACGAGGTGGATTTCGTGGTCGGCCTCGATGCCGGCGCCGACGATTACGTCGGCAAACCCTTCCGGCTCGCCGAGCTGCTGGCGCGGGTGCGCGCTCTGCTGCGGCGCAGCATCGGCGACGACGAGGTGGTGCTCGACAGCGGTGACATCCAGCTCGACGTCCGCGCGCGCCGCGTCGTCGTCGACGGCGCCGAACTGACCTTCGCCAACCGCGAGTTCGACCTGCTGCGCTTCCTGATGGAGACCCCCGGCCAGGTCCGCACGCGCGACGAGATCATGACCGAGGTGTGGGGCTCGACCGATCTGCGGTCGTCGAAGACCCTCGACATGCACATCTCGTGGGTCCGCCGGAAACTCGGTGACGACCAGCCCAGCCGCCCGAAGCACATCGCCACGGTGCGCGGCGTCGGCTTCCGGTTCGACCCGTAGCCCATGCGCCAGCGCATTCTCCGGACGATGATCGTCTCGCTGCTCGCGATGGCGGTGCTGCTCGGCGTGCCACTGACCATCGTGACCTGGTCGTGGATCTCCACCACCGCGCACGAGGATCTCTCCAATCGGCTCAAGACGATGTACGAGGACGTGCTGGCCGAGGAGGCGGCGGGCGCCATCACCGGGCCGGAAGAGGTGCACCTGGACGACTTCCGGCTGCTGGTCCCGCGCACCGGCACCCTCACGCTGCACGGCCCGACGGGCACGCAGGAGCTGGGCGAGCCGCTGCCCGCCGACCGGTTGTCCGAGTCGGTCACCCTGGGTTCCGGCTACACCCTCACCCTGTCGATCCCGGCCAGCGACGTGCGCCCGAGTCAGTGGCTGGCGGTGACCGTGCTGGTGGTGGTGATCGCCGCGTCGGTGGGTGGCGGGGCGCTGGTGGCCACCGTCACCGCGCGCCGGCTGACCGAACCGCTGACCCGGGTGGCCGGGCGCGCCGCCGCGATGGCGCGCGGCGATCTCTCCACGGCCTGGCCGCGCTACGGGATCGACGAACTCGACCGCGTCTCCGAGGCGCTCTCCGAGGCGAACGCCGAGATCACCCGACGGCTCGAACGCGAGGGACAGATCATCGGCGACGTCTCCCACCAGCTGCGCAGCCGGCTGACCGCGATCGGCCTGCGGCTCGACGAACTGACCCTGCACCCCGATCCGGACGTCGTCACCGAGGCGCAGGCGGGAGTGGCGCAGGTGGAACGGCTGGCCTCCGAACTCGACGAGCTGGTGTCGGCGTCGCGGGCGGAGAGCGGCGTGCGGACCGAGATCGACGTCGTCGCCGTGGTGACGGCCCTGGCCGACGACTACGAAGCGCAGTTCGAGGCGGCCGGCCGCGTGCTCGTCACCCGGATCGAGGAGCAGCCGAGACCGGTTTCCGGGCGCCCGGGACGGCTCCGCGAGGCGCTGAGCGCCCTGCTCGACAACGCGCTGCGGCACGGCGGCGGCGTGGTGACCGTGCGCGTCGACGATCTCGGCTCGGCCGACGTCGTCCGCATCACGGTGAGCGATGCGGGACGCGGGGTGGCCGATGCGATCGCCCCGGACATCTTCCGGCGCGGTTTCTCCGGTGGGACCAGCACGGGGGTGGGCTTGTCGCTGGCGCGGGCGCTGGTGGAGGCCGACGGCGGCCGCCTCGATCTGGCGTCGCGGCGGCCCGCGGTGTTCTCCGTCGTCGTCCCGGTCCGGGCGGGTGCGCCGTCAGACGACGAGGCGGGCGGGGACGCCGTCAGGCGTGACCGAGTTCCTCATCGATGAGTTCCTCCGGCGTCGGCTCGGCGTCGGCGGACCCGCCGTGACCGCCGGGCCCCTGCTCCTCCGGGAACGCGAAACGGCGCAGCGCCCAGAACCGGAACGCCATCTGGGCGATGTTGCCGATGATGAAGGCCAGCAGGAAGTCGACGATCGCGAGTTCCACACCGCTCATGTTGTGGCGCATGTCGAACACGTTGTTGGCCAGCCAGAGCGGCGCGGCCGCGATGAGCACGCCGATCCCGCTGATCACGAAGAACAGCAGCGCCTCGTGGTGCCGCGCCCGGCCGCCGCGGTTCTTGAACGCCCATTCGCTGTTCAGGATGTAGCTGGCGATGGTGGCGACCACGCCGGAGATGATCTTGGCGATGGTCGGCTTGGCGTCGAGCACGGTGAACGCGAGCGCGTAGTAGATCACCAGGTCGACGACGAAGGTGGAGCCGCCGACGATCGCGAACTTGATGAGCTCGCTGTGCTTGATCACCAACCGATGCAGGGGCCCGGGGAGCTGGGAGACGAGCCCGTCGATGGATGGCACAAGTTCTGAGTGTACGTAATCAGACGCAGGGGGCCGGAATCGCGACGCGCGGATGTGAGGGAATCGCCGGTCGGACATCTCGGGCGATGCCGGGCGCGGGCACGGTTCATGTCAGGATTGAGCCCGTGATCTCGCGTCCCGACCCCGCCCGCCCCGGACCGTCCACCGGGGGCATGCCGACCGTGACCATGATCGGCGGCGGACAGCTCGCCCGGATGACCCATCAGGCCGCGATCGCGCTCGGCCAGTGCCTGCGTGTGCTCGCCGGTTCACCCGGTGAACCGGCCGCGGCGGTCAGCGCCGATGTGGTCCTCGGCTCGCACGACTCGTTCGACGACCTGCTGCGCGCCGCCGAAGGCGCCGTCGCTCTCACCTTCGACCACGAGGGCGTGCCGCTGGCGCACCTGGAGGCGCTGGAGGAGCGGGGGGTGGCCGTCCGGCCGCCGTCGGCGGCGCTGCGGTACGCGCAGGACAAGCTCGAGATGCGCCGCCGGCTGGCGGCGCTCGGCCTGCCGGTGCCCGACTTCGCCGACCTGTCCGGCGACCCGGAGCAGGCCCGCGCGGCCCTGCTCGCGTTCGGCGCCGCGCACGACTGGCAGATCGTCCTCAAAGCCGTCCGCGGCGGGTACGACGGCCGCGGCGTCTGGCTGATCGACGGTGACGAGGCCGCCGCGCTGGAGGTCTTCGACGGCGCCCGCGGCGGCGACACGGTGCTGATGGCCGAGCAGAAGGTCTCGATGGCCCGTGAACTGTCGGCCATGGTGGCGCGCAGCCCGTACGGGCAGGGCGCGGCGTGGCCGGTGGTGGAGACCATCCAGCGGCACGGTCAGTGCGCCGTCGTGCTGGCACCCGCGCCGGACCTGGATCCCGAGACAGCCGCCCGGGCGCAGCGGATGGCGCTGGAACTGGCCGCCGAGCTGGGGGTCGTGGGGAACATGGCGATGGAGCTGTTCGAGACCACCGGCGGTGAGCTGGTGGTCAACGAACTGGCGATGCGCCCGCACAACAGCGGTCACTGGACCATGGACGGCTGTGTGACCTCGCAGTTCGAACAGCACCTGCGCGCGGTCCTCGACTATCCGCTCGGCGACACCTCGGCGACCGCGGAGACGGTGGTGATGGCGAACATCCTGGGTGCCGCGCAGGCCCCCGAGATGAGCATGGACGAGCGGCTGCATCACCTGATGGCCCGGTTGCCGGAGGCCAAGGTGCACCTGTACGGCAAGTCCGAGCGGCCCGACCGCAAGGTGGGCCACGTCAACATCGTGTCGCGGCCCGGGCAGTCCCGCGACGACGTGCGTGAGCGGGCCGAGCGGGCCGCCCACTGGATGAGCCACGGCGTGTGGACCGACGGCTGGGATCACCGCGCCGACGACCGTCCCGGCCACGACGCTTAAGGAGAACAGATGACCCCCGCACCGCGTGTCGGCCTGATCATGGGCAGCGACTCGGACTGGCCGGTGATGACACTGGCCGCCGAGGCGCTGGCCGAGTTCGGCGTGCCCTTCGAGGTGGGCGTGGTGTCCGCGCACCGCACCCCGCAGCGGATGATCGACTACGCCCGCGGTGCCGCCGACCGCGGCGTGCAGGTGATCATCGCCGGTGCGGGCGGCGCCGCCCACCTGCCGGGCATGGTCGCCGCGGCGACCCCGCTGCCGGTGATCGGTGTCCCGGTGCCGCTGAAGTATCTCGACGGCATGGACTCGCTGCTGTCGATCGTCCAGATGCCGGCCGGTGTTCCGGTGGCGACGGTCTCGATCGGCGGCGCCCGGAACGCGGGTCTGCTCGCGGTCCGGATCCTCGGCGCCTCCGACGAGCGCCTGCGCGCCGCGATGGCCGAGTTCCAGGCCGACCTGGAGGCGCTGGTCCTGGAGAAGGACGAGAAACTGCGCCGCAGCCTCCTCGAGGACTGAGATGGCCGGGCCGCTCGAGGACGCGTGCCGCACCGTCGCCGAGGAGACCTTCGGCGCGATCGCCGCGGCGCTCGACGACTGCGACGACGAGACGGTGAACGCCACCCCGCTGCCGGGCACGGTGAACTCGGTGTTCGCGCTGGTGACGCACCTCGACGGCGTGATCGCCGACTGGGGCGGGAATCTGGTGGCCGGTGAACATCTTCCGCGGGACCGCGCGGCCGAGTTCACCGCGACCGGCACTGTCGCGCAGGCGCGCGCTCTGCTCGACCGGATGCGTGACCGGCTGCCGCGCTACCTGGACCTCGCGCTGACCGAGGGGATCGCGAACCCGCGGGGCATCTCGTCGACCCGCGCGGACGCCGCGTCGTCGACCCCGGAGTTCGTGGTAATCCACCTGCTGCGCGAGCTGACCCAGCACACCGGGCACGTGCAGATCTGCCGGGACCTGGTCGCCCGGCGCTGATCAGCGCGGGTCGAGGGCGGCGACGACGTCGGCGGCACCGGTCTCCCGAGCGCCGCGCCAACCGGTGCCTGCCCACAGGTTGATCACCTGCGGGTCGTGGGCGGCGGCCTTGCGCAGCGGACCGGTGAGGGTGTTGATCTGCGGGTAGACGGGGGGAGCGGCCTCGGTGAAGTCGCGAATGAAGTCGTTGACCAGGCCCCGCGCGAGGCGGCCCGAATAGGCCCGGGTGGTGGCCGTCTCGGTGAACCGCGGGTCGGTGAGGGCGTCCCGGTGGGCTTGCCGGGTACCGGCCTCCGGGGTGCGCAGGAATGCCGTGCCGGCCTGGGCGGCGATCGCCCCGGCGTCGAGCATCGCGGCGACGTCGTCGCGGCCGCCGACCCCGCCCGTACCGATCACCGGCACGCCGAGCCCGGTGACCTGGCCGATCAGGTCGAGCACGCCGCTCTCGCGGTCCTCGTTGCTGATGTGGAAGGTGCCGCGATGCCCGCCCGCCTCCACCCCCTGGGCGCAGAGCGCGGTGGCCCCGGCGGCGACCGCGATCTCCGCTTCGAGCGGCCCGGTGACGGTCGCGATCGTCGCGACAGCGCGCTCGGTGAAGGCGGCGAAGACGGCGGGCTCGGGCACTCCGAAGGTGAATGAGACGGCGGCGACCCCCTCGTCGAGCAGTACGCCGATCTTGGCGTCGAACCGGTCGTCGCTGTAGTCGACGTGCTCGGGCAGCTCGGCGCCGTACCGGGCGGCGAGCGGCAGCAGGGCCTCGCGGTAGGCGTCGAACGCCGCGGCGTCGAACGGAATCTCCTCGGGGACGAAGAGATTGACCCCGAACGGCGCGTCGGTGCGGTCGCGCACCGCGGCGATCTGCTCGCGCAGCTGGTCCGGGGAGAGATAGGCGCCGGCCAGGATCCCGAAACCGCCGGCGGCGCTGACCGCGGCGGTCAGCGCGGGAGTGGACGGTCCGCCGGCCATCGGCGCTCCGACGATCGGGACGGACAGGGCGGTCAGGTCGAGCATGGGTCTCCCTCGTCGGCGGATACGCGGCGTCGTCTTACTGCTTACTCTTCGCGTGGTGGGGCCGCGCAGCGGGCCCGGCCGGGTTGTCGTGAGCGCGGGTGCGTCGGACCCGGAGCGGACCGTGTGATGCCCCGTGACACCACAGGCGGCTGAGACCCGCCATCACAGCCGGGTACGCCGGTCACCACAGCCGGCTGAGCCCCGCCGAGACCCTACCCGAAAACTAGTTCGACAAATCTATTGCACACACAACATAGTGTGAGATATCCTGAGAACAGGACGCTAAACGATTCCTGACCAGCGGAAAAGGGGAGCGCCATGAACGGCGACGATGGCTCGTTCAACGCCGCGGGCCTCCTTGCCGGGCTCTCGCCGGCGGCCCTGGTCGCGGTGATCGGCGCCGCCGAGGAACAACTCGCTGATGCGCCGTTGGCCGCGCTGTCCGAGGATGGGCTCCTGGCTCTGCTGGATTCGCGGGAGCAGGCCCGCCGTACGGGCGTGGCCGTCGATGCCGCGTTGTATGTGGAGATCTCCGATCGCGGTGCCTACTCGCGGGCCGGATACAACACGATGCACCAGCTGTACACCGGCGCCCTGCGCCTGGGCGACGGTGAATCCAAACGGCGGCGGGTCGCCGCCGCGTCGATCGGCCGATTCACCGAAATGACCGGCGAACGCCGCGAACCCGCCCTCCCGTGCACCGCAGAGGCCGTAGCCGAGGGTGCGATCGGTGAAGCGCATGTCGTGGTGATCGAAGAAGTCATGGACCGGATTCCACGTGCGGTGGACCCGGCTGCGCGGGACAACGCCGAGGAACTCCTCGCCGGGGCCGCGCGCACCCTGAACCCGGCCGGTCTGATGGTCGTCGGCAACCGGATCCTCGCCCACCTCGACCCCGACGGCACTCTGGCCGACGACAAGGAACGCCAGCGGCAGCGCAAATTCCGTCTATCTCCGCAGGACCGGCAGTTGATGTCGGCCATCCAAGCCCGCATGACCCCGCAACTGCGGGCACAGTTCGAGGTCATGTTCAGCCTGTGGGCCGCCCCCGGGATGAACAATCCCGGTGATCCCGACTCGCCCTTTGGGTCCGCCGATCAACCCGGGCTCGATCCGGCGGTTCTGGCCGCCGCGGCTGAGCGCGATGACCGGCTGCTCGGGCAGCGTCAGCACGACGCCCTCGAAGCCATGCTCGACTGGGTCAACGCTCAAGCCTCGCACGCCCGGCCGGAGAGTCTGCGGAATCAGGTCGTGGTGACCGTCACCGATGAGGACCTTGCCCGCGGCGCTGGCGTCGCCTGGACCACGACCGGGACCCGCATGCCCGTTTCTGATCTGGTGAAGATGGCCGCGGACTGCGTGCCGTGGCTGGCGGTGTTCTCCAACGCCACCGGGCAGCCGTTGTATCTGGGCCGCGCCCACCGCCTCGCGTCACGCGCGCAGCGGCTCGCGCTGTTCGCCCGCGATCGTGGGTGCACGGCGCCGGGCTGCACCCGGCCGTTCTCGCAGTGTGAGATGGACCATACGCCGGAGTGGCAGGACGGTGGGACCACCGACGTCGACCGTCTCGGCGGGGCCTGCGGACGACACAACCGCCGCCACGGCAAGAATTCCGGCCAGTGGGAGACGATCGTCTTCACCGACGGCCCGAACAAGGGACGCGTCGGGTGGCGGCCGGTCGGAAGTGGCGGGCCGTGGATCGTCAACCCGCTCTTCCACCCGGACAAGCTGCGGACCGGCCCCGACGTCCCGGAGGCTGAACGGACGCCGCCGCCGGTGGTGAATCATCGCCTCGGCGACACCCCATGCTGGTCGAGCGAAGTCGAGAGCACCTCACCGCCCGGCACCGACTCCGGCGTCGAAGCTCTTCTCGAACAGCACCTGGCAGCCTGATCACCACGTGGTGGTCAGGCCACCGGTGCGTGTACCAGGGCCCATGACTGCGACCAGAGCCTTGACGCTGGATGAATCGCCCATTCAGAATACTTGCCGCAAAACGTGCGTACTGGAGTCCTATCGGTCCCGGCCCGGCGGCGGTGCGCTGACTGGAGGACCGGCTGTCTCCCTCAGGAGCGTCAGCTCGGAACCCGCACGATCTCCAGGGGCACGGTGGCGCGGTGGACGAAGCCCATCGACTCGTACAGGGCCCGCGCCGGGTTGTCGGCGGTGGTGTGCAGGAACGGGAGGTCGCCGCGGGCGACGATCCCGTCGGCGACCGCGGCGATGAGCCGCCGGGCCAGGCCGCGGCCGCGCGCGTCGGGGTGGGTGCAGACCGCGCTGATCTCGGTCCAGCCGTCGGGTTTGGCGCGTTCTCCGGCCATCGCGAGCAGCCGGCCGGTGCCGGGGTCGCGGTAGCCGAGGTAGTCGCCGAGTTCGATGGTGCGCGGCAGGAACGGCCCGGGCCGGGTGAGGTCGACCAGGGCGGTCATCTCGGGGACGTCGCCGCCGGTCAGCGCCACGAACTCCGGATCGGCCGCCGGTTCCACCGCCTCACCGGTGTAGAGCACCAGCTCGAAGGTCTCCAGCGCGTCCCAGCCGGTCGGGAGCGGGGTGGACCGGCCGCGCAGGCCGACGGTGCCGCCCGGGCCGGCGAGCGTGGCGAGGTCGGCGTAGTCGTCGCCGGTCAGCTCGCGCGGATGCGCGTAGAAGACGGACACGTCGCGCCGGTAGGCGATCGCGCTGCCGTGCGCCCGCGCGAACCGGGCGTGGCGTCCGCGCAGCGCGCACCCGAACGGGTCGTCGAGTACCGCGGCATCGAGGGTGGTCATCCGGCGACGCCCAGCTTGGTGGCGAAGAAGTCGATCACCTGATCCAGGGTGTCGCGGGTCGGCTGCCCGGGCTCGTCGATCAGGTGCTCGGTGAGGACCGAGTGCGGCGGGATCAGTGCCTCCGGGTTGGCCGCCGAATCGGGCAGTTCGACGCCGAGGAAGGCGTCGCCGAGCTGCTCGCGGAGGAAGTCGAAGCGGGTGCCTGGCACCATCAGGTCGCCCTCGAAGCGCGCGCCGAGCACCTGCAGTCCGTTCGCGCACCGCACCTTCACCGTTGCCAGGTCGTCGGGGGAGATGTCGATGGTCCGGCGGCGGCCCGGTGTCATCCCGAACGGCAGGGAGGGTTGGGAGAGCACGGGGGCGAGCATTCGGTCGTCGACGGCCATGGCGAGGGCGAAACCACCGGTCACGCACATGCCGACCGCGCCGACGCCGGGTCCGCCACACTCCTCGTGTGCCTTGGCGGCCAGGGCGCGCAGCCAGCCGACGACCGGGGAGGTCTTGCCGGTCGCGAAGATGGTGAACTCGCGGGAGACGCAGACCTTCCCGAGCGTCCGGGCCATCGTCATGCCGACGCGCGGCAGGTCGGTGGGGCCGGACGGGGACGGCGACGCACCGTCGGTGCCGAACAGCGAGGGCAGGTAGACGGTGAGTCCGGCGGTGGCGACCCGGCGCGCGAACTCGATCACCTTCGGGGTGATGCCCGGGACCTCGGCGATCACGATGACCGCCGGCCCGGTGCCGTGGCGGTAGTAGCGGTGGGTGATGCCGTCGTGGGTGAATTCATCGGCGGCGAAGTCGTCGAGGAGTGCGGTCACGACACGATCCTTCCGTAGAGCACACCCTCGAACGGGCGGCCGGCGTACTTGGCGAATCCGGCGACGTCGGGCGAGTCCGGCGGCAGAATCCGGACACCGGCGATGCGGAGGCGCCGGCCGCGGCGGATCATCGTGAACTCGCCGGCGGCGAGGACGTTGCGTACCCAGTCGGAGTCGGCGCCGTAGACGAGGGGAATGGAGATGCGGCCGTGCTCGGTCCACGCGAGCACCGGCGTGGAGTAGACGGTGCCGGACGTGCGGCCGACGTGCCGCACCACGGCCCACGGCGCGAGCCGCGGCGCCCACGCGCTCTGAATCGGGTTGGTGACGTACTTGTTCATCCGGGCGACGGCGCGGGGGACTCTCACCCCTCCATAGTGGCCCATCGGCGTTCTACGATCATCAGGTGCTCATCTCCAAGGCGATCGCCGAGCAGATCCGGGCCGGGACGGTCACCGCGCAATACCGGCGCTGGGACGTGCCGCGGGTGAAGGTGGGCGGCACCCAGCTGACCCCGGCCGGGGTGGTGCGGTTCACCCGGGTCGCCCGGGTGAACGACCTCGATCGGCTGACCGACCGGGCCGCCCGCGCCGCGGGGATGAAGAACGCGGACGCCCTGCGCAAGGCGCTGGCGCCCAGACCGAACCGCGCGCCCTCGGAGCGGGGTTCGCGCGGCGGCGAGCACATCTACCGGATCAATCTGGAATGGGCGGGCGAGGACCCCCGGCTGGCACTCCGCGAGGAGTTGCCCGACGAGGCGGCGTGCGCGGAGATCGCCCGCCGCACCGCGGTGCTGGATCGTCGTCTCGGTGACCGCTGGACCCGCGAAACCCTGGAATGGATCGAGGCCAATCCCCGGGTGGTGTCCAAGCGGCTGGCCGAGCTGCGCGGCGTGGAGCTGGCTCCGATGAAGACCGACATCCGCAAGCTCAAGGCCCTGGGCCTGACCATCAGCCACGACGTCGGCTACGAACTGTCCCCGCGCGGCGCGGCCTATCTCTCCTGGCTGCGGCGGTGACCGCGGCGGCCGGAGTGATCTGCGCCCGGACCCCTCAGCGAGACTCGACGATGTCGATCGCGTCGTCTGAGACCACGAGGGCCTGGTCGTCGTGAAGAAGCGTCAGCTGCAGGCGCGGGGAATACACCCGCGACACCTCGGCGATCAGTTCCGGCGGGAAGAGTTCGATCCGGCCGTCCGCGCGCGGCACGATCGAGGTGCCGACCAGCCCGAGCCCGCGGTGGTCGGTCAGTCCGGGGGCCAAGGACGGGTCGTCCATCAGCGACGCGGGTTCGGCGCTGGCCCCGGCGATCACCGCGCCCGCCGACAGCCCGATGTACGGCAGGCCGTCGCGCACCTTCTCGACCAGCACCTCGTCCAGACCGCGCGCACGCAGGTTGCCGAGCAGTACGAAGGTCTCGCCGCCGCACACGTAGAGCGCGTCGAGTCCGTCCAGCACATCGGCGAACTCGGCGGCGGTCGGGACATCGCGCGCGGTGATCGTCGTCGGCCGGTAGCCGAAGTCGATCAGGCGGTAGCGGTCGATATTGACGAACTCCGCGTCCTCGTAGGGGAGCGCCGCGTCGTTCAGATAGCCGAGGCGAGTCTGCTCCGCGGTCTTCCCGGTGGTGCGGGCCAGGAATCCCGGTAGCGCGCCCGCGCCCCACGACAGCAGCAAGAGGTTCACGGGTCGAGGCTATCGGTGGAGACGCCGGGGCGTGCGACATACTGGCACCCATGGCAGCGACCGATCAGGCATCCGGCGAAGCGGTCGATCTGCGCCGCCGGGTGGCGGCCGAATCGATTCGGCTCTTCGCCGAGCACGGCTACGACGCGACCACCGTCGACGACGTCGCGGCGGCCGCCGGAACGTCCCGGCGCACCCTGTTCCGGCAGTTCGGCTCCAAGGAGGGGCTGATCTTCGCCGACCACGACGCGTTGCTCGAACAGGTGGCCGCGCACCTGGCCGCGGCCGGCCGGGAGGACCGGGATCCGTGGGCCGCGGTCGCCGAGGGGGCGGAACTGGTCTTCACCCATTTCGCCGCGGACCGCGAGTTCGCCGCGCGGCGCTACGCCGTCGTCTCCCGGGTGGCGCCGCTGCGTGATCGGGAACTGGTGATGTCGTCGCGCTATCAGCGGCTGTTCGAGGACTTCCTCTCCCGCGAGCTGCCCGAGGTGGCGCGGACCCGGATCGTCGCCTACGCCGCCGCGGTGACCGGGGTGCACAATTACCTGCTGCGCCGGATGAGCCGCGGCGACGAGACGGCCACCGCCGAGGCGCTCGCCGCCGAGTTGCGGCGGCTGGCGGACACCATCGGCCACGACTGAGTCTCCCGCGGCGCGGTTGACCTACCGCCGCGTCCGTGGTGCACTAGGGACAGCCCAGACGTGGCACTCAGTGCCAAGAGGAGATGACAATGGCTTACGGCAACCCCGACTTCGACCTGTTCCAGCTGCCCGAGGAGCACCAGGCGCTGCGCGAGGCGATCCGCGATCTGTCCGAGAAGGCGATCGCCCCGCACGCCAAGGACGTCGACGAGAAGGCCCGCTTCCCCGAGGAGGCCCGCGAGGCCCTCGTCGCCAGCGGCTTCAACGCCATCCACGTGCCGGAGCAGTTCGACGGCCAGGGCGGCGACTCGGTGGCCGCGTGCATCGTGATCGAGGAGGTCGCCCGCGTCGACGTCTCGGCGTCGCTGATCCCGGCCGTCAACAAGCTCGGCACCATGGGCCTGATCCTGTCCGGTTCCGACGAGCTCAAGGCGAAGGTGCTGCCGTCGATCGCGTCGGGTGAGGCGATGGCGTCGTACGCGCTGTCCGAGCGCGAGGCCGGTTCCGACGCCGCGTCGATGAAGACCCGCGCCCGCAAGGACGGCGACACCTGGGTGATCAACGGCTCCAAGTGCTGGATCACCAACGGCGGCAAGTCCACCTGGTACACCGTCATGGCCGTGACCGACCCGGAGAAGGGCGCCAACGGCATCTCGGCGTTCATGGTCCACAAGGACGACCCGGGCTTCACCGTCGGCCCGCTGGAGCACAAGCTCGGCATCAAGGGCAGCCCCACCGCCGAGCTGTACTTCGAGAACTGCACCATCCCGGAGGACCGCATCATCGGCGACGAGGGCACCGGCTTCAAGACCGCGCTGGCCACCCTCGACCACACCCGCCCGACCATCGGCGCGCAGGCCGTCGGTGTCGCGCAGGGCGCCCTCGACCAGGCGATCGCCTACGTCAAGGACCGCAAGCAGTTCGGCAAGACCATCAGCCAGTTCCAGGGCGTCGAGTTCATGATCGCCGACATGGCGATGAAGGTGGAGGCCGCGCGCCTGATGGTCTACACCGCCGCCGCGCGTGCCGAGCGCGGCGAGAAGAACCTGGGCTTCATCAGCTCGGCGTCCAAGTGCCTCGCGTCGGATGTCGCCATGGAGGTCACCACCGATGCCGTGCAGCTGTTCGGCGGTGCCGGCTACACCACCGACTTCCCGGTCGAGCGCATGATGCGCGACGCCAAGATCACCCAGATCTACGAGGGCACCAACCAGATCCAGCGCCTGGTGATGGCGCGGCAGCTTCTGCGCTGACGCCCAGCCGCACGACGACGACAAGGCCGGTCTCACCCCAGGGTGAGGCCGGTCTTCTCCGTCTCGGCGATCGCCGGAAGATCAAGTCCCGCAACGGGATCGGCCCACACCAGGGCCGCTCCGGCCAGCAGCGGGGCCAGCAGATGATCGACGACGCCGTCGTCGGTGCGCCACGGACGGGTGGAGAGCACCCGCATTCCGGCCGTGATGCCCGCCGTCTCGGCGGCCGCGGCGGCGCGGGCGAGGACGTCGGCCACACCGAGTTCACCGAGCGCCAGCGGGCCGGCGCCGGAGGGGGAGAAGCGGTCGCCGTGCGGGCGCACCGTATCGCCGAAGTCGCCGGCGAAGGCGGGGAGGCCGGGTACCCGGCCGCCGAACGGGTCCAGCGGCACCGCGATCAGCTCCTCGGCATCGCGATGATCGTCCAGCCGGTCGGCGGTGGTGAACACGACGCGCGCGTCGCCGGTGTCGCCCGGCAGTGCCACCCGCAGCCCGGCCCACCAGGCGCCGAGCAGCGTGGCGGCGCTCTGCCAATGCTCGGGCAGGTCCACGGCCACCGTGTCGCCGGGCAGCAGGCCGGCCTCGTCGCGCAGATAGTTCGCGATCTTGGCCGACCAGTTCTCCAGCGTCGCCCCGGACAGCCCGACGCGCTGAGCTGGGACGTCGGGGCCCGCTCCCGGCGCCCCGGTGCCGTAGTAGGTGAGCAGCGGGCGGGCGCGGTCGGTGACGGCCTCGAACACGGCCCCGGTGACGGTCGACGGCATCAGTTCACGCACACCGGGCCGTTGGTGTCGGCCTTGATGGCCGGGGTGGCCTTCACCTCGCCGTCGGAGGCGCCGGACGTCTGGTCGTTGGCGTTGTCGCCCTGCGGTCCGGTGTTCCAGATGGCCCCGGTACCGGTGTAGGTGTTGGTCAGGACCGCGCGCAGCCGGTCGTCCGGGAGCGAGGTGTCCTTCCGGATCTCGATGTCCCCGCCGAGGTCCTTCACCAGCTGCTTGGCGCCGTCACCGTCGGGGTCCTTGGCGAAGACGATCGAGTTGAACTCGTTCATCGGCTTGCTCGACGTCGCGCCCTCGCGGTAGCCCTTGGCGGTGAGCAGACCCGAGACGTTCGCGGCGAGGCCGTCGACGGTGCCCGCGTTGACCACGTCCACCTGGTAGGCGCCGCGCCCGGTCTTCACGGTCGACGCCTTGCCGAGCTGGCGGTCGACGAAGGTCTGGACCTGCTTCGGATCCACCTCGACCACGCTCTGCGTGCCGTCGTCGCTCCAGCCGTGCTCGCTGACCACCGGGATGGTGGTGAACTTGACGTTGCCGCCGGTCAGGTCCTTCATCTGCTCGGCGAGCTTCACCACGTCCCAGCCGTCGTCGATCACGACCGACCGGGACACGGCGTGCTCCAGCTCGGTCAGCTTGCCGGGGTTGGTGAGCGTCTTGGTGGACAGGATCTTCTGCGCGAGCGAGGCCATGTACACCTGCTGGCGGGTGATGCGATCCAGGTCGCCGCGCGGCAGGTCGTGCCGCTGGCGCACGAAGCTCAGCGCCTTCGGCCCGTTCAGGGTCTGCCGTCCGGCCTTGAAATGAGCGCCGGAGAGCGGCTCGTTCACGGCGTTCTTCAGGCAGACGTCGACGCCGCCGACCGCGTCGGTCAGCAGCGCGAAGCCGAGCAGGCCGACCTCGGCGTAGTGGTCGACCGTGACGCCGGTGAGGCCGGCGACCGACTCGATGAGGGCCTTGCGGCCGGCCTTGGTGCCGTCGGCCTCCGCCTTGGCCTCGGCGGTGCCGCTCTCCACCTCGGTGCGCCGCACCTGCTCGCGGGTGGCGCCGTACGCGGCGTTGATCTTGCTCATGCCGAGGCCTGGGACGTCGACGTACGAGTCACGCGGGATGGAGATGGCCGTCGCACCGGAGCCGTCGTTGGGGATCCGGATCAGGAGGATCGTGTCGGTGGAGGTGGTGATGTCGTCGCCGACGCGCAGCCACTTGAGTTCGTCCGGCGAGAGCGGGTTGCCCTTGGCGTCGACGCGCGAGTCGGTGCCGACCAGCAGGATGTCGACGGCGCCGTCGCTGCCGCCGCCCAGGCCCAGGCCGCCCAGCAGGGTGACCGCCGAGTTGAGGCTCGCGATCCGGTTCCAGGCGACGCCGGTGACGATCAGGACGACGGCGGTGATCAGTGCAATGAGTCCGCGACCGATCGGCAGCGCCGCGCCCGGGCGGCCGCCGGTCAGGCGGGCGAGGAAGGTGCGTGGTCCGCGCGGCGGTCCACCGCGGCCGGCCGCGGGCCGCGGGGTGGGCCGGGCCGGGCGGCGGGCGGGCGCCGGACGGCCCGCGTTCTCGCGTGTGCCCGCCGTGCGTTCGGGCCGGCCCCGTTCGGCGGAGGTGCGGCGGCGGGTGTGGATCTCGGCCGACGTGTTCGTCTTGCGTTTGGTGGTTCCGGTGCCGCGGGTCGAGGTCGGCGTGGTCCGCGGCCGGGGTGCGGCGCGTCCGGCGCGGGCACCCTCGGCCCGGGCGCGGCCTTCGCGTCGTTCTTCCACCGCGCCTCGGTTCCTTCCGTTGGTGTGGCTGATGTGACAAGTGTGGTGTTCAGGGTACTGGTTTCGGACCGCCGTGCCCGGAACGCAACGCCGGGGTGTCCGGGTCCGCCGAGTCCGGGTGCGGCAGCATGGGAGCCATGTCACAGCGCACCGTCCACCTGATCGGCGCCTCCGGGCAGCTCGGCACGGCTCTGCGCGCGACCGCCCCGGCCGGGGCCGTCGTGCAGCCGTACACCTCCGACGATATCGATCTGATCCGCCGCCTCTCGGTCCGCGACGCGCTGGCCGGTCTGCGTTCCGGCGACGTCGTCGTGAACGCGGCCGCCTACACCGCCGTCGACGACGCCGAGACCGACTGGGACCTGGCCTTCCGGGTGAACGCGCACGGTCCGGCTCTGCTGGCTGAGGCGACCGCCGCCGCGGGGGCCCGGCTGGTGCACCTGTCCACCGACTACGTGTTCAGCGCGCCGCCGGGGTGGACCGTGCCCCTGGAACCCGGTGATCTGGACCCGGAGGCCGAGCCGGAGTCGATCTACGGCGCGAGCAAGCTGGCGGGGGAGCGGGCGGCGCGGGCCGCCGATCCGTCGTCGACGGTGGTCCGCACCGCCTGGGTGTACACCGGCGGACCGGACTCGCCCGACTTCGTCGGCACCATGCGCCGCCTCGAAGCCGGGCGTCCGGAGATCTCGGTGGTCGACGACCAGCGCGGCTCGCCGACCTATGTGAGCGATCTCGCGCGCGGCCTGTGGGAGCTGGTCGGGCATGTCGGGGCCCCCGGTGACATCACCGCCGGCGCGGATCTGCACGCCGCGGGCGCGGGCGAGGCCACCTGGTTTCAGCTCGCGCAGGCCGTTTTCGCAGGTCTCGGCGCCGATCCGGGCCGTGTGCTCCCGTGCACCACGGATCAATTCCCGCGTCCGGCGCCGCGTCCGGCGTTCTCCGTCCTCTCCGGACGGTCGTGGGCTCAGGCCGGTCTGACGCCGCTGCGCGACTGGCGCGAGGCCCTCACCGAGGCCCTCGAAAGCCGGTGAGAGCGGGCCGATGTCCTACTCTATGGCGGTGACTTCTGGACCCGACGCCGCCGGACGCGGCGACGCCGAGCCCGTCGCCGTGGTGACCGTGACGTATTCGTCCGGGGAGTATCTGCACAGCTTCCTGCGCACGCTGGGCGCCGCCACGACGCGCCCGGTGCAGGTGGTGATCGCCGACAACGGCAGCACCGACGGTGCGCCCGAGGAGGCCGCGGCGCAGCGGCCCGAGGTGACCCTGGTGCACACCGGCGGCAATCTCGGCTACGGCGGCGGCATGAACCGTGGCATCGCGGAGATCGCCCCGGAGGTGGAGTTCGTGGTGATCGCGAATCCGGACGTCGAATGGACGCCCGGATCGCTGGACGAGTTGCTCGACGCGGCGCGCCGCTGGCCCCGCGCCGGAGCCCTCGGCCCGCTGATCACCGAGCCCGACGGCACCGTCTACCCGTCGGCCCGGCGGGTCCCGGACCTGGTGTCCGGGTCCGGTCACGCGATCCTGGGCACGATCTGGCCGGGCAACCCCTGGACGGTCGCCTACCGCAACGAGAACGACGACGTCACCGAGCGGCCGGTCGGCTGGCTGTCCGGCTCGTGCCTGCTGGTGCGCCGGGCCGCGTTCGACTCGATCGGCGGCTTCGACTCGCGCTACTTCATGTTCATGGAGGACGTCGACCTCGGTGACCGGCTGGCCAAGGCCGGCTGGCTCAACGTCTTCGTCCCCTCGGCGCGGGTGATGCACGCCAAGAGCCACTCGGTGTCCAAGCACCCCGAGCGGATGCTCACCGCGCACCACGACAGTGCGTACCGATTCCAGGCCGACCGCCATCCCGGTGCCCGCTGGGCACCGGTGCGCTGGGCACTGCGCGGCGGCCTCGCCGCGCGCCGTCGCATCGCCGTCGCCTCCGCTCTCCGAGAACTGCG
Organism: Gordonia marina; assembly: GCF_052036135.1. Classification (NCBI taxonomy): domain Bacteria; kingdom Bacillati; phylum Actinomycetota; class Actinomycetes; order Mycobacteriales; family Gordoniaceae; genus Gordonia; species Gordonia marina. Next base: position 105,463 of record NZ_JBPSDN010000003.1, read on the forward strand.
TGCCGCCGAGCAGCAGTCGACCGCCGCAAGAGAAGGGTGAGCGCTGTGGCTCCCGAATCCCAGAATCCCAGGTCCCAGAATCCCGATGTGCAGGCCCTGATCCTGGTGGGCGGCAAGGGAACCCGGCTGCGGCCGCTGACCCTGTCGGCGCCCAAGCCGATGCTGCCGACGGCCGGGGTGCCGTTCCTGACCCACCTGATCGCGCGTATCCGCGAGGCCGGGGTCACCGACATCGTGCTGGGCACGTCGTACCAGGCGGAGGTGTTCTCCGAGTACTACGGCGACGGTGCCGACCTCGGGGTACGGCTGACGTACGTCACCGAGAAGGAGGCGCTCGGCACCGGCGGCGGCATCCGCAACGTGTACGACTCGCTGACCGCCGACACCGTCCTGGTGTTCAACGGCGACGTCCTCGGCGGCACCGACATCCGCGAGGTGCTCGACACCCATCGCACCTCCGGGGCCGAGGTCACGCTGCACCTGGTGCAGGTCGGCGACCCGCGGGCCTTCGGCTGCGTGCCGACCGACGGCGACGGGCGCGTCACCGCGTTCCTGGAGAAGACGCAGGACCCGCCCACCAACCAGATCAACGCCGGCACCTACGTGTTCCGCCGCTCGGTGATCGGCGAGATCCCCACCGGCCGGCCGGTGTCGGTGGAGCGCGAGGTGTTCCCGCGGCTGCTCGCCGAGGGCCGCCACATCCAGGGCCACGTCGACGGCGCCTACTGGCGCGACATGGGCACCCCGGAGGACTTCGTCCGCGGCTCGGCCGATCTGGTGCGCGGCATCGCGCCGTCGCCGGTGCTCGACGGCGAGCGCGGGGAATCGCTGGTCAAGGAGGGGGCGCACGTCGCCGCCGATGCCGTTCTGGTCGGTGGCACGGTGGTCGGCGCCGATGCGCAGATCGGTCCGGGTGCGCGGCTCGACGGCGCGGTGATCTTCGACGGCGCCATCATCGAGGCGGGCGCGGCGATCGAGCGCAGCATCGTCGGTTTCGGTGCCCGCGTGGGCCGCGGCGCCCTGATCCGCGACACGGTGATCGGCGACCAGGCCCACATCGGCAACCGTTGCGAGCTGCTGCGCGGCGCGCGCGTGTGGCCCGGCGTGCAGATCCCGGAGGCCGGAATCCGCTTCTCGACCGACGTGTAGATCCTCGCCGGCAGGGCTTGTCGAACCCGCCGGCCGCTGTCCACCTCGCCGGCTGAGCTTGTCGAAGCCCCTACCGCGCCTTCGCGGCGACCAGCAGGCCGGTGTCCACCGGGACGACCGCGGGCAGCAGGCGGTCGTCGTCGGCGATCAGCTGCGCGGCCTCGCGGACCGCGAGCGTCCGCGGATCGGTCACGTCGCGGTCGGCGATGGTGCCCCCGGCCGACGCATCGGTCAGCACCAGCACGCCGCCGGGCCGCAGGATCCGGATGCCCTCGGCGACGAACGCCGGATAGCCGAGCAGCGGGCCGTCGACGAAGACGACGTCGTACGACTCGTCGGCGAGCCGGGTGAGCACGTCCGACGGGGCACCGGTGATGAGCCGGGTGCGGCCGGGCGCGATCCCGGCATCGGCGAACGCCTGGCGGGCGGCGCGGTGGTGCTCGGGTTCGGGGTCGATGGTGGTCAGCACCCCGCTGACCGGCATCCCGGCCAGCAGCCACAGACCGCTCACACCCACCCCGGTGCCGATCTCGGCGACGTGCTGGGCGCCGGCGACGCGGGTGAGCACCGAGAGCAGCGCACCGGCCGCGGGACTGATCGTCGTCGCGCCGAGTTCGGCGGCCCGCGCCCGCGCGGCACGGAGCGCCTCGTCTTCCAGGATCGCCGAGTCCGCGTAGGCGGCCAATGCGGAGGTGTCACTCATGCTCACGAGGGTGCCAGACCGTGGTCCGGCCGGTGCGGGTGGCACGCCGCGAGGGGCCGATCGGCATCCTCAGCAAACACTTAGGCGAGTAACAGCACTGGCACACGCCGGTGGGAGAGGCTGAACCGCAAGCAGCCCGGAATACCGGCGCCGGTCACGGCGTTTCACCGGGCGAGGTCAGGGAAGGAGCCGTGCAGAGCGGTGAAGCAGGTTCGACACAGCGGGCAGGGGTCTTCGCCGTTCGCCGGTACCGCCGGATTCGACGAGACGGGCGACGCCGCGCTGATGCCGTCGTGGGAGGACCTGGTCGCCGAGCACGCCGACCGCGTCTACCGGCTCGCGTACCGGCTGTGCGGTAATCAGCACGACGCCGAGGATCTGACCCAGGAGACGTTCATCCGGGTGTTCCGCTCGCTGCACAACTATCAGCCGGGCACCTTCGAGGGCTGGCTGCACCGCATCACGACCAATCTCTTCCTGGACATGGTGCGGCGCCGCAACAAGATCCGGATGGAGACGCTGGAGACCGGCTACGAGCGCATCAGTGCCGACACGCCCGACCCGCAGCAGGCGTACGCCGATGCGAGCCTGGACCCGGATCTGCAGCAGGCGCTCGACGCGCTGGCGCCCGAGTTCCGCGCCGCCGTGGTGCTCTGTGACATCGAGGGTCTGTCGTACGAGGAGATCGCCGCGACCATGGGCGTCAAGAAGGGGACGGTACGCAGCCGGATCCATCGTGGACGCCAGGGAATCCGGGAGTTCCTGCTCGCGCGCGGTCACACCGGCAGTCGTTCGGTGGCCGTCGGCAGCGATGCCTGAGCGCACCGCCCGCAACGTTCCGATAAGCTGGGGTCGACTTCGCCGCGTCCGCGGCGGGAGCTGTTCCGAGCGACGAGGGGAGCCGTGCGTGGGTGACGAGCGTTCCTCGCGGCCCCGGCGCTGGGCGCCGGTGGGTGCCACGTTCGCGCCCAACCCCGAATACCGTGCCGGTCGTGCGTTCGGTTCCACCGATCACCTCGCCGCCGACGCCGTCGTCGCGTACGTCGACGGCGTGCTGAGCGCGTCCGCCCAGGGGCGGGCCGAACGGCATCTCGCACTGTGCACACAGTGCGCCGCCGAGGTCGCCGCGCAGGCCGGTGCCCGGTCGGTCCTGAGAGCCAGTCGCGACGTGTCCGCGCCGATGGATCTGATCGGCCAGCTCAGCAAGATCCCGACCCGCGAGATCGATGTGCGGGACCTCGACCGCCGGAGCCGCTGACACGTGACCGATACCCCCGACTGGTCGGACCGCGACCAGAATCGGCCCCCGGCCGATCGCGCGACCGACCCGGTGACCGCTGTGCCGTCACGTGTGACCCGTCCGCCGGTGCCGGAGCAGGTCGCCGCCGTGTTCGGTCGTCCGCCCGGCGTCGAGGACTCGTTCGGCAACCGGTCGTCGACGCCCGTACCGCAGCCGCAGATCGCCCCGCCGGACCCGGTGCTCGCCGAAGCCTTCGGCCGGCCGGCCGGCGCCGCCGACACCCTGCAGCGCGACCCCTACGCCACCTACGGCGCACCGGAGGGTGAGGCCGAACCGGAGGATCCGTGGCGCGATCCGGCGAGCGCCGCGCGGCTCGACGGGCCGGCGCTGCGCGCATCGACCGGCGAACCGGTCCTCACCGCCGGTCCCAAGCTGGGCGTGCGGGATCTGCTGTTCGGCGACCGTGTGCACTGGTGGGCGCTGGTCTCCCTGGCGCTCGTCGCGGTGCTGATCGGTCTCGGTGGCGGCCTGCTCGGCCGCTGGACCGCCGAGGTGATCCCGCCGCGCAACACCAATGCGGTGGAGCTGCACGTCGACCACAGCAAGGCCGATTCCGGTGACGTCGCCCAGGTGGCCAAGGCGTTCGCCCCCGCCGTCGTGATGATCGAGGTCCGCACCGCGGGCGGCGGTGGTACCGGCTCCGGGTTCGTGGTCGACAAGCTCGGCTACATCGTCACCAACAACCACGTGATCAGCCAGGCCGCCAACGACAAGGAGGCCAAGCTGGAGGTGGTCTTCGACGACCACAGCCGGGTGCCGGCCCGCATCGTCGGCCGCGACATCCGCACCGACATCGCGGTGCTCAAGGTCGACAACGTCGAGAACATCACGGTCGCCAAGCTCGGCGACTCGTCGAAGCTGGAGATCGGGCAGCCGGTGATCGCGTTCGGCGCGCCCCTCGGGCTCGACCGCACCGTCACCACCGGCATCGTCAGCGCCGTCGACCGGGCCGTGCCGCTGCGGCCGGACGCCGACTCCGACACCGACGCGGTGATCAACGCCATTCAGACCGACGCGGCGATCAACCCCGGCAACTCCGGTGGACCGCTGGTGGACGGTAAGGGCCGCGTGGTCGGCGTCAACACCGCCGCGGCGGTGACCGGCGGCGGCTCCATCGGCCTGGGCTTCGCGATCCCGATCAACGAAGCGATCCCGGTGGTCGACACGCTGATCAAGGACGGCAAGATCCACCATCCGCAGATCGGTGTCAGCGCCGCCACGGTCCGCAACGACCAGGTGTTCGGCGCCCAGGTCAAGAGTATCGCCGACGGCAGCCCCGCTGCCCGCGCCGGGCTCAAGGAGGGCGACGTGATCACCAAGTGGAACGGCAAGCCGATCGAGGGTGCCGACGAATTGACGGTCGCCGTCCGGAAGTCGAAGATCGGTGGCGAGGTGAAGTTCACCTACTGGCGCGACGGCCGCACCTTCGACGGCACCATCACGCCGGCGAGCGACTAGAGGCGGCGCGATGTTCAGCAGTATCGGGTGGGGCGAGGTCCTCATCCTGCTCGTCGCCGCTCTGGTCATCCTCGGTCCGGAACGCCTCCCCGGCGCCATCACCTGGACCGTGCAGTCGCTGAAGAAGGCGCGCGACTACGCGACGGGCGCCTCCCAGGACCTGCAGGAGCAGATGGGTACCGACTTCGATTCGCTCCGCGAGCCGCTGCAGCAACTCAACGAACTGCGCCAGATGACGCCGAAAGCGCTCGTCACCAAGCATCTGTTCGACGGCGACGCGTCGACGCTCGATTCGCTGGAGTCCTCGGTCCGCGACTCGCTCAGCATCAGCGGCACCGCCCCGGCCAACCCGCATCCGCAGCCGGACGCCGCCGACGTCGACCGCTTGGAGCGCGCGACCCAGGCCGATCCGGGCCGACTGAACGGCGACGTCCCCGCTCCGCCGAAACCCTCGGGCACCCCGCGTCGCCACGACGTCGCCGACTGGGACGCCACATAGGTCCGAGAGGCTCCTTGCGGGCCAGGGTGCGTTTCGACACGATCTCGCCTAACGGCTCGATCGGCTCAACGGGCTGTGCGAAATGTCGCAGAGCCGGTTGTTGTCTTTTAGCCCGCCCCGCCGACGACGAGCCCTTCCAGCCCGCCCCGCCGACGACGAGCCCCTCCAGCCCGCCCCGCCGACGACGAGCCCTTCCAGCCCGTTGAGCCGACGACGAGCCCGCAAGGGCGAGTCGGCGAGTCGAAACGCGCCCCCAGCAGAGGCAGGCCGGGACGGAGCGATCTGTCGCGGATCGTGTCGGGGTCGACAATCCGTCGCGTCTGCCCTGTCAGATCCGCCAGGATCCGCGACATCTGCCGACCGGCGACACGATCCGCGACATGTCGAGGCCGGCCCGTCGTGCGGTCCCGCTCAGTGGCGGACCGTGTCGATGCCCAGGCTCATCCCGGCCAGCCCGCGCTTGCGGACGGCGAGCTTGTCGGCGACGGCCCGCAGCGCCGTCCCGGACGCCGAGTCGGGGGACGACAGCACCACCGGGGTGCCGGCGTCGCCGCCCTCGCGCAGGTCCTGCTCCAGCGGCACCTGACCGAGGAGTTCCACCGGTGCGCCGATCAGCCGGCTGAGGCTCTCGGCGACCCGCGCGCCGCCGCCGGAACCGAAGGGCTCCATCCGGGAGCCGTCGGGGAGCTCCATCCACGACATGTTCTCCACCACGCCGAGCACCTTCTGCTTGGTCTGCAGCGCGATCGACCCGGCCCGCTCGGCGACCTCGGCGGCGGCCTGCTGCGGGGTGGTGACCACCAGGATCTCCGCGCCCGGGATCAGCTGGGCGATCGAGATGGCGACGTCGCCGGTGCCCGGCGGGAGGTCGAGGAGCAGCACGTCCAGGTCGCCCCAGTAGACGTCGGCGAGGAACTGCTGCAGCGCGCGGTGCAGCATCGGCCCGCGCCAGGTGACCGGGGTGTTGCCGTCGGTGAACTGTCCGATCGAGATGAACTTCACGTCATGGCTGATCGGCGGCATGATCATCGACTCGACCTGTGTCGGCCGGGCGTCGCTGCCGAGCATCCGGGGCACGCTGTGGCCGTAGATGTCGGCGTCGAGCACGCCGACCGACAGACCGCGGGCGGCGAGGGCGGCCGCCAGATTCACCGTGACGCTCGACTTGCCGACACCGCCCTTGCCGGAGGCGACCGCGTACACCCGGGTCAGATTGCCGGGCTTGGCGAACGGGATCTCCGCCTCGGGGCGGTCACCGCGCAGCTGCTTGCGTAGCGCGGTGCGCTGCTCGTCGTTCATCACGTCCAGCTCGACGCGCACCTGTCCGACGCCGGGGACGTCGGAGACGGCCGAGACCACGTTCTCGCTGATCTTGGTCTTCATCGGGCAGCCCGCGGTGGTCAGGTAGACGCCGACGTCGACGGTGCCGTCGTCGGCGACGGCCACCGATTTGACCATGCCGAGGTCGGTGATCGGCCGGCCGATCTCCGGATCGGAGACCTTGCTCAGCGCCGAACGGACGGCGGACTCGGTGGGGAGGGCTGCACTAGTCACGCAATCCAGACTAGCGACCCGCCCGGCGGGACCTCAGCGCGGCTGGACGGTGGTCTTGGCCGTCGGCTTCTTGGTGGTCGGCTGCTTGGCCTGCGGGGCCTTCGACTTGGGGGCGGCGCTCTTCGGGGCCTTCGGCTGGGGCTGGGGAGCGGGGCCGATGCCCGGCGGCAGGCAGAGCGCGCCGAGGCAGTTCTGCGGGGGCGGCGTGGGCGTGGGCGTCGTGGTCGACGGCGCGGTGGAGCCGTCACCCGGCTTGGTGGTCTCGCCCGGCTTGGTCTTGTCGCCGGGCTTCTTCTTCGCGTCGGTCTTGGTCGCCGGTGCGTGGCTCATCTCCGGGATGCCGCCGGTGGGGATCACGCCGGTGGCGTAGGCCGCGGCCCAGCCGAGGACGTTGTTCACGTAGGCCATCGAGCGGTTGTAGCGCAGCACGGCGGCGACCTTGTTGCTGCTCGACATGATGTCGGTGACGCCGGCGCACAGGTAGCGGCCCGCCGAGTAGGTGGCGTCGAAGATGTTGTCCGGGTCGGCCTTGCCGTCGCCGTTGGCGTCCGAGCCCCACGACGCCCAGGTGCTGGGAATGAACTGCATCGGGCCCATCGCGCGGTCGTGTCCGGCGTCGCCGTCCAGGCGGCCGCCGTCGCTGTCGTGGATCACCGCGTTGCCGGCGAGTGAACCGTCGAGCACGGGTCCGCGGATCTTGACGCGGGTGTTGCCGTACGCGTCCACGTCGCCGCCGTCGGCGTGACCGGACTCGATGCGGCCGATCCCGGCGAGCAGGTACCAGGGCAGCTTGCACTGCGGGCTCTCCGCGGCGACGCGGGTGGCGGCCAGCTTGTAGGCCTGCAGCACCACGCCGGGGATGCCCAGCGGGCCGCTGGGCAGGTCCGCCGCGATCCGGAACTGCGGGTTCGCGGCGGGCGCGGCCTCGGCGGGCGGCGCGAAGCCGTACAGCTGGGTGGCATCCGCCGGGACGGACGCGGCGACGGCCGGCGCGTCGCCGGCGGTGGGAACGGTCACGCTGGCTACGGTGTAGGCGGCGGCCGGTGAGCTGGAGGAACTGGCGGTCGCGCCCGCGAGCATGACGGCGCCGACGGCGGCGATGCCGGTGGTGACGGCCACGCCACGCCACGGTATGCCGGGTGCCGGGCGGTCCCCGCGCCGCGAAAAACTGATCCCCATCGGTTCCGATTACTCCAGTCGGTACTGTGCTGTGCCGTCGTCGGTGGCGTCCCTCCCCGGTGAGGCCGGGGCCCTCCGGACGCTGACTGTGAGCCAGCATACCCTGCGGTAGCCCGGCGGGTCAGGGCTACCGCGCGATCTCCGGTTCACCGGCCTCGGTGCCGCCGGTTCCGGGCTGCTCGCGGAGCCGTTCGACGAGTTCGTCGACCAGATCGTCCAGCTCGCGCCGCAGGTAGTCGCGGGTGACGGTGTCGCCGACCGCGAGCCGGACGGCGGCCAGCTCGCGGGCCAGGAACTCGGTGTCGGCCTTGGTCTGTGCGGCCCGGCGACGGTCCTCGTCGAGGGCCACCTTGTCGCGGTTCTCCTGCCGGTTCTGGGCCAGCAGGATCAGCGGCGCCGCGTAGGCGGCCTGCGTGGAGAACGCCAGATTGAGCAGGATGAACGGGTACGGATCCCAGCGCCAGGCGAACGCGCCGAGATTCAGCCCGATCCACACCACCACGACGATGGTCTGGATCGCGAGGTAGCTGCCGGTGCCGAGGAACCGGGCGACCCGCTCGGCGTAGACGCCGACCACGTCGGCGTCGATCTGCGGAGAGAAGCGACGCCGGCCTTCGCTGGGGGTGTCGAGGCGGCGTGGGCTCATCGCGGGAGGGCCTCCGGTTCCTGATCGCGCCAGTCGCGGGGCAGCACGGCGTCGAGCAGATCGTCGACCGCCACGGCGCCCAGCAGATGCGCGCCGTCGTCGACCACGGGCGCGAGGACCAGGTTATAGGTCGCGAAGAATCGCGTCATCACCTCCAGGGAGTCGGTGGGGCTCAGGCGGGGGATGTCGGCGTCGAGGATGCCGGCCACCAGGTTGGCCGGCGGCTCACGCAACAGGGCCTGGGTGTGGACGGCGCCGAGGAGTTTTCCGGTCGGGGTGCTGGTCGGCGGGCGGACGACGAAGACCATGCTCGCGCCCGCCGAGGCGATGTCCGGGTTGGCGACCCGCGCCAGCGCCTCGGAGACGGTGGCGTTGGCCGCCACGATGATCGGCTCCGGCGTCATCACGCCGCCGGCGGTGTCGGGGGAGTGCAGCAGCAGGCGGCGGACCGGTGCCGACTCCTCGGGGTCCATCCGGGCCAGCATCGCCTCGGCCTCGGCGGCCGGCATCTCGCCGAGCAGGTCGGCGACGTCGTCGGGGTCCATCGCTTCCAGGACGTCCGCGGCGCGGGCGGGTTTCAGGCTGGCCAGCAGGGCGGTCTGGTCGTCGGCGGTCATCTCCTGCAGGATGTCGGCCAGACGCTCGTCGTCCAGGGCGGCGGCCAGTTCCTCGCGGCGGCTCTCTGGCAGCTCGCGCAGCGCGTTGGCGACGTCCGCCGGGCGCATCCCCTCGAACTGGGCCAGCGCCAGTTCCACCCCGTGCCCGGGCTGGCTGAGGTTCAGTTCGGTGATGCCGACGACGTGATTCCACGGCACGACGATCGTCTCGCCGCGCCGGCGCAGGCCCTTGCGGGTGGTGCGCAGCGCGACGCGGCCGACCACCCAGTCCAGGCTGCGGGTCCGCTCGATCTCCATGTCGACCACCGACAGCCCGGTGCCGTGCAGTTCGGGATGGTCGGGGTCGTCGGTCTGCACCCGGCTCTCCAGGATCTGGCCGACGGCCAGCGCCTCGTTCACCCGCAGCTGCAGTTTGCGCATGTTGATGCGGCCGGTGGTGAGCGTGATCGCGTCGGCGTCGATGTTGATCACCCGGCTCATCGGCACGAAGATCCGGCGCCGGCCGGCGGCCAGTTCGACGGCGAGGCCGAGCGCGCGCGGGCGCTGACCGGGCAGGTACATGGACACCACCACGTCGCGCACACGCCCGATCGACTCGCCGTCCGGACCCAGGACGACGAGACCGACTAATCTGGCCACGAAGACCTTGAGCGTTGACGTCATGGTCTCAAGAGTAGAAGTAGCCGCCCGCTGCCACGCACATTCCTCGAGGGGGAACCATGACTCAGCCGCGACCGACCCCGGGCCTGCCGACCAAGCCGACCGGCTGGCCCGTCGGCTCGTACGACACCTACGAGCAGGCGCAGCGGGCCGTCGACTACCTGTCCGACAACCAGTTCCACGTGGAGAAGCTGACGATCGTCGGCGTCGACCTGATGCAGGTGGAGCGGGTCCTCGGCCGGCTGACGTGGGGCAAGGTGCTCGGCGGCGGGCTGGCGTCGGGCGCGTGGTTCGGCCTGTTCGTCGGTCTGATCATCTCGATCTTCTTCAACGGCCAGGACTTCTGGTGGCCGATCGTGTTCTGCGTGATCGCCGGCATGGTCTTCGGCGTGATCAGCGGCGCGATCCCGTACGCCGCGACCCGCGGCCAGCGCGACTTCGCGTCGACCATGCAGTTGGTCGCCGGGCGGTACGACGTCCTCTGCGATCCGGGCAGCGCCGAGCAGGCCCGCGACATGCTGACCAAGCTCGCGCTCTAGGACCCCTCGCCCCCGGGCGACACTCCGTCCCGGCCGATGTGTGCGGTTTGTCACTCGCCGGTGGGTTAGCCTAAGCGGCACAGCAATTTTCACAGGCGTTTTTCAGCTACGCCGGTGGCCGTATGTGTCGAGGAGGCGTCTAGCGAGATGGTCCGGAAGTCTTCAACGAAGCGCCGCCGCGCGCGCACCCGGCTGACGGCCGCCGCGGTCGCGGCCGCCGCCGCAGTGCCGCTGCTGGCGGCCTGCGGCTCGGGCTACTCGCCCGGCGTGATCAACGTCTACGCGCCCGCCGACGGCGCCGACCAGATCACCGCGCGCGCCGCGATCTGCAACAAGGAATCCGGTGGGGCGTACCGCGCCGCGGTCACGATCCTCCCGAAGGACGCCGACGGTCAGCGTCTGCAGCTGGCCCGCCGCCTGGCCGGCAACGACCACGGCCTCGACGTGATGGCGATGGACGTGGTGTGGACCGCCGAGTTCGCCAACGCCGGATGGCTGGTGCCGGTGCCCGACGCCGAGGCCGAGCAGGTGATCGAGAACAATCTCGCCGGCCCGGTGGAGACCGCCATGTGGAAGCGGCCCGACGACGCCGAGAAGCGGCTGTACGCGCTGCCGATCTGGACCAACACCGAGCTGATGTGGTACCGCCCCGACGTGCTGAAGAAGTTCCTCGGGCGCAAGTCCCAGGTGCCGGTCACCTGGGATCAGATGATCGAGAACGCCACCGAGATCCACCGGCAGGACCCCAAGGGGCCGACCCAGATCCTGGTGCAGGGCAGCCAGTACGAAGGCCTGATGGTGTGGTTCAACTCGGTGCTGCAGAGCGCCGGCGGCCACATCCTGGACCCGGACGACCCGTCCAAGCAGACCCTCAACGACACGCCCGAGCACCGCGCGGCGACCCTCAGGGCGCTGCAGATCCTCAAGGCGGTGTCCACCTATCCGGGCGCCGATCCGTCGATCAGCAACTCCGACGAGGGCTCGGCCCGCGACGGCATGGAGCGTGGCGAGGCCGCCTTCGAGATCAACTGGCCGTTCGTCTTCGACTCGGCCCGCAAGAACGGCGCTTCCGGCAACATCGACTTCCTCAAGACCGAGATGGCCCCGTTCGCGAAGCGGATCCTCGACGAGGAGAACCCGCCGACCGCGGCCGAGCTGGTCCCGATCAACCGGGAACTGCGCACGCGGTTCGATTTCGCGCTCTACCCGGGTGTGTCGAAGGACCTGCCGGCCAAGTCGACGCTGGGCGGCCTGAACATCGCGGTGGCCTCCACCTCGCGGCAACCGGAACTCGCGGCCAAGGTCGCCTCCTGCCTCACCAGCAAGGACGCCCAGCGCGTGTACGCCCTGGAGGGCGCGCTGCCGCCGACGGTGGCGTCGCTGTACGACGAGAAGGACTTCAAGGTCGCCTACCCGATGGGTGACGACATCCGCACCCAGCTGGAGGCCGACCACGTGGCGCCGCGTCCGGCCACCCCGCAATACCAGGCGATGTCGACGCTGGTCACCGCCACGCTCAGCCCGGTCGGAAGATGGGACCCGGCGTCGATGGTCGACAAGCTGGCCGAGCAGGTGCAGAAGGCGATCGACGGGGAGGGGATCATCCCATGACCACCGGTGACGACGACACCACCCGCGAGACCCCGGCCGGCGACGACGCGCCCGGCCGTCACTCCCGCGGCGACGAGACGCGGCCCGCGCCGCCCGCGGGACCCGCCGAGACCGGCCCGATCGCGCCGGTGCACTCCGACGCCTGGGTGCCGCCGCCGTCGGCGCCGCGGCCGCTGCCGCCGCAGGGGCCGCCCGCGCAGCCGGCCCAGCCGCCGCGGCCGCAGACGCCGCGGCCCGCGCCGGCGGCCACCGCGACCGGCTCCATCACCGACCTGCTCGACGCATCGCCCCCGCCGCCCGCCGCCCCCGCGGCGAAGGCCAAGCCCGCGCGCTCGCGCGGCGCCACCGCCCGCAAGGCCGGCGAGCGCCGGCTGGCGTATCTGCTGGTGGCGCCCGCCGCGATCGTCATGCTGCTGGTGACCGGCTACCCGATCGTCTACGCGTTCTGGCTGTCGCTGAACAAGGCGACGCTGACCGCGCCGGACGACAACAAGTTCATCGGCTTCGGCAACTACGCGACCGTCCTGACCGACAGCTACTGGTGGAATTCGCTCTGGGTGACGCTGTTCATCACCGTCGTCTCGGTGGCGATCGAGTTGGTCCTCGGCATGATGATCGCGCTGGTGATGCACCGCACCATCTTCGGCCGCGGCACCATCCGGACCGTCGTGCTGATCCCGTACGGCATCGTCACGGTGGCGGCGGCGTTCTCCTGGTACTACGCCTGGACCCCGGGCACCGGCTACCTGGCGAACCTGCTGCCCGACGGGGCCACGCCGCCGCTCACCGAGCAGTGGCCGTCGTTGTTCATCATCATCCTGGCCGAGGTGTGGAAGACCACCCCGTTCATGGCGCTGCTGCTGCTGGCCGGTCTGGCGCTGGTGCCCGACGACCTGCTCAAGGCCGCGCAGGTGGACGGTGCCGGGGCGTGGACGCGGCTGCGGAAGATCATCATCCCGCTGATGAAGCCGGCGATCCTGGTCGCTCTGCTGTTCCGCACGCTGGACGCGTTCCGGATCTTCGACAACATCTACATCCTGACCAAGGGCAACAATCAGACCGGCTCGGTCTCGATGCTCGGCTACGACAACCTGTTCAAGGCTTTCAACCTGGGCGTCGGCTCGGCGATCAGCATCCTGATCTTCGTGTGCGTGGCGATCATCGCCTTCATCTTCATCAAGGTCTTCGGCGCCGCCGCGCCCGGTTCCGACAACGAGGGGAGGTAGCCGGAGGTGAACAACGTCAATCGCCGCGTCGGCTGGACCGTCGCCAACGTGCTGGTGATCCTGTACGCGATCGTGCCGCTCTGGTGGATCATCAGCCTGTCGTTCAAGCCCTCGGGCAGCGTGCTCGACGGCAACTTCATTCCGCGCGAGTGGACCATGGAGAACTACCGCGGGCTGTTCGCCTCCGGGGTGCTCACCGACCTGCTGTGGGCGCTGCTCGGGCTCGCGATCGGCGGCGTCGTGCTCGCCGTCGCGCTGTGGTGGCGCCGCGGTGCCGAGGAGTCGGGCGACGCCCAGCGCAAGCGCGTGGCGACCGCGCTGGTCGCGGTGCTCTCGGTGGCCTGGGTGGTCGGCCTGATCTGGGGCATCATCGTGCCGCTGACCGACGGCGGCAACTTCGGGCGACCGCTGCTGAACTCGATCGGTGTCGGACTGATCACCACCGCCGTGGCCGTGATTCTCGGCACGATGGCCGCCTACGCGGTCGCCCGCCTGGAGTTCCGCGGTAAGAAGCTGCTGGTCGGCGTCGCGCTGCTGATCGCCATGTTCCCGCAGATCTCGCTGGTGACGCCGCTGTTCAACATCGAGCGCCGGCTCGGTCTGTTCGACACCTGGACCGGCCTGGTGATCCCGTACGTGGCGTTCGCGCTGCCGCTGGCGATCTACACGCTGTCGGCCTTCTTCCGGGAGATCCCCTGGGATCTGGAGAAGGCGGCCATGATGGACGGCGCCACCTCCGGGCAGGCCTTCCGCCGGGTGATCGTGCCGCTCGCCGCGCCGGGCGTGGTGACCGCCGCGATCCTGGTCTTCATCTTCGCCTGGAACGACCTGCTGCTGGCCCTGTCGCTGACCTCGACCCCGCGGGCGATCACCGCGCCGGTCGCGATCTCGCAGTTCACCGGCAGCAGCCAGTTCGAGGAACCCACCGGATCGATCGCCGCGGCCGCCGTGGTGATCACGATCCCGATCATCGTCTTCGTACTCTTCTTCCAACGTCGTATCGTCGCCGGTCTCACCTCCGGCGCGGTGAAGGGATAACCCATGGCCGACATCGTTCTGGAGAACGTCTCCAAGCAGTACCCGGACGGCTCGACGGCCGTGCACGGCGTCAACCTGCGGATCGCCGACGGCGAGTTCGTGATCCTGGTCGGCCCGTCGGGCTGCGGCAAGTCGACGACGCTCAACATGATCGCCGGCCTGGAAGACATCTCCGGCGGCGACCTGTACATCGGTGGCGAGCGGATGAACGACGTCGCGCCGAAGGACCGCGACATCGCGATGGTGTTCCAGAGCTACGCGCTCTACCCGCACATGACGGTGCGGGAGAACATCGCCTTCCCGCTGAGCCTGGCGAAGCTGCCGAAGGCGGAGATCGCGGCCAAGGTCGACGAGGCCGCCCGCATCCTCGATCTCACCGAATACCTGGACCGCAAGCCGGCGAACCTGTCCGGCGGCCAGCGGCAGCGCGTCGCCATGGGCCGGGCGATCGTCCGGCACCCCAAGGCGTTCCTGATGGACGAGCCGCTGAGCAACCTCGACGCCAAGCTGCGCGTGCAGATGCGCACCGAGATCGCCGAACTGCAGTCCCGGCTCGGGGTCACCACCGTGTACGTCACCCACGATCAGACCGAGGCGATGACCCTCGGCGACCGCGTGGTGGTGATGCGCGGCGGTGTGGTGCAGCAGGTCGGGGCGCCGCAGGACCTCTATGACCATCCGGCCAACCTGTTCGTCGCCGGTTTCATCGGCTCCCCGGCGATGAACTTCATTCCCGGCCGGCTCACCCAGACCGGTGTCGACAGCGTGCTCGGACCGATCGAGCTGCCCGACTACGCGCGGGTGGTCGAGGCCGCCCAGCGCGCGGGTTCCTCCGGCGAGGTGCTGCTCGGCATCCGCCCCGAGCACCTGGCCGACGCCGAACAGATGGACCCGGCGCAGCTGCCGATCATGAAGACCTTCGACGCCCGCGTGGACATCGTCGAGTCGATGGGCTCGGACAAGTACTACTACTTCACCCTCGACGACGGCGGGCGCCACGCGGACCTGCTGAATCAGCTCGCCGAGGACCTCGGGGCCACCACCTCGGGCGGCCAGAAGGTGGCGCGTCTGCTGCCGGCCACCCGGGTGCCGCGCGGCGGCATCCTGCACCTGGCGATGGAGCCGCGCCTGCTCCACGTGTTCGACGCCGCGTCCGGCGTCGCGCTCCGGTAGTGGCGGCGTCGACGACCGATCGCATCGCCGCCCACCTGACCGCGGGACTCGGCGCGCAGCCGCAGCGCGCGTCGGTGACCTTCCTCGGGGTCGAACCGATCGACGTGCTGCGTTTCGGTCCCTTCGACGGAGCTCAGGGGGCGATGGACGGGGCTCAGGGGGCGGCGGAATTGGTGTTCGCGACGGTGGGCTGCGCCCGTCATCCCATGCACGACCCGGCCGACCTCGCGCCGGACCCGGAGCGAGGGCCGCGCGCCGAACTCGTGGTGCGCATGCGCGCGGTGTCGCCGCTGCCGGGGCTGCACCGCTCCCTCGCGACGGTGGCCGCCGCGCCCGCGGTGGAGGGCCTGGTCCTGGGCGACGACTCGCTGATCGACCTGCAGGAACCGCTCTGGGCCGGCGCCGTGTGTTCGGCGCTGCTGCTGTCGGCCGATTCCGGCGTCGACGACCTGCCGCTCGACGCCCCGGCCGACCCGGTGCGCTTTCTGCGGGCCGTCCCGATCACCGCGAACGAGGCCGCCTGGGTGCGGCTCAAGGGCGCGGCGGCGCTCCGCGAGGCGTGGGCCGAGGGCGGCGTGGACGTCACCGATCCGGCCCGCGGGGGCGTGACCCCCGCCTGACCGGTCGGCGCGCTCAGGCGTCCGCGGGGGCCAGCACGATGTCGAACTCGGCGCGCGCCCAGTCCCGGCCGCCCAGGTCGCGACCGTCGGGGGTGGGGGTGCCTGCGGGCTGCACGTCGAAGGCGCTGATCAGCGAGTCCTTGACGCCGAAGACGCTGTCGCCGGCCGCCAGCTGCGGGTCGCCCTCGACGAAGATGTGCGTGACGAGGGTCCGCAGTCCCGGGGCGGTCACCATGAAGTGCAGGTGTGCCGCGCGCACCGGGGAGCGGTTCACGGCGGCGAGCATCCGGCCGACCGGGCCGTCGTGCGGGATCGGGTACGGCGTGGGCGTCAGCCCCCAGAATCGGTACCGGCCGTCGTCGTCGGTGAACAGGTGCGCGCGCCCGGCGACCCGCTCGTCGCCGTACTGGACGTCGTAGAAGCCGTCCTCGTCGGCCTCCCAGACCTCGACGCGGGCGCCGGGAACCGGGTTCCCGGCGACGTCGGTGACCCGGCCCTGCACCCAGCAGGGCTGGCCCGGCGCGCCGCCGGCGATGTCGCCGCCGAGCGGTATCCGAGGTGAATCCTCGACGAAGAACGGTCCGAACACGGTGGACTCGGTGATCCGGCCGTCCACCGGGTTGGCGACCGTGATGGTCTGCATCGAAGCGCCGAGGACGTCGGAGAGCAGGATGAACTCCTGGCGGCGGTCGTCGGTGATGTGCCCGCAGCCGGTGAGGAAATCGATGCCGGCCTGCCACTCGGCCTCGGTGAGCCGGACGTCGCGGATGAAGGCGTGCAGGTGGGTCACCAGCGACTGCATCACCTCGCGCAGCCGGTCGTCGGGGGTGCCGGCGAAGGAGGCCAGGACTCGCCGGGTCAGCGATTCCTCGGCGAGCTGCTGAGCGTCGTGGGTCATGACTGTGCTCCTTCGGTGAGGACGGCCGGATCGTCGCCGCGGGTGGCCGCGGTCAGCAGCGCGGTCAGGTTCTCGGCGGTCACCGGCCGGGGATTGCTGGGCGGCGCGATCGGCAGGATCGCCGCGACGGCCTCGCCGATCCGTGCGGCGTCGAAGCCGATCTCGGTCAGCGAGCGGGGGGCGCCGACGGCGTCGTACAGCGCGACGAGCCCGGTCAGCCCGTCGTCGGCGCCGAGACCGGCGGCGAGCCGGGCCGCGGCGGCGGGCGCGGCGGGGGCGTTGAACGCGGTCACGAAGGGGAGGAGCGCCGAATGCAGCGGCGCGTGCGGCAGGTTGTAGGCGCCGCCGAGCACGTGGGCGATCTTGTGGTGCAGGCCGGATCCGGCCGAGGCGAAGGCCACCCCGGACAGGTAGGTCGCGTACAGGATCTGCTCGGCGCCGGAGACGGTGCCGGGGACCGCGGCCAGCCCGCGCAGGCCGACACCGAGCGCCCGGATGCCCTCGGCGGCGAAGGCCGCGTTGATCGGGTCGGCGTTCGGCGCCCACAGCGAATCGATGCAGTGGGCGAGCGCGTTGAGACCGGAGGTCACGGCGGCTGGGACCGGCATGCTCGCGGTGTACGCGGCGTCGTACACCACCGACCGGGGCAGGACGCGGTCGTCGACGCCGGTGCGCTTGCCGTCGGCGTCGGTCAGGCCCCACATCGGGGTGGCCTCGGAACCTGAGTAGGTGGTCGGTATCGCGACGATCGGCAGCCCGGACTCCAGGGCGATCGCCTTGGCCAGCCCGGTGGCCGAGCCGCCTCCGATGCTGAGGAGCAGATCGGCGCCGGCCGCGGCGGCAGCGAGCCGGGCCCGCTCGGCCAGCTCGACCGGCACGTGCATGGCGACCTCGTCGAAGTGCGCGGCCGCCGGCACCGCGTCGATCACCGCGGCGGCCTGGGCCGCGGCGCGCGCCGAGGCGATGACGAAGACGCGCTGGCCGCCCAGATCCGCCACGGCCCGGCGGGCCGACTCGGCGGCCGCGCCGGTGGCGAAGTGGACGGTCTGCTCGAGACTGCGATGGGTGAACTTCACGTGGCGGCTCCCGGGTCGGTGAATCGGTCGGCGAACCAGTCGGCCACGAGATCGTTGCGCTCGTCGCCGTGGTTGTAGATCGTGTGCTCGCCGTCGTCCCAGACGTGCAGGGTGGCATCGCGGGCGGCGTCGAGGAAGGGCTGCTGGTCGGCGAGGTCGACGAGCGGATCGGCGCCGCCGTGCAGCACCAGGAGGGCGCCGTCGATGCGGTGGCCGGCCGGATCGAACGCGAGCCGGTCGAAGTTGGCGGTGATCGCCGCCGGGTCGTCGGTGCCGAGCATGGCCGCGGCCTGTTCGGCGAAGGTCCGGAAGCCGAGCAATCGCGGCCGGGCGAAGCCGCCGTTGATGCAGCACGCGACGATGCGCGGATCGGCCGCGGCGGTGAGCCCGGCGAACAGCCCGCCGACACTGTTCCCCCAGATCCCGACCGGACCGTCGACCCGGTCCACCGCCGCGTCGACGAACCGGCCGAACGCGGCGGCGACGTCGACGTCGAGATGGACGCCGTGCCGGATCCGGCTGCCGCCCTGCCCGGGCCCCTCGGCCAGGACGGTCGCGATACCGCGCTCGGCGAGTGCCGCGGCGTTGCGCAGGTACGCCGCGCCCCAGCCGCTCTGCCCGCCGAAGACGATCACCGTGCCGATCGCCGGCCCCGGCGGCCGGACGTGCCAGCCGGTCAGGGCGGCGTCGCCGAACGGGATCTCCAGCCGCTCGATCGGCGGATCGGAGAGACCGGCCAGCCCGGCGACCGCGTCGTCGAACCGCTGATACAGCGCGGCCTTGCGCGGGGTGTCCTCGTTGATCGCCATCTGCGCGAAGAGATAGGCGCCGGCCGCATCGGCGAACCGATGCCGGGCCGTCACCCGGTGCCCGGCGGCGAGCGCGTCCGCGGCGGCGGCGAACCGGGCGTCGCCGATCCGCTCGCAGGCGACGTCCCAGGCCACACCGTCGTCGAGCCGGCGCTCCAGGTCGAGGGTGTCGGCGTAGGCCATGCCGCAGTCGAGCAGACGGGTCGGCGACATGGCGCGCCGGTGCGCGGCGTTGGCGGCCGCGATCTCGTCAGCGGTCATGCCGGCGTCACCACCGCACCGCTCAGAGTGGACCGCAACTCGTCGACCAGGGCGCCCAGTTCGGCGGCGGGCACGGCGCCGAAGAGATGGAAGTCGGGCCGCGAGATCAGGGCGTCGACGCCGTTCTCGGCGAACCAGCCGGCGTAGCCGCCGTCGACGTCCTCGACCGAGTACGCGGTGCCCGGCGCCGTGCTGACCACGGTCGCGCCGAGCCGGTCCAGGAAGGCGAGCTGCTGCTCGCCGAGCACGGCGGCCGGATCGGCCGCGGTGACGACGGTGAAACCCCAGCCGATCAGGTCGTCGAGCAGCGCGGTCGTGCCGGCCGAAGCCACCCGGAACTGCGGGGCGAGGGTGCCGGCGAGCGGGGCCGGCTCGTCGCCGGCCATGGCGACGCCGGACAGCACGGTCGGGAACGGCGGCAGCGGCGGGACCTCGCCGCGGCGGAACATGGCATCGCGCTCGGCGGCCGCGACCGGATCCTTGAGATTGGCGACCTTGCCGAGTTCGACGGCGCAGAACTGGATCAGCTCGGCATGCGGCCGGCGCTCGGTCTCGTAGGTGTCCAGGTACTCGTCGGGCGCGTTGCCCCGGAGCACCTGGTCCAGCTTCCAGGCGGCGGTGATGCCGTCGCGCATGCCGGAGCAGGCGCCCTGGCCCATGTACGGCGGCATGGTGTGCGCGGCGTCGCCGGCCAGCAGCACCCGGCCGGACCGCCAGGTCTGCGCGTTGCGGGCGGAGAAGGTGTAGATCACGTGGCGCAGGATCTCGACGTCGTCGGGTCCGAGGCCGTGCCTGCGGCCCAGCCACGCCCACGCGAACTCCTCGGTGGACATCTCGGTGGGGTCGTCGCCCGGGCGCACGGCGACCTCGAAACGCTGGCGGGTGAGGCCGATCGGCATGAACATGTTCGGCTGCTCGGGGTCGCAGAACTGGCGGGTGACGCCGAAGTTCTCGCCGAGCGGGTGACGGCACTGGGTGTCGATGTTGAGCCAGGTGTCGTCGACGCCCAGGTCGTCGCGGGTGATTCCGAGGGACTCCCGGACGAAGCTGTTGGCGCCGTCGGCACCCACCAGATACCGCGCGGTGTAGGTCCGCGCGGCGGCGTCGATGTCGGCCTCGGCCCAGGTGCGGTCCTTGGTCCACGGGCGCACGGTGACCGCGACGGTGTCGTCGTCCTGCTCGATCCCCACCAGCTCGGTGCCCATGTGCACCTCGACGTTCGGGTAGCTGCGGGCGCGCTCGTCGACCGCGTCCTCGATGTCGGGCTGGTACATGGTGTAGTGGGCGGCGAATCCGGACGACTCGCCCGCCCAGTCGAGGGCGACGAGGAGTTCGCCCTCGCCGTTGCGCCACTCGTAGTTCTTGGCGGGCTCGGCGTCGCGCAGGGCGTGCTCGACATCGCCGGCGGCCTGGATGATCCGGGCGGTCTCGCCGTCGATGTGGGTGAGCCGCGGGAGACCGTAGAGGTTGGGCCAGCGCTCGAACACCGCGACGCGGTGCCCGGCGCGGCCGAGCATGGAAGCGAGCACCTGACCGGTCGGGCCGTAACCGGCGACGATCACATCGAAATCAGTGGCCATCGGAGTACTACCTATCGTGAGAGTGTGACTGACGCAACTGACAGTAGAGTCGGGTGGGGAGCGGCACTATCCGCATCGCGTCGGCGCGATCCGGATCGCGCCACGAGTTCTACCGAGGAGGCGGCGGTGACCGAGTCGGTGCTGGGCGACGTCGAGCGGGCGTCGCGCACCCTGGGCGTCGATCAGTTCCAGGCGCAGGCCGCCGGGCTGCTCACCGCGCATCGCATCGCGGTCGCCGGCCGGGAGGGGCCGCACGAGTTCCGCGGGGTGGTGCAGGTGGCGCAGGTGGCCGACATCCAGGTGATCTACCTGGAGCAGGGGATCGCGGTCGACGTCGAGATCACCGAACCGATCGACTACTACGACGTGATCGTCGCGATGCGCGGCACCAGCCGGATCAGCGCGGGCGGCGGCGGGTCGTTGATCGACGCCGGCCACGGTGCGGTGCTGAGCCCCGGGATGCGGGCGAGCATGCAGATGGACGACGACTACGGGCAGCTGCACCTGCGCATCGAACAGCGCACCCTGGACCGGCACCTGGAATCGGTGCTCGGCCGGCCGGTCGGCGCCCCCGCCGGATTCGCCGTGCCGATGGACCTGCGGTCGGGTCCGCTGCGGTCGTGGCGGCACCTGGCCGACATGGTCTACGGCGACCTGGCCGCCGGCGACGGGCTCGCGGCGCACCCGCTGGCGGCGCGGAGCTGGCGCGATCACATGCTGACCGGGCTGGTCGCGGCGCAGCCCGGCAGCTATCTCCGGGCGCTCGACGATGCCGCCCACGAACGCCCGCATCGGCGAGCGCTGGCCCGGGCCCTGGAGTACTGCGAGGAGCGGATCGCCGAACCGATCGGCGTCGACGACCTCGCCGCCCACGCCGGGGTGAGTCGCCGATCGCTGCAACGGATGTTCGCCGAGGAACTGGCGGTGTCGCCGGCCGGTTATCTGCAGCGGTTGCGGCTGCGCCGGGTGCGGGCGGACCTGCTCGACGGTGACCCGGCGGCCACCGTCACCGACGTCGCCCTGCGCTGGGGATTCGCCCATCTGTCCCGGTTCGCCGCGGCCTACCGGGAGCAGTACGGGGAACTCCCGTCGCAGACCCTGCGGCGCCGGTGACCGCGGGTCAGAGCCAGTGGTTGCGGTGCAGCGTCCGCCACAGCAGCAGACACACGCTGATCACGCTGAGCAGCAGCACCGGATACGACCAATGCCAGTGCAGCTCGGGCATCCAGTCGAAGTTCATGCCGTAGAAGCCGGCGACCATCGTCGGGACCGCGGCCAGCGCCGCCCACGACGAGATCTTGCGCATATCGGTGTTCTGCTGGATGCCGACCTTGGTGGCGGCGGCGCCCAGGAGCGAGGTGAGCCGCTCGTCGTACTCGGTCACGGCGTCGATCACGGTGCGCAGGTGGTCGTGCACGTCGCGGAAGTGCCGGCGATTCTCCTTCTGCCGGAAGGTCTCGGTGCGCTCCACGCGCAGCAGCGCGCGCGGCCGCTGGTCGTCGCCGGACAGCCAGGCCAGCGGCTCGTCGAGCGGGATCACCACCCGCCGCAGTTCCAGGATCTCCCGCTTGAACAGGTAGACCACGTCGATGTCGAGGTTCTTGGTGCTCGAGGAGAACACCCGCTCCTCCACCTCGTCGACGTCGTCCTGCATCTCCTCGACGACGGCCACGTAGCCGTCGATGATGTGGTCGGCGATGGCGTGCACCACCGCGGGCGGACCGACGGCCAGGCGCTCGGGGTTGGTCTCCAGCCGCGCCCGCACGCCGGCGAGCCCGGTGTGGTCGCCGTGCCGCACGGTGATGACGAAGTCGTGGCCGGCGACGATCATGATCTCGCCGGTGTCGACGATGTCGTTGGCCCGGTCGAGCGAGTCGTGGTCGATGTACTTCATGGTGCGCAGCACCATGAAGAGCGTGCCGTCGTACAGTTCGAGCTTCGGCCGCTGGTGCGCGTGCACCACGTCCTCCACCAGCAGCGGGTGCAGGCCGAAGACCTCGGCGACGGTGTTCATCTGACCCTGGGTCGGCGCGTGCAGGCCGAGCCACACGAAGCCCTCGCCGGTCTCACGGACGATCTCGTGCGCGCTGGCGTAGTCGACATGCGCGGACACGCGCCTGCCGTCGACGTAGATGCCGCAGTCCACGATGGCGCGGCTCGCCGGTATCGGCGGCAGGATCGGGCCGTCGCCGCCGCGGCGGCCGCCGTTGCCGCCCCAGGGGAGTGAGGGCACGTCCACGATCGTACGGCGCATCGTGCCGCGGGGCCCGGGTAACATGCGCCCCGTGCACTTCGAGACGGCGGTTTACACCACGACGGCGATCACGCTGATCGTCATCATGGATCCGCCGGGCCAGGTTCCGGTGTTCCTGTCCCTGGTCGGACGCCGCTCACCCGAGTACCGCAGGCGCGCGGCGATCCAGGCGCCGCTGGTGTCGCTGCTGGTCATCAGCATCTTCGCGGTGGCCGGCCGATTCATCCTCAACTACCTGCACGTCTCCATCTCGGCGTTGCAGGGGGCCGGCGGCCTGCTGCTGCTTCTGGTGGCGCTGCAACTGCTGACCACCACCGGCGGCCCGAAGACCGCGGCGGCCGACGACGAGGTCAACGTCGCGCTGGTGCCGCTGGGGACCCCGCTGCTGGCCGGTCCCGGTGCGATCGCCGCGGTGATCGTCGCCGTCAGCCAAGCGCACGGCCGGCCGGGCGCCTACCTGGCGATCGCGGCGGCGATCATCACGGCACACGCCGTGGTCTGCCTGGCCCTGCTGTATTCGACGGTGCTGATCCGCGTCTTGAAGGTCAGCGGCATCACCTTGCTGGCCAAGATCGCCGGTCTGCTGCTGGCCACCATCGCCGTCCAGTTGATCGCGACCTCGGTGACCGGATTCGTGCAGGCCGCCTCGTGAGTTCGCGTCGGCGTCGGGTCGGCTACCGTGGGCAACGATGCTGAAGCTGCGTATCCCGGCCGCGATCCTGGCGATCCTCGCGGCGCTGGCGACCCTCACCGCGTGTGGTGACGACACCGCGCGCCCCCTGCTGATCGGCTCGTCGTCGTCGTCGCCCGCCATGCGGGCCGCGGCCGCCGTGTACGCGGTCTCGCTGACCCGGGCCGGTATCCCGGCGACCACCGACGGCGCACCGACCGGATCGGACGCGCAGCTGCTCGACGACGCGGGGACCGGCCGCGTCGATCTGTTCCCCGCCTTCACCGGCGACCTCCTCACCCAGCTCTCCAGCAAGCCCGAGGCGATGGGTGGCGAGGACCTGCTGACCGAGGTGGCCCGCGCGCTGCCGCAGGGCGTCTCCATCGGCGACCCGACCGGGGTGAGCAACCGCCCGCAACTGCTGATCGCAGCCGGTCTGCGGGACCGGCACGACGTGGCGACCCTGGACGACTGCGGGCGGCTGCCCGCCGGACTGCCGCTGGTGGTGACCGGTGACCCCGGGCCGCAGACGCTCGCGGCGTTCGCCGGCTGCCGTCCCGGGCCGGTCGAGACGGTCGCCGATCCGCGCGCGGTGATCGCCCGGGTGTCGAGCGGGCAGGCACTGGGCGTGCTGCCCGCGCTGGACACCGCCGGGGCCGGCGACCTGGGCGACGTGCAGGCGCTCAAATCGACCGGTGCGCCCCGCGCGCAGGACCTGGTGCCGGTGTACCGCAGTGCGGCGTTGAGCAAGTCGGGTCTCAAGCAGCTCGGCCGGATCGCCGGGGAACTCACGACCGGCGACCTCGCGAAGCTCGCCGCCCGGGTGCGGGCGGGGGAGGACCCGCGCGTAGTCGCCGCCGACTGGCTGTCCGGCGCCGGGGACTAGAGCCGAGGCCGTGCAGTTGAGCAGGGGGAGACGGTCGGTGATCTATCGGCCGGGCGTGAGATCGGCGAGGTTCCGCCGGGTGCGGACGGTGTCCGGATGATCGTGGCCCAGCCGTGATTCACGTCTGGCGAGCACATTGCGATACAACGTGACGGCCTCCTGGGTGCGTCCGAGGGCGGCGTATGCGAACGCGACGTTGTGGGCGGAGGTCATTCTGTCCGGATGCGACGGACTCAGTGAGCGTTCTCGCTCGCTCAGCACCTGCTGAAATAGCCGCAGCGCCTCCTCGGTCCGCCCGTCTTCGTGGTAGGCGAAGGCCAGGTTGTTCATCGAGAGGAAGATGTCGGGGTGATCGCGGCCGAGGGTCGTGGTTCGCAGGTGCAGGACTCGGGTGTACAGGTCGAGCGCCGGGCCGTAGTCACCCATCGACTCGTAGGTGTACGCGAGGTTGTTCATCGTGGTGAGTGCGTCGGGATGGTCCGAGCCGTGGAGGCGTGTGATGTCGTCGAGCAGTTGTTTGCCGACGTCGATCGCTTCGTCATAGCGTTCCGCGGATTCCAAGGTGAAAGCGATGTTGATACGTACCTCGAAGGTCTCGGTGGTACCGACCCCGTACCGAGTCTCGAGCGCGTCGAGCACCTGCCGATACAAAGCCAGCGCAAGCTCAGCCCGGTCCGCATCTTCATACACATCCGCGAGCGCGGTCATCGTCGTCAGTGTGTTCGGATGGACCGGCCCGAGCGTCCTGGACTGATCCTCACGAAGACGCTCGAACAGTGAGATCGCTGTCGGCAGGTGCCCGAGCGAAGCATGTACGGTCGCCAGCCGATACCGAGCGTTCAGTACATCTGGGTCCTTATCGTCGCGCTCGGCTGCGAGCGATTCAGCAAGAGAAGTGGCGCAGTCGAGTGCCTCGTCGAGTTGCCCGGCGCGGTCGAGCGCATCGAGCAGACTCATGAACGCGCGGATGGTCGCGGGGTCCGCAGCCCCCAGGACACGGGTGGCGTCCGAGACGTTGAGACGGGCATTCTGCGCGGCAGTCTGCGGGTCCCCGAGCGCGAGCAGCAGATCGACGGCTTTGGAGCGCACATGGGTGAGCTTCCGAACCACGTCGGGGTCAGTCATCGTGCTCGGGTGCTTCGGCATCCTCGCCGGTCTCGAAGACGTTGGTGGCCAGGGCCTCGATCTGCTGCACGAGGTGCAGACTCGCGTCGCGCCCCGACCAGGCCGGTTCCGCATCGATTCCGTCCTGGACGAGCCGCAAGGTGTCCGCGACCGCGATGTCGGCGCGGCCGGCACGACTGGTGCGTTCCCTGATTACCCGGCCCATCAACCGGTGCATGATGACCGCGTTACCGCCTTGCGACCACGACAGGATCGACGCGCTCACACAACGTTCCAGCGCATCCTCGATGTCCGCGTTACTCCACCCCTCTCCTGAGCCCGTCGCGACCTGGGTAAGCAGATCGCGATTCACGCCGTCGGGGGAGAGGTTCGCGATGATCTCCAGGAGGGAGCGCGCCACATCACCGCCGACGCCCGAGGCGACGGAGTCGATTGCGAGCAGCAGAGCGGCTGTGGTGCTGTGGGGATACTCCACGCTCCGGCCGCGCCCCAGCACCTCGACCACCGGATACGCTTCGAGATCTGCGAGGCACTGTGCGAAGGTCAGCTGGCGCCGTCGCGCGTAGGCGGAGATCGCGGCGAGCGCTAGCGGTAGGTCGCCGAGTTCGTCCGCGACCTGGTCGGCGCCGCGGCGGTCGGTGGATTCGGTTCGGCCCAGAAGGTACTCGATGGACTCGGTGCGCTCGAACGTGTCGACGTCGATCGCCGTCGCGAGATCGCGGAACGCCCGGTTAGTCGTGGTGATGATCACCTTCGCGTGGCCCGTCGCGGGCACGATGCGGTGGGCGAGGGCTGGGTCTTCGGCGTTGTCGAGCACGAGCAGGCTCGGCTGATCCGAAC
The DNA here is from genome assembly GCF_052036135.1 of Gordonia marina. Classification (NCBI taxonomy): domain Bacteria; kingdom Bacillati; phylum Actinomycetota; class Actinomycetes; order Mycobacteriales; family Gordoniaceae; genus Gordonia; species Gordonia marina. The sequence continues at coordinate 131,834 of NZ_JBPSDN010000003.1, forward strand.
TGGACAGGTGCTCCCGAAGAAGGACGGTCGCTTCGTCGTGATCTGTGCCCTCGTCCACCAGCCCTAGCCGTTCGGCGACGCGCGCGAGACCGGTCAGCAGAGTGTCCTCTGTCTCAGCGTTGATCCAGGCGACCAGCGGCACCCGGTCGGTGACCGCGGCGCGGGCGCACGCTGCGGCGACCTGGGTCTTGCCGACGCCCCGCATCCCGGTCAGTGCGGTCACGACTACGACCGGGGAGGAGCTGAGCTCCACCGACAGTCTCCGGACGAGGTCGCGATCCACGAACGTCTGCGGCTCACCCGGGATCTGACCGGTGACAAGCGTCTCGCCGCCAAGAGCCGCCCGTGTGGGGTGGAGGAGCGAAGCGCGAATGTCTCTCCGGAGCGCCCGCCACGCGGGACTGTCGAGCGTGGGCGCATCCAGGATGCTGGAATGGTCCCCGGGAAGCACATGCACGGTGCGGAACGATCCGCGTCCAGATGCCACTGGCACCACCCCGTCCGTCTCTCCGAGGTAGGCGGTGATCGGGATCGGGCAGCGCGAGGGCGATACGTTGAGAGCCTGGTCCACCCGCTGCACCACGTTCGCATGTGTCTCGGCCACGGCGGTTGCGAACGGCCTGAGCTGGCGATCCTGCGGATGCCGGCCGAGCAGCGTCTTGCGGAGTGTCAGAACGATTTCTGACCCGTGGCTCGGGCACGCGAACAACGACACACCTCGAATACGAGATAACTCGTGACCTCGGTCTGCGTTGAGCTGGCGGATGAGCATCCGCTGGATCGCCAGACCGCCCTGGCTGTGACCTACCAAGTACAGATTCGCGGGTTCCGGTGCTTCGAGTCCGAGGAAGGTCCAGAGCCCGTCCGCGATCACATCGAGGTCCGGGATCACCCGAGTCGGATTGAAACAGAACTTGGGGGTGCTGTACCGGTAACGAGCGACCTTTACTTGATCAAGTCCGTCATCCTCGCTCAGGCATGAGGCGAGGCCGTCGAATACATGCGGGCCCGAGAAAACGCCGTGGACGAACACGACGCTCAACACACCCTGGTCCATCAGCCTCATCACCTCCGCGAGAGGCTTTCGCGATCGCCTCCGGTCCTGTGACACGAGCTTAGCGGCGCCTCCTCATGGGGGCTCCGTCCGACGTGATGAGCGGCGCGGACGAGTGCTGCACGAGGAGACGAGGCTCCCAGAGTCACATCGCTGACCGCGCGGCGTCGCGACTAGATGCCGGCGAGCTTCGCGGCCCGCGCAGAGATGCCCTGATACCAGGAACCGGCCAGCCGGACGCCGAGATCGAGCACCTTCGCGTCGGGGCCGACCAGGACGCGGGCCCGCTCCTTGACGGTCGCGTTCAGGATGATCTGGGCCGCCCGCTCGGCCGATGTGCGGGCCAGGTGCTTGTCGAAGTAGTCGGCGCCGGCCTTCGCATCGCGGTCACCCGACGCGGTGGCGTTGCGGGCGATGGCGGTCTTGATGCCGCCGGGGTGCACGCAGGTGACGGCGACCTCGGGGTGGCTCAGCAGCATCTCCTGGCGGAGCGATTCGGTGAAGCCGCGGACCGCGAACTTGGCCGAGTTGTAGGCGCTCTGACCCGGCTGGGACAGGATGCCGAACAGCGAGGAGATGTTGACGACGGCGCCGTCGCCGGAGGCGATGATGTGCGGCAGGAAGGCCTTGGTGCCGTTCACCACGCCCCAGTAATCGACGTCCATGATGCGTTCGAGATCGGTGAACCCCATGGTCTCGACGTCCCCGTTGTGGGCGATCCCGGCGTTGTTGATCACGGCGTTCACGGTGCCGAAGTGCTCGGCGACGGTATCGGCGTAGGTCAGGACGGCTTCGCGTTCGGCGACGTTGAGCAGTTGCGTGTGCACCTGCGCGCCCGGCACCGCACCGGTCACCAGACGCTCGGTGGCGCCCAGTCCCTCCGCGTCGACGTCGGAGATCGCGACCTTCGCGCCGCGGCGCGCGGCCAGCACCGCGAGTTCACGGCCGATGCCCGATCCGGCGCCGGTGATCACCACGACCTTGTCGCGCAGATCCTTCATCGCGGCGCGCTCGGTGAGTGACGGCCCGGTCGGGTCATCGGTTCAGCTTCTCGAAGGCGAACTTGGTGACGCGCGCGGTGAAGCCCTGGTAGGCCGAACCGGTCAGACGCACCAGCACGTCGATGATCTTCGCGTCGGCGCCGACCAGCACGCGGGCGTTCTCCCGGTGCACGGCCGACAGGATGATCCGCGCCGCGCGCTCCGGCGAGGTGTGCGCGAGGTACTTGTCGAACATGTCCGAGAAGGACTCCAGGTCACCCGACGTGGTCGCGTTGCGGGCGATGGCGGTCTTGATGCCGCCGGGGTGCACGCAGGTGACGGCGACCTCGGGGTGGCTCAGCAGCATCTCCTGGCGGAGCGATTCGGTGAAGCCGCGGACCGCGAACTTGGCCGAGTTGTAGGCGCTCTGACCGGGTTCGGAGAGGATGCCGAACAAGGAGGAGACGTTGACGACGGCGCCGTCGCCGGAGGCGATGATGTGCGGCAGGAACGCCTTGGTGCCGTTCACCACGCCCCAGTAGTCGATGTCCATCACGCGCTCGATGTCCTTGAACTCCATCACCTCGACATCGCCGTGATGGGCGATCCCGGCGTTGTTGAAGATGGCGTTCACGGTGCCGAAGTGCTCGGCGACGGTGTCGGCGTAGCTCAGGACGGCTTCACGCTCGGCGACGTTGAGCAGCTGCGAGTGGACCTGCGTGCCGGCCGCCGCCTCGGTGATCAGCGATTCGGTGGTGGCCAGGCCGTCCGGGTCGATGTCGGAGATCGCCAGCTTCGCACCGCGCCGGGCGAGATCGATCGCCAGCGCCCGGCCGATCCCGGAACCGGCCCCGGTGACGACGACGACCTTGTCGCGGAAGTTCTTCATGCGGGAGTGCTCTCTTTCTGGGACTGTCAGACGTGCGCCGGGGTGGCGGCGGGGGCGGATACGGTGGTCGAGACGTCGTAGGCCGCGATGTCGAAACGGCGCGTCGCATTGCGGAAGACGAAGGTGAAGCCGGGCCACAGGGTGGTGATGTTGCCGTGCTCATCCTTGTACCAGGACGAGCAGCCGCCGTTCTCCCACACGCTGTGGCGCAGGGTCTGCTGGAGACGGGCGTTGTAGCGTTCCTGCGCGGCCGCGGAGACGTCGACGCGGGTCAGGCCGCGTTCACGCACCTGACGCAGGTAGTCGACCAGGTAGTTGAGCTGCGACTCGATCATGTACACCATCGAGGTGTGGCCGAGGCCGGTGCCCGGGCCGACCAGGAGCATCAGATTCGGGAAACCGTGGACGAAGCTGCCCTTGTAACCCGCCATGCCGCTCTCGGCCCACACCTGCGCCAGGCTCCGGCCGTCCGCGCCGTGGATGGCGTCGAACATCGGCGAATCGGTGACGTGGAAGCCGGTCGCGACGACGATGACGTCCACGGGGTGCGACTCGCCGTCGCGCGTGACGATGCCGTCGGCGGTGATCTTCTCGATGCCCGAGGTCACCAGGTCGACGTTGTCGCGGTCGAGGGTCGGGTACCACTCGTTGGACTTGAGGATGCGCTTGCAGCCGACGGCGAAGGTCGGGGTGACGCGGGCGCGCAGCTCCGGGTCGCGGATGCCGCGGAAGATGTTCGCCTTGCAGAGGGCCTCGACCGGCTTGAGCGCCTTGGGGGCGTAGGTCATGCCGGCCGCGACCGACTCGTTGGCGGTGTAGATGGTGCCGCGGATCAGGTTCTGCAGGCCCGGCACGTGCTTGAACGCCCAGTTCTCGACGGGCAGGTACGGGCGCTCGGTGCGCGGGACGATCCACGGGGCGGTGCGCTGGTAGACGTCGAGGTGACCGGCGATCTCGCCGAGACGGGGGACGATCTGAATGGCCGAGGCGCCGGTGCCGATGACGGCGATCCGCTTGCCCGCGTAGTCGGCGTCGGCGTCCCAGCGGGCGGAGTGGACGATGGTGCCGGCGAAATCGTCGAAGCCCTCGATGTCGGGCAGATTCGGCTCGCACAGCGGGCCGATCGCGCCGATCAGCTGGCGCGCGGTGACGGTGCTCGCCTCGCCGTCGCGTTCGATCGCGATGGTCCAGCGCGCGGTGTCCTCGTCCCAGTCGGCGCGGGTCACCTCGGTGCCGAACCAGGTCCGCTCGGCGATGCCGTACCGGTCGGCGACGCCGTTGAGGTAGCGATGGATCTCCGGCTGGTGCGAGTACGAGCGCGACCAGTCGGGGTTCTGGGCGAACGAGTAGGAGTACAGGTGCGAGGGCACGTCGCACGCGGCGCCGGGGTAGACGTTGTCGCGCCACGTTCCGCCGAAGTCCGCGCCGCGATCGAGCACCAGGTAGTCGTCGAAGCCGTTCTGTCCCAGCTTGATGGCCGCGCCGAGCCCGGAGAAGCCCGCTCCGACGATGACGATCTCTACATCGCGTGTTGTCATGGTGCTCACGATAGAGCCTTACTGAATCGGAGTCAACGACTTGTTGAATCGAAGTCAATAAGTGCCCTACAGTGAGATGTATGACGGTGACCGGGAAGGACGCCGGCGCTGCCGGGACGGTGCGCCGCAGGCGGATGAGCCCGGAGGAGCGGCGTCGCCAGCTGCTCGATCTGGGCCAGGAGATCGCCCTGGAGCGGTCGCTGGAACAGGTGACGATCGACGAGGTCGCCGAGCGGGCCGGGGTGTCGCGGGCGCTGATCTTCCACTATTTCGAGTCCAAACAGGACTTCCACGTGGCGCTGGTGCAGGAGCAGGCCGAGGTGATGCTCACCCGCACGCTGCCGCCGTCCGAGGTCGAGGACCCGCTCGCCGCGCTGGTCGTGTCGATGTCGTCGTACCTGGACTACGTCGAGGAGTTCAAGGAGCATTTCGTCGGCCTGCTCCGCGGCGCGATGAGCTCGGACCCGGCGATGCGGCGGGTGGTCGACGGCACGCGCGCGGCGATGGCGCGGCGGGTACTGGACCACGCGCCGCGGCTGGGGATCGAGCCGTCGCCGGCCGTCGCGACCGCGGTCCGCGGCTGGACCGCCTTCGTCGAGGACGTCGTGATCCGCTGGATCACCGATCCGGAGCCGGAACTGAACCGCGACCAGGTCCTCGGGATGCTGGTCGGCTCGCTGCCCGCCCTCGCCGCGAGCGCGTCGTTGATCGAGTGAACCCCGACCGGCGACGACGGGGCCGCACCAGTGCAGGTGCGGCCCCGTCGTCGTCAGGCGGTACGGCCCGTCAGGAGAAGGCGCCGTCGATGATCTCGGCCTGCTCCACGGCGTGCACCTTGGACGAGCCGGACGACGGTGCGGCCATCGGGCGGCGCGAGATGCGCCGCAGACCCGACAGCAGCTCGGGGAGCTGCTCGGGCAGCCACAGCCCGAGGAACGGCCACGGACCCTGGTTGGCCGGCTCCTCCTGAACCCAGACGAAGTCCGTCGCGTTCGGGTACTGCTCCAGGATGCGGCCCAGACGGCGGTGCGGCACCGGGTGCAGCTGCTCGATCCGGACGATCGCGATGTCGCCGCGGCCGTCCTTCTTGGCCCGGGCGGCCAGCTCCCAGTACAGCTTGCCCGAGGTCAGCAGCACGCGGGTGACGGCCGAGCGGTCGAGCTTGTCGCCGTCGCCGCGGAAGTTGCCGGCGAAGCGCGGATCGTCGCGCACCGACAGGAACTTGCCCTCGCTGAACTCCTCGATCGGCGAGACGGCCGCCTTGTTGCGCAGCATCGACTTCGGCGTGAAGACCACCAGCGGGCGGCTGATGCCGTCGTGCATGTGGCGGCGCAGCAGGTGGAAGTAGCTGGCCGGGGTGGACGGCAGGGCGACGGTCATCGAGCCCTCGGCGCACAGCTGCAAGAAGCGCTCGATCCGGCCGGACGTGTGGTCCGGGCCCTGGCCCTCGTGGCCGTGCGGCAGCAGCAGGACCACGTCGCTGCGCTGGCCCCACTTGGCCTCGCCGGAGCTGATGAACTCGTCGATGATCGACTGGGCGCCGTTGACGAAGTCGCCGAACTGCGCCTCCCACAGCACCAGCGCGTCCGGGTTGCCGATCGCGTAGCCGTACTCGAAGCCGAGCACCGCGAACTCGCTCAGCGGCGAGTCGTACACCATGAACCGGCCCGGGCCCTGCGGCGCCAGGGTGTTCAGCGGGGTGTACTCGCTGCCGTTCTCCCGGTCGATGAGGACCGAATGCCGCTGGGTGAAGGTGCCGCGGCGCGAGTCCTGACCGGACAGGCGCACCGTGATGCCCTCCTGCACCAGGGTGCCGAACGCCAGCAACTCGGCGAACGCCCAGTCGACGTCGCCGTTGCGCGACATGTCGTGCCTGCGCTCCAGGACCGGCTTGACACGCGGATGCGGGGTGAAGCCCTCCGGCACGTTCAGGAAGGCGTCGCCGATCTGCTCCAGCGCGGCCGTCGGGACCCCGGTGTTCAGGTTCACCTGCAGCTGCTGGTCCTCGGTGATCGGCTCGCTGGGCTCCGGCTGGAAGCGGTCGAGCTCCTTGACCTCCACGAACACCCGCTCGAGCTGGCCCTGGTAGTCGCGCAGGGCGTCCTCGGCCTCCTTGGTGGAGATGTCACCACGGCCGATGAGCGCTTCGGTGTAGCTCTTGCGGACGCTGCGCAGATTGTCGATCACGTCGTACATGGCCGGCTGCGTCATCGACGGGTCGTCGCCCTCGTTGTGGCCGCGGCGGCGGTAGCAGACCATGTCGATCACCACGTCGCGGTGGAACTGCTCGCGGTAGTCGACGGCCAGCTGCGCGGCCCAGACGCAGGCCTCGGGGTCGTCGCCGTTGACGTGGAAGATCGGCGCGCCGATCATCTTGGCGACATCGGTGCAGTACTGCGACGACCGCGAGTACTCGGGCGCGGTGGTGAAGCCGACCTGGTTGTTGACCACGATGTGCACGGTGCCGCCGGTGCGGTAGCCGTTGAGCATGGAGAGGTTCAGCGTTTCCGGAACCACGCCCTGGCCGGCGAACGCGGCGTCGCCGTGCAGCATCAGCGGGAGGATGTCGAACTGGTGCTCCTCGTCGAGCAGGTCCTGCTTGGCGCGGACGATGCCCTCCAGGACCGGGTCGACGGCTTCCAGGTGGCTGGGGTTGGCGGTCAGCGACACGTTGATCTCGTTGTCGCCGAACATCTGGTAGTAGGTGCCCTCGGCGCCGAGGTGGTACTTGACGTCGCCGGAACCGTGCGCCTGGGCGCTGCCCAGGTTGCCCTCGAACTCGGTGAAGATCTTGGAGTACGGCTTGCCGACGATGTTGGCCAGCACGTTGAGGCGGCCGCGGTGCGGCATGCCGATGATGACTTCCTGCAGGCTGTGCTCGGCGCTGCGGTCGATCACCGCGTCCATCATCGGGATCACCGACTCGGCGCCCTCCAGCGAGAAGCGCTTCTGGCCGACGTACTTGGTCTGCAGGAAGGTCTCGAAGGCTTCGGCGGCGTTGAGCTTGCTCAGGATGTACTTCTGCTCGGCCACCGGCGGCTTGACGTGCTTCACCTCGACGCGCTCCTGGAGCCAGCGCTGCTGCCCCGGGTCGAGGATGTGCGTGTACTCGACGCCGATGTGGCGGCAGTAGGCATCGCGCAGGATGGACAGGACGTCGCGCAGCTTCATCTCGTTCTGGCCGTGGAAGCCGCCGACCTTGAAGGTGCGGTCCAGGTCCCAGAGGGTGAGGCCGTAGGTGAGCACGTCGAGATCCGGGTGGGCGGCGCGGGCGTCGCTCTCCATCATCAGCGGATCGGTGTCGGCCATCAGGTGGCCGCGACTGCGGTAGGCGGCGATCAGCTCGAGCACGCGGGTGTTCTTGTCGACCGCACCGGCCGGGATGTCCCGGCGCCAGCGGATCGGCTCGTACGGGATGTGCAGCGCGGTGAAGATCTCGTCCCAGAAGGCGTCGTCGAGGATCAGCTCGTGGATCCGGCGCAGGAAGTCGCCGGACTCGGCGCCCTGGATGATGCGGTGGTCATAGGTGGAGGTCAGCGTCATCACCTTGCCGACGCCGGCGTCGGCGAGCTGCTGATCGCTCGACCCCTGGAACTCGGCGGGGTACTCCATCGCACCGGCGCCGATGATGGCGCCCTGACCCGGCATCAGGCGGGGGACCGAGTGGACGGTGCCGATGGTGCCCGGGTTGGTGAGCGAGATGGTGACGCCGGCGAAGTCCTCGGCGGTCAGCTTGCCGTCCCGCGCGCGGCGGACGATGTCCTCGTAGGCGGCCCAGAACTCGCCGAAGCCCATCGTCTCGCAGCCCTTGATGGCGGCGACGACGAGCGTGCGCTGGCCGTTCTTGCCCGGCAGGTCGATCGCCAGGCCGAGGTTCGAGTGCGCCGGGGTCACCACGTTCGGCTTGCCGTCGATCTCGGCGAAGTGCCGGTTCAGGTTGGGGAACGACTTGAGCGCCTGGATGATCGCGTAGCCGAGGATGTGGGTGAAGCTCACCTTGCCGCCGCGGGTACGGGCGAGATGGTTGTTGATGACGACGCGGTTGTCGAACATCAGCTTCACCGGGATGGCCCGGACGCTGGTGGCGGTGGGCACCTCGAGCGAGGCGTTCATGTTCTTGACGATGGCGGCGCCGGGACCGCGGATCACCTTGTTCTCGTCGGCGGCGGGCTCGCTGGCCGGCTTGGCGACGGCGGCCGAGCGGCTGACGCCGGAGGCGGCCTTGGTGGCGGCGGCCTCGCGCGCCGGGGCCGCCTTGCGCGGGGCGGCGGTGCGGGTGGGCTCGGCGTCGAGGGTGATCGCGGGCTTGGCCGAGACCGGTCCGGTCGCGGCGGCCGGGGGATCGGCGGGGGCCACCTGGGCCGGGGCGGCGGGCGTGGCCGGCGCCACCGGGGCGGCGGGTGTGGGGGCGGGGGCGACCTGGTCGGGCTTGTACGACTTGAGCAGGTCGTGCCAACTGGGATCGACCGATCCGGGATCCTTCTGGAATCGCTGGTACATCTCCTCGACCAGCCATTCGTTTTGTCCGTAGTCGGTCTGGGATGTCGAACTGCTCACAGCGTCGTCTCGCCTCTTAGATATATCGATGTGGTCTTCGATCGCCGGCCGGCCGCGTCGGATTGCGTGCAGCACCGGCCAACAGTCGATCGTACGCCCAGAAAAGTCCGCACGCCCGGCTTCCGGGCGCCCTGACCGGCCGACTCACGAGTAAGTGGCGGGAATCACTACCGGCGTCCGGCTGTGGCGCCCGCATCGTCGGGCGCGACGCCCGCCGCCCACATCCGCGCATAGGTGCCACCGGCCGCCAGCAGGGCGTCGTGCGGGCCGCGTTCGACGATCCGGCCGTCCTCGACGACGGCGATGGTGTCGGCCCGGGCCGCGGTCGCCAGGCGGTGCGCGACGATCACGCTGGTCCGCTTCCGGCGCAGCGCGGTGCCCGCGGCGAGCACCTGCGCCTCGGTGGCCTGATCGAGGGTCGCGGTGGCCTCGTCGAGCAGGATCAGCTCGGGCTCGACGAGCTCGGCACGCGCCAGCGCGATCAGCTGTCGCTGCCCCGAGGACAGACCGCGGCCGCGCTCGGAGACGGCGAAGTTCATGCCGCCGGGCAGACCGGCGATCATCGCCGCGGCACCCACCCGGCGGGCGGCCTCGGCGATCTCCTCGCGGCCGGCGCCGGGGCGCCCGTAGGCGATGTTGTCGGCGACGGTCCCGGCGAACAGATGCGGTTCCTGGGGGACCACGCCGAGCCGGGCGCGGTAGTCGTGCAGATCGAGGGTCCGCAGATCGTCGCCGTTGTACTCCACCGCGCCGCGGGTCGGGTCGTAGAAGCGGGCGAGCAGTTTGACGATGGTCGACTTGCCGGCGCCGGTGGGCCCCACCAGGGCCAGTGACGCGCCCGGCGGGAGATGCAGGTCCACGTCGTGCAGCGCGTCGGCAGGCGCGACCGAGTAGCGGAAACCGACCCCGTCGAGCCGGACGTCGGCCATCCCGGAACGGTGGTCCCCGTGCCGGTCGAGCGGAGCCGGGATCGCCGCCTCCTCGGCCACGACGGCGGCCTCGACGAGGGAACTCGGGGTGGTCAGCAGGTCCCCGATGCGGCGCAGACCGACACTGGCCTGCTGATAGCCGTCGAACACGGTGGTCAGCTGCTGTACCGGCCCGAACAGCATCGACAGGTACAGCACGAAGGCCACCAGCGTGCCCGCGGAGAGCCGGCCGTGTGCCAGCTGATGGGCGCCGAAGCCGATCGCGACGGCGGCCGCGACGTCCGCGCAGAAGGTGATGAACGGGAAGTACGACGCGATCGCGCGCTGGCTGCTCATCCGCGCGGCCACCCAGGCGTCGCTGAGCCGGCCGAACCGGGCCTGCGCGATGGCGGTGTGGCGGTAGGCGCGGGTGGTGGCGAGCCCGGCGATGTTCTCCTGGAAGTCGGCGTTGACCGCGGACACCAGCTCGCGGGCCCGACGGTACGCGCCCGCGGCGACGCGGCGGAACCAGAGCGTCGCCAGCGCGAGGATCGGGAACACCGGCAGCACGGTGAGGCCCAGCTCCCAGTCGGTCACCATCAGCATCGCGAACACGCCGACGACGGTGAAGATCGCGACCACCGCGGAAGCCAGGCCGGTCTGGATGAAGGTGGAGAGCGCGTCGACGTCGGTCGTCATGCGCGTCATGATGCGGCCGGACAGTTCGCGCTCGTAGTAGTCGAGGCCCAGTCGTTGCAGGTGGGCGTAGCTGCGCACGCGCAGCGCGTAGAGGACGCGTTCGCCGGTCCGCGCCGAGACGAGCGTGTTGACCGCCTCCACCACCCAGCCGGCCGCGACCAGGGCCAGGCCCACCCCGGTGGCCGCCCACAGCAGATCGGCCCGGTCGTGCGTGCCGGCATCCAGGACCACCCGGGCCAGCGACGGGTAGGCGAGGCCGATCAGGGTGTCGAGCGCCAGGGCGACCAGCATCACGACCAGCAGGCCGCGCACCGGGCGCAGGATCTGGCGCAGCGAGAACACCGGGTTCTCGGCGGCGGCCGCCGCGACGTCGACCCGCGGATCCTCGTCGGCCGGCGGCAGCGCGGCGACGGCCGCGGTGATCTCCGGGGTGGCCGGCATGCTGCCCAGGGCACTGGACAGCTGTCCGCCGCCGCGGGCCCCGCCACCGCCGCCTCCGCCACCGGGACCGGGGCGGGTGGGGGCCGCGGTCGCGGCGCGGGCCGGTTCGGCGGCGCGCGGTGCGTCGGTGCGCCACAGGTCGTCGACGGTCAGCGCGGCCTGCCGGGCCACCCGCTGCGCGGCTGCGCGCTCGGCCTCGGCGCCGTCGGGCGGGGACATCAGTTCGGCGAACCTCGGGCAGCGCGCGTCGAGCTCCTCGACCGTGCCGATGTCGAGGATGCGACCCTCGTCGAGCACCGCCACCCGGTCGGCGACCGCCAGAGTGGAGCGGCGGTGGGCCAGCAGCAGCATGGTGGTGCGCCGGGCGCGCAGCCGGGTGAGGATCGCCGCCTCGGTGACCGCGTCGACCGCCGACGTGGCGTCGTCGAGGACCAGGACGCGCGGCTGCGCGTAGAAGGCGCGGGCCAGGGCGATGCGCTGCCGCTGTCCACCGGACAGGGTGAGGCCGCGTTCGCCGACGGTGGTGGCGAAGCCGTCGGGCAGGTCGTCGACGAAGTCGGTGGCGGCGGCCTCGTCGGTGGCCGCGCGCAGCGCCGGATCACCGGGGTCGGGCGGCGGCAGCGGGCCGAGCGCGACATTGGCGGCGATGGTGTCCGAGTAGAGGAAGGGCTCGTCGAAGGCGACCGCGAGCGCGCCGTGCAGCGCGTCCGGGTCGAGCGCGTCGACGTCGTACCGGTGCCCGTCCGCATCGGTGAGACTGACCCGGCCGGCGTCGGCCCGCGACGCGCCCTCCAGGAGCGCGGCGAGCGTCGACTTGCCCGAGCCGGGGCCGCCGACGACGGCGACGGCCTCGCCGGGTGCCACGCGCAGGTCGACCCCGGCCAGCACCGGGCGCGTTCCGCGGGTGAGCGCCACCCCGTCGAGCCGCAGTCCGAGCGGGCCGTCCGGGAGCTGCCCGGTGTTGGTCAGTGCGGGGTCGAGCGGGTGGTCGATCACGTCGAACACGCGGGACGCCGAAGAGGCCGCGAGCTGGCTGGCGACCACCAGGTTGGTGAGGATGCGGGCCAGCGCCGTCATGCTCGCGAGGTAGGTGGTGAAGGCGAGGAAGGTGCCCGCGGTGAGCGAGCCGCGCAGGGTGAGCCAGCCGCCGACCGCGATCACCAGCACCATGCCCAGCTCGGGGACGGCCGCCATGGTCGGCGTGAAGCGGGAGGAGAGTCGGGCGGCCCGCATCCGCAGGCGGAACAGGGTGCCGCCGAGTTCGGCGAGTTCGGCGGTGGCGCGCCGCTCCTGGCCGAAGCCCTTCACCACCCGCACGCCGGTGACCGTCTCCTCGACGTGCCCGGCCAGCTCGGCGGCGGCCTGCTGCGCCGACCAGGTGGCCGCGAACAGGCGCCGCCGCCCGCGATAGGCGACGACGGCGACCAGCGGCACCGTGACCAGCGTGACGATGGTCAGCAGCGGGGAGAGCCAGGCCATGATGCCGATCGCCAGGACCACCTGCACGGCGCCGCCGAGGGACAGCGGCGCCATCGCGAGAAGCCCCTGCACGACCTGGAGATCGGAGATCGACCGCGACACCACCTGCCCGGTGCGCAGCGTCTCCTGGGCGGGTCCGTCGAGCCGCAACAGGGTCGCGAGCATCGCGCGGCGCAGCCCGTCCTGCACGACGATGGACAGCCGCCCGGCCAGCAGCCGCCGGCCGAACTGGCAGCCGTAGCGGATCAGTGCGGCCACCAGCAGCGCCGCCACCAGCACCGACAGGGCGACCCCGCCGCGGACCTCGCCGGTGGCGTGATCGATGGCGGAGCGGGCGATCAGCGGCGTCACCAGGTCGACGGCCACCGCGCCGAGCGTCACCGCGACGGTCAGCAGCGTGAGACGCCGATGCTCCCAGCAACGAGCGGCGAGTGCCGCCAGCCAGCCGGGCGTCACCGTGGCAGCACGGTGCCGTCGACGTCCCAGAAGCGCGGCGGGGGACCGAAGGCCTCGCGGGCGTTGCGCAGCACCAGCGAGCCGAGGGCGCGGTTGCCCGCACCGCCGACCGCGGCGCCGATCCCGCCCGGGATCAGTTTGCCGACCAGGATCGGGGCCCGGCGGACGGCGAACTTCTTGACCAGCTTGGTGGTCAGCGTCTTGTTCAGGCTCGCCAGCCGGCCGGCCGACACGCGGCCTCCGGCCATTCGCACGATCGCGTCGGTGCCGCGCGTCCCGGCGACCTTGCCGAGGGCGGCGACGCCCTCCTCGCCCATGGCGACGGCCAGGACCAGGGCGCGGCGCCGTTCCGCCTCGTGCGGCGAGATGCCGTGCACCTCGGCGGTGGCCAGCGCGAGCAGCGCGGAGGCCTCGATGAACACGGCGGTGTCGGCGGTCAGCGCGGACAGCGCGGTGATGGTGCCGACGCCGGGGATCGAGGCCGTGGCGCCGACCGCGGCGCCGGAGGTGGTGACCGCGTTGAGGTACCGCCGCTCGAGGCGCCGGATGATCTGTTCGGGAGAGTCGTCGGGGTACTTGGCGCGCAGCCGGGTGACGTACTTCGCGACGGCCGGCTGTTGCAGCCGATGCGCCTTCTCGACGATCCGGGTGACCAGCGCGACGGTCCGCGTGGACTTCTCGGCGGCATCACGCGGCAGTGCCGTCTCCGGGACGGCGACGTCGCTCACCGGCACCGGGAGCGCGCCGCCGTGGTAGACGTCGAGCCGGGCGTGCGGGTCCACGACGGTCTTCGCGGCCTTGCTTCTTCGCGCCATCTGCTGCTCCGTTCTCGCGGGCGGACGGGCTGTTCTCCGCCGCCGTCCAGATTAGGGGAACTCGCGTTGTCGGCGGTCGGTGCTACTGTCGGCTCGCTCCGCTGACAGGTGCGGCCGCGGGCCGCGCTCGCGGCCCCGCCGAACCGAGGATGACCGTTATGACCGTTCCCGCTCCGCCGCAGTTCAAGTCGGTCACCGACCGCCCGTGGGCCGCGCTGCTCGCCCTGTGCGTCGGCTTCTTCATGATCCTGGTCGACATGTCGATCGTGGCGGTCGCACAGCCGGAGATCATGGAGGCGCTGCACGCCGGCGTCAACGGGATCGTCTGGGTGTCCAGCGCCTACCTGCTCACCTACGCGGTGCCGCTGCTGATCGCCGGCCGGCTCGGCGACAAGTTCGGGCCGAAGAACGTCTACCAGGTGGGCCTCGTGGTGTTCACGCTCGCGAGCATCTGGTGCGGTCTGGCCGGCTCGATCGGCGAATTGATCGCGGCTCGCGCGGTGCAGGGTATCGGCGCGGCGCTGATCACCCCGCAGACCATGGCGCTGGTGACCCGGATCTTCCCGCCCGAGCGGCGGGGTGCGGCGATGGGCGTGTGGGGCACCGTCGCCGGTGTCGCGACGCTGGTCGGCCCGCTGCTGGGCGGCATCCTGACCGACAATCTCGGCTGGGAGTGGATCTTCTTCATCAACGTGCCGGTCGGCGCGGTCGGCCTGGTCCTGGCCGCGACGCTGGTGCCGCAGGTGGAGACGCACGATCACCGTTTCGACTGGATCGGCGTGATCCTCTCCGGGCTGGGTCTGACGGCGCTCGTCTTCGGCGTCCAGGAGGGCCAGACCTATCACTGGGCGGCGTGGATCTGGGTGCTGATCGCGGTCGGGGTGGCGCTCATGGGGCTGTTCCTGCTGTGGGAGGCCCGCACGCGCACCGAGGCGCTGGTGCCGCTGAGCCTGTTCCGGGAACGCAATTTCTCGCTCTGCAACGTCGGCATCACCTCGATGGGCTTCGCGGTGTCCGGCTCGATGATTCCGTTGATGTTCTTCCTGCAGTTCGTGGGCGGCATGTCGCCGACGCGGTCGGCGCTGATGATGGTGCCGATGGCCGTGCTCACCGGTGTGTGCTCGCCGATCGTCGGGCGGATCCTGGACCGGGTGCATCCGCGCAACATCATCTCCACCGGCCTGGCCGGGTACGCGATCGCGACCGGGCTGCTCGGCTGGCTGATGACGCCGTCGACGCCGGTGTGGCAGTTGCTGATCCCGACGTGCCTGATGGGCCTGTCGTCGGCGTGCATCTGGGCGCCGCTGGCCGCGACGGCCACGCGCAATCTGCCGTGGAGCGACGCCGGCGCGGGCGCGGGTGTGTACAACACCACCCGGATGATCGGCTCGGTGGTCGGCACGGCGGCGATCGGCGCGCTGATGATGACCTTGCTGGCCGACAAGCTGCCGGGGATGAACGCGGCGGCCTCGGAGGGATCGAAGGTGCACCGGCTGCCCGAGGTGGTGTTCGGGGTGCACGTGCGCGAGGGCTTCGCCTCGGCTATGGGACAGTCGTTGTTCCTGGGCGCGGCGGTGCTCGTCGTCGGTGCGATCGCCACCCTCTTCCTGGTCCGGCCCGACCATCAGGGATCGCCGCGCGGCGCGGCCTGACCGACTTTGTCGGAGGGGCCTCCTACCATCGTCTCGACGAGGTGGTCGACGACAGCGAAAGGGGGCCGCCATGACCGTGCCACTGTTCGATCTGCCCGAGTCGGAGCCCGGAACCGCCGTCGGCGGCGACGCGGCGCGCGAGGTCACCTTCCTGCACACCGCCGACTGGCAGCTCGGCATGACCCGGCATTTCCTGGGCGCCGACGCGCAGCACACGTACGACGCCGCCCGCGCGGATGCGGTCGCCGAGATCGGCAGGCTCGCGTCCCGGACCGGCGCCGAATTCGTGGTGGTCTGCGGCGACGTGTTCGACGACCCGCGCGTCTCGTCGCGGATCATCCGCCGCACGCTCGACGCCCTCGGCGACTATCCGGCACCGGTGTATCTGCTGCCCGGCAACCACGACCCGCTCGACGCGACCTCGGTGTACCGGAGTGCGACCTTCGCCGCGGCCTGCCCGCCGAACGTGCACGTGCTCGAGAAGGCCGGCCTCGTCCGTGTCCGGGACGGGGTCACCCTGGTGGCGGCGCCGTGGACCACCAAGCGCCCGGACGGCGACCTGATCGCCGAGCAGTTGGCCCGGCTGGGGTCCGCCGACGAGGTGCGGATCGTGGTCGGGCACGGCGGTGTCGACACGTTCAGTCCGGGGTCGGATCCGGCCCGGGTGGCCGCGGCGGATCTGGAGGCCGCGGTGCGGTCCGGTCTGGTCGACTACGTGGCACTGGGCGACCGGCACTCGGCGACGCCGATCGGGGAGTCCGGCCGGATCTGGTACGCGGGTGCCCCCGAGGTCACCGACTTCGATCACGTCGAGACCGGCTCGGGCCAGGTCCTGGCGGTGACCGTGGGTCGCGGTGCCGGGGCCGCGCGCGAGGTGGAGGTGGTCCCGCACCGCGTCGGGCAGTGGACCTTCACGACTCTCCGCCAGGACGTCGACGGCGCCGCCGACCTCGAGGTGCTGCGGGAACGCTTGACGGCGCTGCCGGACAAGTCTCGGACCGTGGTCAAACTGGCCCTGGTGGGCACTCTGAGCCTGGCCGACGACGCGGCCTTCGAGGCGCTCTTCGCCGAGTTCGCCGAGCGCCTGGCCGGGCTGTGGCTGTGGGAGCGCCACCACGACCTGACCGTCGTCGCAGATCCGTCCGACGTGTCGGCGCTCGGTCTGCAGGGGTACGCGGCGCAGGCGGCGGACGAACTGTCGGCCCTCGCCGCCGGCGAAACGCCTGAGGCCGGGGCGGCGCGCAGCGCGCTGTCGCTGTTGTTCCGGCTGGCGGGATCGTCGTCGTGAGACTCCACCGGCTGCGCCTGCGCGACTACCGCGGCATCGCCGAGCGGGAGATCGACTTCGCCGACTCGGGGATCACCGTGGTCGAGGGTGCGAACGAGGCGGGCAAGTCGTCGATGATCGAGGCGCTCGACCTGCTGCTGCAATATCCGTCGAGCAGCAAGAGCACGGCGGTGCGCGCGGTGCAGCCGGCCGGGCGGGACGTGGGTTCGGAGGTCTTCGCCGAGATCAGCTGTGGACATTGGCGTTTCGAATACTTCAAGCGGTTCAACAAGAAGGCCGAGGCGGCGCTCACGATCATCGAGCCGCGCCGCGAACAGCTCACCGGGCGGGCGGCGCACGAGCGCGTCGAGCAGATCCTCGCCGAGTCGCTGGACAGCCCGCTCTACCGGGCGCTGCGGTTGCAGCAGTCGGGTGCGCCCGAACTCGGCCGGCTGAGCGATTCGTCGGCGCTGGCGCGGGCCCTCGATCGGGCAACCACACCGGTCGACGCTCACGCGGACGACGGCGACGGCGACGCGGACGCCCAGGCGCTGATCGCGGCCGCGGAAGCCGAGTACCAGCGGTACTACACGCTCAAGGCGGGCCGCCCGGCCGGTGAACTCGCCGCGGCGATGGCGGCGGCCCGGATGGCGCGCGCGGAGCTGGACGAGCGCCATCGCGGACTGGACGCGGCGGAACGGGCCGCCGCCGAACTGCCGGACGTGGAGCAGGCGTACCGGGAGGCGACCGCGGCCGAGGTGCACGCGCTCGAGGAACTGGCCGACGCGAGCCGTCGGGTGGCGGACGCCGAGAAGGTCGCCGCCGCGTTGGATCAGGCCGCCGAGCGGGCGCAGCGCCGGGAGATCGCCGTGCGGCTCGCCGAGCGCGACCTGGCCGACCGCCAGGACGCTCAGCGCCGGGTCGCCGTCCTCGCGGACCAGGTCGACGCGGCACGGGAGTCGGCCGCGGAGCTGGCCGGGACGGCGGAGCGCGCCGACGCCGAGGTCGCGGACCTGGACGGGGCCGTGACGGCGGCGCGGGCGCGGCACGAGGCGCTGTCCGCGGAGCTGACGGCCGCGGTCGAGGCCGAGCGGGTACGCGCCGATCGCGCCCGGATCGCCGAGATCGAGGCCGTGCTGAACGAGCTGAGTGAACTCGCCGCCTCGCGCGCCGGGATCGTCGCCGGACTGGAGTCGAATCCGGTCGGCGCGGAGCAGGCGGAGCAGGCGGTGCGCCTGGATCGTGCGCTGGCCGTCGCGCAGGCGCGCGTCGAGGCCGCCGCCGCACGCGTCGAGGTCACCCCGCTCGGCGGCGAGGAGGTCCTCGTCGACGGTGCGGCGATCGGTGACGCGGTCGCGCTGTCCGCCGTCGGGGACACCGTGATCGAGACCACCGGCGTCCGGGTCCGGGTGATCGGCGCCGCGGGCACTCGCGCGCTGTCGGACGACCTCGATGCGTTGCGGCGATCGGAACGGGAACTGCTGACCGCTTGCCGGGTCGAGTCGCTGGCGGAGGTGGCCATGCGCGCCGCCGAGCGCGGCGCCGCAGGGCGTGCGCTCGCCGACGTCGAGGCCGCCGGCCGGCGGCTGCTCGGCGGGTCGACGGAGCAGGCGCTGTCCGGCGAGCGTGACCGGCTGCTCGCGGCGTCGCCCGGCGAGGCGCCGGCCGCCGGCGACCGGCCGGTGGACCAGTTGCGGGTCGCCGAGCGTGAGCAGCAGGGGTTGGTGGCGCGTGGCGAACGGGCGGCGAGTGCGCGTCGTGCGGAGGCCGCTGCGGCCCGGGTGCGTGCGCAGGCGCAGGCGGAGACCGCCGAGCGGGCGGCGTCGGACCTGGCCGTCGCTCGTGCCGAACTGCTGGAACAGCGCGCGCGGATCAGTGACGAGGCCCTGTCCGGCGTCGCGGACACGGCGCGGGCCGAGCACGCCGAGGCGTGTGCCGTCGTCGACGAGCAGCGGGCTCGGGCGCAGCGGCTGGACCTGCCGGGGCTGCGTGCCGCCTGCGCCGAGGCCGAACAGCGGCTGGACCGGTTGCGCGGCCGGATCGGGTCGCTGCGGGATCAGCGGACGCAGTTGCGCACGCTGATCGAGCAGTGCCGCACCGAGAACCGGCTCGACGACCTCACCCGTGCCCAGACCGCCGATCGGGCCGCCGCGGCCGAGCTGGAGCGCGTTACCCGGCGGGCCGAGGGCGCCCGGCTGCTGTACCGGACGCTCACGCGTACGCGCGCCGAGAGTCGTGCGCGGTATGTCGCGCCGTTCACCGAGCGGCTGGAGACGCTCGCCAAGCCCGTCTTCGGGGAGTCGGTGCGCTTCGAGGTCGATGACGACTTCACCATCGCCAGCCGCACGCTCGACGGTGTGACCGTCGATGCGAGCGCCCTGTCCGGGGGAGCGCGGGAGCAGCTGGGCCTGATCGCCCGGCTCGCCTGCGCGATGATCGTCGACCCCGGTGACGGCGTCCCGGTGATCCTCGACGATGCCCTCGGCTACTCCGACCCGGCGCGGCTGGCCTCGATGGCCGGTGTGCTCGGCGACGCCGCCGGCGGCGCGCAGATCATCGTCCTGACCTGCACCCCGGACCGCTACGCGGCGGTGCCCGACGCCCGGGTGGTGGCCGTCTAGCGCGCGCCGCGACCCCCGTGTTGGGGTCCGCGGCATGGGTGCGCTAATGTTGCTCTCGCTTCACCCGCCCCCCTAGCTCAGGGGATAGAGCGTCCGCCTCCGGAGCGGAAGGTCGTAGGTTCGAATCCTACGGGGGGCACAGATAGACGCAGAAGAAGACCACTGGCCAGGACCGTATCGGTCCTGGCCAGTGGTCTTTCTGCGCCTCGTCCCGCGGCGGCTGCCGGGACTGCCATCTCGCTGAGTCCGATAGATATATCAGTCAGCATTGACAGGCTGATGTGTCGTGCCTCACACTTCACTATTGGATAGTGAGACCTGTTGCAGAGTATGCAACTTGCCTGGTCGGACGTGGAGCTTGCCCGCCGCGGATTCCGGCCTCGATGATTCGCCGCGCGGATCGCCGGCACTACTGCCCGCGCCCGGACCCCGATGAGTCCGGCGTGTGAGACCCGACGGATGAGGGAGAAGTGATGCCGAATACCACCACGACGGGGAGGACCGCACATGTCTGAGATAGTCGGATCCGCGACGCAGGAGCCCGAGGACCCCGCCGTCCTGGCCAAGCGGCGGCGCTTTCTGTGGCGCATGATTCTGGTGCTCGTCGGCGGAACGTTCCTGGACGGATACATCCTCGGCATCATCGGGCCGGTCACCGGCACGATCGAGCACGACGATCCTCGCTACACCGCGATCTGGATCGGCCTGGAGGCCTCGTCCGCCATGCTCGGTATCCTGATCGGCTCCCCGGTGGGCGGATGGCTCGCCGATCGGCTCGGGCGCCGTCCGATCCTGTTCTGGGATCTCGTTCTGTTCACGGCGTTCTCCGCGCTGCAGTTCTTCGTCGACGGCCCGTGGCAGCTGTTCCTGGTCCGCCTCGGCATGGGTATCGCCGTCGGCGTCGAGTACGCCGTGGGTCAGCCGATGATCGCCGAGTTCGCACCCGTGCACCTGCGCGGCAAGCTCCTGGGCACCACGCTCGTCGCCTGGTACTTCGGCTTCATGGTGGCCTTCATCATCGGCTACTACCTCAACGCCGCCGGGGTGCACTGGCGAGTGATCCTGGGTTCCAGCACGATCATCGCGGTCATCCTGGTGATCGGCCGAATCGGGCTACCGGAGTCGCCACGCTGGTTGTGGTCGCGCGGCCGAACGGAGGAGGCTCACGAGATCGCCCTGGAATACATGGACACGGCGTATCAGACGGATATGGCGAAGGCGGCCAGCGACGGTGTCGTCGGCTCCTTCGGGATGCTCTTCTCGCCGGCGGTATGGCGGTCGACGGTCTTCATGTGCGTGTTCTGGACCTGTGCCGTCGCGCCCTACTTCGCCATCGCCACCTTCGCCGACAACGTCATGGGCACCGTCGGGCTGACCGGCCTGCTCAGCGGCGTGATCCTCTCGGTGTTCGCCTGGCTGGGCGTCACCTGGACGACGCTGGTGATCGACCGCTACAGCCGGCGTTCGCTGTGTGTGCCGACGCAGTGGGCGGCCGCGGTCCTGCTGGTGGTGATCGGCCTGTGGGCCGGTGCGCCGGCGCCGATCATGCTGGTCATGTTCCTCGCGTACTCGTTCCTCAACGCCGTGTACACGTGCCTCACGATGATCTACCCCGCGGAGATCTTCCCGACCGAGATCCGTGCACTGGGCACCGGCTTCTCGGCGGCGGTGAGCCGGCTCGGCGCCGCGGGCGGCCTGTTCCTGATCCCGCTCTCGCTCGACCACCTCGGCTTCACCTGGACCATGATCTTCGCGGCCATCGTGGCCTTCGTCGGGGCGCTCGTCTCGCAGATCCTCGCCCCGGAGACCGGCGGGAAGAGCCTCAGCGAGCTCGCCTCGGAAGTCACTCACTGACGCCCGTGGAAGGCCGTTGACAAGTGACTATGGCGACCATCACACTGTGAATGCGAATAGCGATATGAGTTGCACAATACGCAACAAAACGAGAGGGGAACGCGATGCTTGAGATCTGTCCACTGGCCGATCTGAGCCCAGGGGATGCGCGCCGCGTCGCCGTCGATCCGCCGATCGCGGTCTTCCGCACGGACGACGGCGAGGTGTTCGCGATCGACGACACCTGCACCCACCAGGACGCGTCCCTCGCCGACGGCTGGCTCGAAGGCTGTGCGGTGGAGTGCCCGCTGCATGCCTCGCAGTTCGACCTGCGGACCGGTGCCGTCGACGCGCCGCCGGCGAAGAAGCCGGTGCGCACGCACCGGGTGGAGATCGTCGACGACGTGATCCATGTCGAACTGAGCACCGAGGTGCCGAACCTGCCGCCGTCGCTCGCATCGCGGCGCGGTCCGGAGTCGGCATGAGGTCCGTGGTGGTGGTCGGGGCCTCCCTCGCCGGCCTGAGTTCGGTACGCGCGCTGCGCGAGGCGGGCTTCGACGGTGTCATCACCGTCGTGGGCGAGGAACCGCACCGTCCGTACGACCGGCCGCCGCTGTCCAAGGAGTTCCTCCGGGGCGACGTCGTGCGCGCGGATCTCGAGCTGGAATCCGACGACGACCCGCCCGCCGACTGGCTGCTGGGCCGCCGGGCCGTCGACCTGACGGTGGACGGCGGCGGTATCGGTGTCGAACTCGACGACGGCACCCGGGTGGTGGCCGACGGCGCGGTGCTGGCCACCGGCGCCCGGGCCCGGACCTTTCCGGGCCGGGAACTGGCCGGGGTTCACGTGTTGCGGACCCTCGACGACGCCGAGCGGCTGCGCGAGGTGCTGGTGCCGGGATGCCGACTCGCGGTGATCGGCGGCGGGTTCATCGGTGCCGAGGTCGCGTCGACCGCGCATCAGCTCGGCGTCGAGGTCACCGTGATCGAGGCGGCACCGGTGCCCCTCGCCGGTGCGCTCGGCGCCGAGTTCGCGGCGGTCGTCGCCGACGTGCACGCGTCGAACGGAGTCACCCTCATCTGCGGCACCGGCGTCGACGGCCTCACCGGCGACGACCGGGTCACCGGGGTGGCGCTGGCCGACGGGCGGCACATCGCGGCGGACGTGGTGCTGGTCGCGATCGGCGCGCGGGCGAACGTCGAGTGGCTGCTCGGCGGGCCGGTCGAGACGGGCGAGGGTGTGCTGTGCGACGCCCGCGGCCGGACCAGTGTCCCGCATGTCGTGGCGGTCGGCGACTGCGCGTCGTGGTTCGACCCGTATCTCGGCAGGCGGCGGCGCGTCGAGCACTGGACCGGTGCGCTCGAGCGGCCCTCGCTGGCCGTCACGACGCTGCTGTCCGGCGGAGGCGACGACGGGCCGTCCCCGGCACCGGTCAAACCGCCGTACTTCTGGTCCGACCAGTACGACCGGAAGATCCAGTTCGCCGGACACGCCGAACTGGCCGACGAGGTGACGGTCGACGTCGGCGCGGCCGCCGATCTCGACTTCCTCGCCGTCTACCGCCGGGACGGACGGCCGGTCGCCGCTCTCGGCGTCAATCAGCCGCGGGCCTTCACCCGGGTCCGCAGGCAGCTCGCGCCGCCGACCTTCTGACCTTCCGGCATCACCCAGCCCCCTTCTGAGAGAGGAGATCGCCGATGTCGATCACCGAACTACCCCCCAGCCTGATCTCGACGCTTCCGGGCGAGTACTACGTCGATCCGGAGATCTTCGCCGAGGAGCAGGCCAGGATCTTCGAGTCGATGTGGATCGCGACGGTGCGCGCCGACGACATCGCCGAGCCCGGCGCGTTCCGGACCGTGCAGATCGGCCGGGAGAGCGTCATCGTCTCCCGTTCCCGGCGCGGCGAGATCCGGGCGTTCTACAACGTCTGCCGTCATCGCGGCGCCAAGCTGTGCATGGAGAGCGAGGGCGCGGTGAAGCGCGCCTTCCAGTGCCCTTACCACGCGTGGACCTACGACCTCGACGGCAAGCTGATCGCGGCCCCGAATCTGTCGTCGATGCCCGACATCGACCGCCAGGAGTTCGGGCTGAAGACGATCCCGGTGCGTGAATGGCTCGGCTACGCCTGGGTCTGTCTCGCCGACGAGGTGCCCTCGTTCGAGGAGTCGGTGATCAAGGACGTCACCGATCGTCTCGGCGACGCCCACATGATCGACCACTACGGCGTGGAGAACCTCGCCGTCGGGCGCCGGATCGAATACGACGTCCAGGCGAACTGGAAGCTCATCATCGAGAACTTCATGGAGTGCTACCACTGCGCCACCATTCACCCCGAACTGACCGAGGTGCTTCCGGAGTTCGCCGACGGGCTCGCCGCGCAGTACTACGTCGGTCACGGCGCGGAGTTCGGGGACGAGGTCCAGGGGTTCACCGTCGACGGCTCCGAGGGCGTCGACCGGCTGCCGGGGATCACCGAGCACGAGGACCGGCGCTACTACGCCATCACGGTGCGGCCGCTCGTCTTCGTCAACCTGGTGCCCGACCACGTGATCATTCACCGGATGTTCCCGCTGGCCGCCGACCGCACGCTCGTCACCTGCGACTGGCTCTACCTGCCGGGCGTCGTCGAATCCGGCCGGGATCTCGATCGTTCGGTGGAACTGTTCCACCGGGTGAACACGCAGGACTTCGAGGCCTGCGAACGGTGCCAGCCGGCGATGAGTTCACGCCTCTACGCCGACGGGGGAGTGCTGGTGCCCAGCGAGTTCCACATCGGGCAGTTCCACGACTGGGTGCGGTCGATGCTGGGCCGCTGACGCGCGGATCAGCCGCCGGTCGGGTGGTACCCCATCCGGCGGCTGATCTCCGCGGCGGCCGCGGTCACCACGGGCGTCACCTCGTGCATCCGTTCCCGCGTGAAGCGGTACACCGGGCCGGACGCGCCGATCGCGCCGATCACCGCACCGGTGTAGTCCCGGATCGGGGCGGCCAGGGAGTTCAGTCCCTCTTCGAGTTCCTCATAGGCGTACGCCACACCGTCCCGCTGCGCCTCGGCCACCTGGTCGCGCAATGCGGCCGGATCGGTCACCGTCGTCGGCGTGAAGCGTTCCAGCGGAACATCGTCGACGATCGCCGTGAGGTCGGCCGGTTCGAGGCTGGCGAGCAGGACTTTTCCGGTCGAGGTCGCGTGCAGCGGATTGAGCGACCCGAGCCAGTCCTGCGAACCGATCGTCGACGGGCCGAACGCCTGCAGCAGATTCACCGAGAGCCCGGACCGGGCCACCGCGACGGTCACCGTCTCGCCGACCTTCGTCGCGAGGTCGTCGCAGATCGGCTGCGCCTGGTGGCTGATGTCCTGCCGGGCGGGCACCGCCGAGGCCAGGCGCAGGATCCCGTGGCTGAGGCGGTAGCGTCCGCGCGCGTCCCGCTGCTCGACGAGATCACGCGCTTCCAGCGCGCTCAGCAGCCGGGACGCGGTGGACTTGTGGACGCCGAGATTCTCGGCGACGTCGCCGACACCGACCGCGCCGCGGCGGGCCAGCAGTTCGAGAACACCGATCGCCCGGTCGACGGCCTGGACGCCTTTGGCGGCGGCGCCGGCCGGTTCTGAGTCGTCGTTCCTGGTCCCCATGGTCGCCATAGTAGGCACCGTCGGGAATGCCGGACTCATCGCCGGGTGATATACCGGTCCTGTGACTACTGCGCAACAGAGCCTCGGCAGCGGCGCGACCAATGCCGAGATCGCCTACGAGCAGATCCGGGAGCGGCTGATGCTGCTGGACATCAGGCCGGGTGATCCGATCAACGACGAGCAGCTCGCCGCCTCGCTCGGGTTCGGCCGCACCCCGGTGCGGGAGGCGCTGAAACGACTCGAACGCGATCGTCTGGTCGTCACCTTCCCGCGCCGCGGAACATTCGCGACGGCCGTGGACATCACCGACCTGGGGCACATCTCGGCCATTCGCACGCGCCTGGAGCCGCTGGCCGCCGGCCTGGCCGCCGTTCATGCGAGCCCGCAGACGCGAGAGGCGTTCACCGAGATGGCGGCGCAGATCGAGTCGGGGGAGTTCGGCGACGACCGCCGGGAGATCCTGATGCGCGATGTGCGGCTGCACCGGGAGGTCTACCGGGCCTGCGGCAATCCCTATCTCGAAGACGTGCTGATCTGCCAGGATGCTCACGCGACGCGGATCTGGTGCCTGTTTCTGGATCGCCTCTCGCAGCTGGTACCGCATGTGCAGGAGCACGTGCGGCTGTTGCGGGCGATCGTCGACGGCGACGCCGAGGCGGCCGAGGAGTACGCGCTCGATCATGTGAAGGGATTCGAGGCGGCGATCCGCGGCGTCCTGCATCAAGACTCCTGAGCGAATCGACTGACACGACACTGATATATCAGTATCGTGGGCGGGACATCGATCGGCATGCGCGAGAGTGAGGTGCACGCGTGGCGTTGTCCGTCTTCGACCTGTTCAAGGTCGGTGTCGGTCCGTCGAGTTCCCATACGGTCGGGCCCATGCGCGCGGCGTGCCTGTTCGTCGGGCGTCTCCGCGATGCCGGGCTGCTCGACCGGACGGCCGGCGTGCGCTGCGAGCTGTTCGGCTCGCTCGGCGCCACCGGCCACGGGCACGGCAGCGTGCGCGCCGTCGTGCTCGGGCTGAGCGGAGAGCTGCCGCATCTGGTGGATCCGGTCGCCGCCGGACCGATGGTCGACGCCGTCGTCGCGAGCGGGCGGATCGTCCTGGGCGGTGAACACGAGATCGCGTTCTCGGTCGACGACGACGTGGTGCTCTACCGGAACCGCTCGCTGGACTTTCACAGCAACGGGATGCGATTCACCGCCGTCGACGACGACGGCGCCGAACTGGACTCGCACGAGTACTACTCGGTGGGTGGCGGTTTCGTGGTGGATCAGGACGAGGCGGGCCGGCCCACGCTGGTCAGCGACTCGACCCACCTGAAGTACCCGTTCACCACGGGCGACGAGCTGGTGGCGCTCGCCGGCAAGACCGGTCTGCGGATCAGCGACCTGATGCTCGCCAACGAACTGTCGTGGCGCAGCGAAGACGAGGTGCGCGAGGGGCTGCTGGAGATCTGGTCGGTGATGTGCGAGTGCGTGGACCGCGGCACCAAGGTCGAGGGCGTACTGCCCGGCGGCCTGAAGGTGAAGCGCCGGGCCGCGGCGCTCCGCCGGCGGCTGGAGTCGGCCGACGCCGACCACACCAGCGCCATCGACTGGGTGACGCTGTACGCGCTGGCGGTGAACGAGGAGAACGCCGCCGGGGGACGGGTGGTCACCGCACCGACCAACGGCGCGGCCGGCATCGTTCCGGCGGTGCTGCACTACTGCGAGCGATTCGTGCCGGGCTTCACCGACGACGATGTGGTGCGCTTCCTGCTCGTGGCCGGTGCCATCGGGATCCTCTTCAAGGAGAACGCGTCGATCTCCGGTGCCGAGGTCGGGTGCCAGGGCGAGGTCGGTTCGGCGTGCTCGATGGCCGCCGGCGGGCTCGCCGAGGTCCTCGGCGCGACGCCGGCCCAGGTGGAGAACGCGGCCGAGATCGGTATCGAGCACAACCTGGGGCTGACCTGCGATCCGGTCGGTGGCCTGGTGCAGATCCCGTGTATCGAGCGGAACGCCGTCGCCTCGGTGAAGGCCATCACCGCCGCGCAACTCGCTATCCGGGGGGACGGTGTCCACCACGTCTCCCTGGACAAGGCGATCAAGACGATGCGGGAGACCGGCGCGGACATGAAGAAGAAGTACAAGGAGACGGCCCGTGGCGGGCTGGCTCTCAACATCGTCGAATGCTGAGGAGAACATGCGATGGCGATCACCTGCACACTGAACTTGATGTGCCCCAACCGCTCCGGGATCCTCCGGGCGGTGACCGGCTACCTGTACGAATACGGCTGCGACATCGGCCAGCACCAGCAGTGCGACGACACGGTCACCGACTGGGTCTTCATGCGGACCCAGGTCAGCGCCCCGGACGGCACGGACGTCGAGGCGATGGCCGAGGGCTTCGAGCGGGTGGCCGATGAATTCGGGATGACGTACTCGCTCGGTGCGGACCGGAACATGCGGGTGCTGGTCATGGTGTCGAAGCTGGGCCACTGCCTCAACGACCTGATCTTCCGCTGGCGGGCGGGCAGCCTCGGCGCCGATCTGGTCGCCGTGGTGTCGAATCACGAAGACCTGCGGCCGATGGCCGAGGCCGCGGGCCTGCCGTACATCTGCATACCGGTGACACCGGAGAACAAACCGGAGGCGGAGGCCCGGCTGCTGGAGGTGATCGACGAGTACGACGCCGAGCTCGTCGTCCTCGCCCGCTACATGCAGATCCTGTCGGATGAGACCAGCGCGACGCTCTCCGGGCGTGCGATCAACATCCACCATTCCTTCCTGCCGGGGTTCAAGGGCGCCAAGCCCTATCACCAGGCGTATCAGCGCGGCGTGAAGATGGTCGGCGCGACCGCGCACTACATCACGTCCGATCTGGACGAGGGCCCGATCATCGAGCAGGAGGTGATCCGGATCGACAACAACGATGATCCGCACGCGCTGCAGATGCTCGGCCGGGACGCCGAGGCGCTCGCGTTGTCCCGCGCGGTGCGCTGGCATTGCGAGCGGCGGGTGCTGCTCAACGGGCAGCGCACGGTCGTCTTCCGTTAGCGCTGGAAGAAGGGTATTGACGCCCGAAATCCGGGGGCGTAGCTTCATCTCAACACTGATATATCAGTCCACTGTTAGACCCTGAGGAGTAGTCATGGCAGAAGTTCCCGCGCAGGCGAAGTGCGTGGTCATCGGCGCCGGCATCGTCGGCAACAGCCTGGTGCATCATCTGGCCGAACTCGGCTGGACCGACATCGTGCAGATCGACAAGGGTCCGCTGCCGAACCCCGGCGGTTCCACGGGCCACGCGTCGAACTTCATCTTCCCGGTGGACCATTCGCGCGAGGTCACCGACATCACGCTCGACTCGGTGCGCCAGTACAAGGAGATGGGCGTCTTCACCGAGTCCGGCGGCTTCGAGATCGCCCGTACCGAAGAGCGGATGGAAGAACTGCGCCGCCGGATGTCGAGCGCCAAGGCGTGGGGCATCGAGTCGGAGATCGTCACTCCGGAGTTCGTCAAGGAGAAGGTCCCGTTCATCGAGACCGATCAGTTCATCGGCGCCCTGTGGACCCCGAGCGTCGGCGTCGTCGACTCGCTCCGGGCCGGCACCATCATGCGCGACGGCGCCGTCGCGTCCGGTGCGTTGACCACCGTGCCCAATGTGGAGATCACCGGGCTCGACGTGGAGGACGGCCGGATCCGCCGGGTGCGCACCGACAAGGGCGACATCGAGGCCGAGTACGTCGTCATCGCCTGCGGAGTCTGGAGCCCGAAGATCGGCGACATGGCCGGCGTCCGCATCCCGCTGACCCCCGCCGTGCACCAGATGATCTCGGTGGGCCCGTGCGAGCAGCTGTCCGGCCTGCCCGGCGAGATCAACTTCCCGATCGTCCGCGACATGGACACCTTCTGCTACGAGCGTCAGCACGGCGCCGACATGGAGGTCGGGTCGTACGCGCACCGCGCGATCCTGCACGAGCCGGAGGACATCCCCAGCATCGAGCAGTCCAAGCTGAGCCCCACCGAGCTGCCCTTCACCTCCGACGACTTCGACACCCAGCTGGAGCAGGCCTACGAGCTGATGCCCGAGCTGCTGGGCGGCGAGGGCGCCGAGATCCGCTACGCGATCAACGGTCTGCTGTCGCTCACCTGCGACGGCAGCGCGATCCTCGGTGAGAGCGACGTCGACGGCCTCTGGGTCGCCGCGGCCGTATGGATCAAGGAGGGCCCCGGCACCGGTCGTGCCGTCGCCGAGTGGATGGTGCGCGGCTACAGCGACATCGACGTCTCCGGCTCCGACATCGCCCGTTTCTACCCGCACCAGGAGCGCCGCGAGCACACCCGCCTGCGGACCTCCGAGAGCTTCATCAAGACCTACGGCATCGTCCACCCGCACGAGCAGTACGAGTCGGACCGTCGCCGCCGGCTGTCCCCGATGTATGACCGGCAGGCCGAACTCGGCGCGGAGTTCTTCGAGGCTGTCGGCTGGGAGCGCCCGCAGTGGTACAACTCCAACGCCGATCTGCTCGACGTCTACGGGGACGCGGTCATGCCGCGCGAGAACGAGTGGGATGCGCGCTGGTGGAGCCCCATCATCAACGCCGAACACCTCCGGATGCGCGAGGCGGCCGGCATCATCGACCTGACCGCCTTCGCCGTCTTCGACATCACCGGCCCGGGCGCCCTCGCCTCCGTGCAGGGCGTGTGCGTCGCCCAGTGCGACGTCGCCGTCGGCAAGGTGATCTACACCCCGGTCCTCGACGCGAAGGGCGGCTTCATCTCCGACCTCACCGTCATGCGGCTGGGCGACGAGCACTTCCGCGTCGTCACCGGCGGCGCCCACGGCATGGTCGATCGCAAGTGGTTCGGCGATCATCTGGTCGACGGCGCCGAACTGACCGACCTCACCGACCAGATCTCCACCATCGGCCTCTGGGGACCCAAGGCACGCGCCATCCTGTCCTCGCTGACGGCGGAGGATCTCTCGGACGAGGGCTTCGGCTTCCTCACCTGCCGGAAGATCGATGTGGGCGGCATCAACGTCCTGGCCTCGCGGATCTCCTACGTCGGTGAACTCGGCTGGGAGCTCTACGTGCCGTTCGAGGACGCGGCCGCCCTCTGGGACAAGCTGCTGGAGGCCGGCCAGGAGTACGGCGCCCGCGCCGTCGGCATCGGCGTCTACGTCACCACCGGCCGCCTGGAGAAGGGCTACCGCGCCTTCGGGCACGAGCTCGACGCCGAGCGGACCATCGTCGAAGCCGGCATGCAGCGCCCCAAGGTCAAGGCCGCCGACTTCGTCGGCAAGGAGGCGTACCTGGCGCAGCGGGAGGCCGCGCCGGCCGCGGTGCTGTGCACCCTGACCGTCGACGACCACACGTCGGCCTCGGGTATCAAGCGCTACATGCTCGGCGGCGAGCCGATCGTGACGCGCGCCGGTGAGCCGCTGGTCGACGGCCACGGTCACCGCAGCTACGTCACGTCGGCCGGATCCGGGCCGTCGCTCGGCAAGCACATCCTGCTGGCCTACCTGCCGCCCGCCGAGGCGACCCTGGGCAACGAACTCGCCGTCTCCTACATGGAGGAGCTGTACCCGGTGACCGTCGTCAGCGTCGACTCCACGCCGGCCTTCGATCCCGCCAACGAGCGCATCCGCTGAGCTCCCGATCACCCCAGTAGTAACCGAAAGGCAAACGATGCCGAACATCCTCGTGTGCATCAAACGAGTCCCGGACTCGTCCGGTGAGATCGTGCTGACCGACGACAGTCAAGAGGTCGACGGCCGGTTCGCCGGCTTCACGGTCAGCAACCATGAGAACAGCGCGGTGGAGCTCGCCGTGCGCACCGTCGAACAGTCCGGCGGCGCGGTCACCCTGCTCACCGTCGGGCCGGCGGCGGCCGACGAACAATTGGTCGCCGCGCTCTCCATCGGCTGTCACGCAGCGGTGCGCGTCGACGCGGTGAGCTCGCAGCTCGGCCCCTCGGACGTCGCCAACGAGATCGCGAACGTCGTCGTCGAGCACCAGGAGCAGGGCCGCGAGTACGACCTGATCCTGCTCGGGAACGACGCCGCCGACAGCGGTGACTTCCAGGTCGGCATCCGGCTGGCCTACGCGCTCGGCCGTCCGGTGGTCAACGGCATCTCGACCTTCGAGGTGGCCGGCGGCGAGGTGACCGCGCGCGGTGACGGCCCCGACGGCGAGGAGACCTTCGTGCTCCCGCTGCCGGCCGTGGCCACCGTGCTGGAAGGCGGTGCCGAACCCCGGTATCCGTCGCTGAAGGGCCGCATGGCGGCCAAGAAGATCGAGATCGAGACCCGCGCGCCCGGCTACGAATGGGCCGGCCCGGACCGGGTGCGGCTGCTGCTGCCGCCGCCGGTGCCCTCGCAGGTGGAGGTGCTCGGTGAAGGACCCGAAGCGGCCAAGGCCGTCGTCGATCTGCTCGAGAAGCTGGGAGTGACCCGATGATTCTGGTGTTCGTGGAAACCGAAGACGGTGCGGCGGGCGAGACCTCGCTCGAGACGCTCGCCTTCACCCGTGCGCTGTCCGACGAGATCGGCGGTGTGCCGATCCGGGCCGTCGTGATCGGCGACGTCGCCGACCCGGCGGCGCTGGCGGCCGAGCTCGGTGCGCACGGTGCCGACGAGATGCATCACGCGGTGGGGGAGGCCTTCGCGGCCTACTCGGGTGCCGCGTGGGGTTCGGCGGTGCAACAGCTGGCCGAGGCCACCGAGTCCGATGTGATCACCGCGGCGGGCACTCCGCGCGGCAACGAGGTGCTGGCGCACGTGGCGGCCCGGCTCGAGGTGCCGATGGCCGCGAACGTCGTCGGCTTCGAGAGCGTCGACCCGTTCATCGTCACCCGGCAGGTGGTCGGCGGCTCGGCACTGGAGGAGATGCAGCTGTACCCGCAGCCGGCGATCTTCAGCGTGGCCGGTCACTCGTGGGCCGCCGCCACGGTCGACGGCGCCGGGCCGGCGGAACTGATCGAGCAGCAGCCCGTGATCGACGATGCGGACCTGGTCGCCCGGGTGCGTTCGACCGGTGTCAAGGAAGCCGATCACTCCGATTCGCTCAAGTCCGCCAAGGTCGTGGTCGGTGCGGGTCGCGGTGCGGGCGGACCGAACGGATTCGACGCGGTGGTGGCGCTGGCCGAACTGCTCGGCGGATCGGTGGGCGTCTCCCGCGTGGTGACCTCCCTCGGGTGGCGGCCGCATCACGAGCAGGTCGGCCAGACCGGCTCGCGGATCAGCCCCGACATCTACATCCCGTGCGGCATCTCCGGTGCCATTCAGCACTGGGCGGGCTGCTCGTCGTCCAAGACGATCCTCGCGATCAACACCGACGACGAGGCACCCATGATGACCAAGGCGACCTACGCCGTCGTCGGCGACATGCACGAGGTGCTGCCGGCCGTCATCGCCGAACTCGAATCCCGCCGGTGAGGAGCCGACCATGACCACCACCACCTCGACCCTCGACGAGGACCTCGTGACGTACGATCCGGCGGTCGCCGAGCTGATCGGCCTCGAGCTGGACCGGCAACGGCACGGCCTGGAGATGATCGCCTCGGAGAATCACGCGCCGATCGCGGTGATGCAGGCCCAGGGGAGCGTGCTCACCAACAAGTACGCGGAAGGCTATCCCGGGCGCCGGTACTACGGCGGCTGCGAGCACGTCGACGTCCTCGAACAGCTGACGATCGATCGGGTCAAAGACCTGTTCGGGGCCGGTTTCGCGAACGTCCAGCCGCATTCGGGCGCGCAGGCCAACGCCGCCGCGATGCACGCGCTGATCCAGCCCGGTGACACCATCCTCGGTCTCTCCCTGGACGCAGGCGGCCACCTGACCCACGGCATGCGGCTGAACTTCTCCGGTCGCCTGTACGAGGTCGTCGCCTACGGCGTCTCACCGGACGATTACCGGGTCGACATGGCGCAGGTCGCCGACCTGGCCCGCGAGCACCGGCCGAAGCTGATCATCGCGGGCTGGTCGGCCTACCCGCGGCACCTCGACTTCGCCCGGTTCCGGGAGATCGCCGACGAGGTCGGCGCGTACCTGATGGTCGACATGGCGCACTTCGCCGGCCTGGTCGCGGCGGGGCTGCACCCGTCGCCGGTGCCCTACGCCGACGTCACGACCACCACCACGCACAAGACGCTCGGCGGGCCCCGGGGCGGTCTGATCCTGTCCAACGATGCCGCGATCGCGAAGAAGATCAACTCGGCGGTGTTCCCGGGGCAGCAGGGTGGGCCGCTGGAGCACGTGATCGCCGCGAAGGCGGTCGCGATGGGGATGGCGGCCCGTCCCGAGTTCACCGAGCGACAGCAGCGGGTTCTGGACGGCGCGGCGATCCTCGCCGAGCGGTTGTCGCAGCCGGATCTGGTCGACGCGGGGATCAGCGTGCTCACCGGTGGAACGGACGTGCACCTGGTGCTGGTCGATCTCCGCGACGCGGCGATCGACGGTCAGCAGGGCGAGGACCGGCTCGCCGCGGTCGGCATCACCGTCAACCGGAATGCCGTGCCGTTCGATCCGCGCCCGCCCATGGTGTCCTCGGGACTGCGCATCGGGACGCCCGCGCTCGCCGCGCGGGGCTTCGGCGCGGACGAGTTCCGGGAGGTGGCCGACGTGATTGCGCAGGCGCTGACGGCGCCCGACGGCGCAAATCTCACCGCGCTGGCCGAGCGGGTCTCGGTGCTCGCGGAGCGATTCGAGTTGTACCCCGGTCTGTCCTGACCGGATCGGCGCCCTGGCCGCCGGTTCGCGTGGTCACCACGCAGCGTAGGGGACGGTCAGGGCGCCGAGCATCAGGACCAGCAGAAACCAGCCCGCGCCTTGCCACGGCACCCACGGCTTGCCACGCGTGTACACCGCGATGCCGGTGCCGAGCGCACCGATCCCGCCGAGCAGGAAGACACCGGGCACGGCGAGGGCCAGGCCGCGGTTGTCGCCGCCGAGGGCGGCGAAGACGGCCAGCACCACCAGGGCCGCCGCGATCACCGCGAGCGCGTAGACCGTCGGCGCCCGGTAGGGGCGGGGGTCGGACCACCGCTTCTCGACGTCGCGGCGACCGGGGTCCAGGGGTTCTTCGTCGGTAGCCATGTCTCCGGTCTACGCGTCCCCGGCGTCGCGGTCCAGCTTCCAGGTGAGGTTTACCGTCGAGGTGGAACGGGTACGCGGAGAGGGCCCGGTCACCGATCGAAGGAGCAGAACCATGCCGTACGAATCCAGAAGCGAACTGCCCGACTCGGTGCAGCACGTGCTGCCCGCCCACGCGCAGGAGATCTATCGCGAGGCGTTCAACCACGCCTACGACGAGTATTCCGACCCGGACAAGCGCCGCGGCCACGCCGGCCGGGAGGAGACGGCGCACAAGGTGGCGTGGTCCGCCGTCGAGAAGGGCGGCTATCGCAAGGGCGACGACGACAAGTGGCACCGGGACTCGTGATGCGGCGGTTCGATCCCGGCACCGAGGGCCCGCGCACTCCGGGCGCGTCGGGTTCCCATCCGCCCCGTACCACCGGCTATCCCGGCGCCACCGGCGACATGCCCGAGCAGCCGCGTGACGAGATGCACGACTACCAGGGCCGCGGCCTGCTGCGGGGGCGTCGTGCCCTCATCACCGGCGGCGACTCAGGGATCGGCCGGGCGGTCGCGGTCGCCTTCGCGAAGGAGGGCGCCGACGTGGCGATCGCCTACCTGTCCGAGGAGGAAGACGACGATGCCGCGCACACCGTCGGCCTGGTGCAGGCGCAGGGCCGCGCGGCGGTCGCCATCCGCGGCGACCTGGCCGAGGCCGAGCAGTGCCATCGCGCCGTCGAACGGACGGTCGCGGCGTTCGGCACGCTGGACATCCTCGTCAACAACGCGGCCTTTCAGGCGCCGGTCGACGACTTCGCGGACCTGAGTCCGGCGCAGTGGGCACGCACGTTCGCGGTGAACGTCGACAGCTGTTTCCACACCACGCGCGCCGCGCTGCCGTACCTGACGCCGGGCGGCACGATCATCAACACCGGTTCCATCAACGGCCTGCGCGGCAACAAGCAGCTCATCGACTACGCGGCCGCCAAGGGCGCCGTGCATGTGCTGACCTTCTCCCTGGCCAAGGCGCTGATGGACCGGAACATCCGCGTCAACTGCGTCGCACCGGGACCGGTCTGGACGCCGCTCATCCCGGCGACGCTCCCGGCCGAGCAGGTCGGCGAGTTCGGCTCCCAGGCGCCGTACGGACGGGCCGCCGAACCGGACGAGATCGCGCCCTCGTACGTCTTCCTCGCCAGCGACCGGCTGTCGTCCTACTACAGCGGCGAGGTCCTCTCGCCGGTCGGCGGCGAGACCCTGCCCGGCTGAGGACGGGGGTTGAGATCGGCGGCGGCCCGTCGTAACGTCGGGCACACCCGGTTCAACACACAGCCGGGATTCCCCGGGCGGCCCCTTTCGGTGCGCCGCCGTTCATCGACGACGCGCGGCGGCGTTTCACCCCCCGGTCGATTCTCACCGCCGGTCGCTGCCGACTTCATGCGTCGTCCATCGAACAGAGGAGTCCAGGAACGATGACCACCGATCAATACCAGCGGGCTACGGAACTGATGACGGAGCGGGCACGACCGGAGTGTTCCCGCGAGAGCGCCGCGAGGCTGCGCGAGGAGTGCATCGTCGAGTGCCTGCCGCTCGCCGAACACATCGCGCGGCGCTTCAGCGGCCGCGGCGAACCGTACGACGATCTGTTGCAGGTGGCCCGGCTCGGGCTGATTCAGGCGATCGATCGCTTCGATCCGGGCGCCGGGCACGACTTCCTCTCCTTCGCGGTGCCGACCGTGATGGGCGAGGTGCGCCGCCATTTCCGCGACCGGGCGCCGGTGCTGCGGGTGCCCCGCGGATCGCGCGACCTGCACGACAAGGTGCTCGCCGTCCGCGAGGAACTCGCGCAGGAACGGTCGTGCATGCCGACCACGACCGACATCGCCGAGCGGCTGGGCGCCGAACCCGGCCAGGTTCGGAAGGCGATCGACGACTGCCGCGCCGGTGCCGCGATCTCCCTCGACCAGTGCCGGTCCGTCGATGCCGAGGCCGGCCCCGCCGTGATCGACCGGCTCGGCGACGTCGACCCGGGCTACCGCCGCGTCGACGACTCCCTGGAACTCGGGGAGGCGCTCGGCGACCTCGGCCGCCGGGAACGTCGCATCCTCGGCCTGCGGTTCGTCCGGCTGATGTCGCAGAGCGAGATCGCCGACGAGATCGGGATCTCCCAGATGCATGTGTCCCGGTTGCTGCGCCGGACGCTGGACCACCTGCGCCGGGTACTCGAGCCGTGGCCGGCCGCGGCCTGACGCGCGACGCGGTCTGGCACTTCCAGCAGTCGTGCTGGTGGAGGGGAGTTGAGACCACTCATCCGATCGGGCGGCCACATCCCTGTCCCGGTCAGAACGGCGGTTCTTCGGGGAAGCCTTCGTGGTCGTTCCCGGCCTGCGTGTCGCGGGCGTGGCGTTCGCGGCGGTTGGCGTCGCGTTCGGCACAGCGGCGTGCGTGTTTGGCCTGCGTGCGGGTCCGTGCGCGGTCCGGACTCAGGTCGTAGGTGTCGTGATCGGGTTGCCCGGCTCGGGATGTCTGCCCGGCGAGCTGGTGCCGGCACCGCAGTCGCGCCAGTCGAGGGAACAGCCACTGGTTGGGTGCGAGGGTTTCGGTAGTGATCCCGAACAGGGTCATCGCGCAGTGGTAGAGGCCGGCGTCGTCGATCCAGATCTCGTCGACGAATCCGGGGAGATGGGTTTTCGCGAGGTGGTGATAGCGACACTTCGGCAAGAGGTTGCACAAACAGGTCGGTCCGCCCTCGCGAGGGCAGACCTGATTGAACTCGGTGACATGGTCGAGATCGCAGGAGAACGCGGCGCGTGCGCAACCGGGGATCGAGCAGGTGCCCCAGAGGAACCGGGCGACGGTGTCGGTGACGGTGTTCGGCCGATAGGGGTCGCTCGGCAGAGCGGTGCGGCCGATGACTCGCCCGGCCGGTGCCGCGTGAGCGGTGGGTGTCGTGGCGCTGCCGGGCACGGGGGTGTGGGCCGCGATGGTCGCGGTGGCCATCCCTGCGCTCGCGGTGTCGGCGATCGTAGCGTCGGCGCTGTCGATGGGGATGTCGAGATCGGCGAAGTACGCCAGAGCAACCGCATCGACAGCAGCCCAGTCGACGCCGTCGAAGACCGAGTCGAACCAGGCCCCGGCTCTCGCTGAACCGATTCCCGGGGAAGTGTCGCCGCAACTCGGTGAACCGGAGCCGGGCTGGTCGCCACTGACCGGTGCGTTCGGAGCGGAATGGTCGATCAGCGCAGAGCGATCGATCAGTGCGGCCATGGCCGGGTGGTCCTGTCCGGCCGGGTCGGCTCCTTCGGTGAGGTCGTCTCGCTCGCTGAGGTCGTGCAGTGCGGCTTCTTGCACGAGTTGGGCGAAGAGGACGTCGATGTCGGCATCGTCGAGATCACAGACGCGCCGTGACCAACGTGCCGAGTCGCCCCGGAGCGTGGCCGGGTCTGATCGGTCCGTGGTGACTGGGCCCACGCCGATATCGAGGCCGTCTCGGCCTTCCTCGGCGGCGTCGCCCTCACCGCATCCGACGTGCAGATCGGATTCGGGTCCGCACCGGGCGCGGTCCCGGGCTCTGATACCGCCAAGGCTCGTGTCTTCGGCGTCGGCGGTGTCTTCTGCGGTGCCTGCCTCGGTGTCGTCGTGGCTCTCGTCGTCGCGCGGGTCGTCTGCGGTGGGTTCGGGGCGCCGGTGATCGTCTCCGCGCTCGTCGGAGGTGCCGGGGCGGGGTCGTCGTCGGTGCACCGCGGCGTCGCCGCGGGTCGTGACCGGATCGCCGGCTTCCGCCGGATCGCTGTGGCCAGTCGAGTCGGTGGGCTCGCACAGGTCGTTGAGGTCGACCGGCCGGATCACCGCATCCTTCCGACCA
The DNA here is from genome assembly GCF_052036135.1 of Gordonia marina. Lineage (NCBI taxonomy): Bacteria > Bacillati > Actinomycetota > Actinomycetes > Mycobacteriales > Gordoniaceae > Gordonia > Gordonia marina. The sequence continues at coordinate 169,588 of NZ_JBPSDN010000003.1, forward strand.
GCGAGGTCACGGGCGTGATCAGCCGAGATCACCCCGTGCCCGTCGAGATAACCCGGCTGGCCGCCGCCGTCGAGTGTGGTGGAGTCGACCACGACGTGGATCACCACTCGCTTGAGTCGCTCATCCAACGCGGCCGGATCCAACCGGGCGGTGCAGTCCTCACGCCCGCACCGGCAGGTGAACTCCTGTCCGGTGACTCGGGCGTTGATCGCATCGGCCCGCCGGGCACCGGCGGTCCGCGGATCATGCCTGCACACCCCGGCGGCGAACGCGTCCGCAGCAGCTAGCAGCAGACGATTGTCCTCGGCTGGAGCAACGATCGTGACCGCCGACATGCCGTCCGGCCGTGCATCGACATACACCGTGCGGCGGGCCTTCGCCTTCTCACGCCGGCGGCGCACCGCATCCGGATCAGTCAAAGCGAGGAACCTGTTCGCCAGATCGGTGACCTGTTTCTCCGAGAGCACCGCGCGCCGACCGTAGAGCCGGAGAAGTTCTCCGCTGATCTGCCCGTCCAGGGCGGCGACCGCGACCGGGTCGGTCACCAACTCGACCGCCAGGACCAGTTTGTGGAACCGTCGCCGGTCCAGAATCCCGTCCCGCAACAACACCGCACACCGGGGAAGCCGGTCGCGGGCGGCGAACGCATCATCGAGCAACATCGCCCCTTGATACTCGGTGCCCTCGACATACTGGGCCAGACACAGGATCACCTGCGCATCAACGTCGAGGAGTTTATGCGCGACCCGCTCCGCACTGTCGACCGCCTCGGCGGCGGCCTTCGCGGCGACCTGATCGTAGATCGCGAGCGCACCCTGAAATTGTGTCCAATCCAGGAATGCGTGAGCCTTCTTCACCGTGTTGATCCGCCCGGCCACCTCGGCCTGCGTCAATCCGGACAGATCCTGCCCGGCAGGACCCAGACCGAGAGCAGACAGGTCCGCGGTCGGCCAGGCCGACGGCGCGAATCCGAGTAACATCACCCACCACCCCCTCGGCGATCTGTGCTGGTCAACACCGGTTTTCTGGCGTCTCTGTACTGCTGACGACATCATGACACACCCCTCCGACAAACCGAACAAATGAACGATCATCTCGTCTGATGGGTGGTCTCGACTCCGCTCGACCGTCATGGGTGCTTCGCGTAGCCGTCGGGACGGCACTTCGCTCGATAAGTCAGCGGCCGCGGACCGGCAGACGGGACAGCGCGTCGATCAGCAGTCGGGTGTCTTCCTGAGGCCGGTAGACCGTGGCCGCGGCGGCGGGCGCCGGGGCAGTCATTGGGGCCCTCGCGGGGCGGGCGGGACCGGCGGATGCGGATGATGACGCCGATAGTCGGCGGCCTCCTCCGCGGTGACCTCCGGGATCAACGGATCGTGCTCGGCGCGGTCGTGCCGGCGCCGTGTGGTGAGCGCGGCCCGCCCGCCGACCAGGCAGGCGAGCGCCAACGCCGTGCAGACGACGGCGCCGGCGACCCAGCCCGTCAATGCCCAGCCGAGGGCCGCGGCGGAGATCGCCATGCCGATCAGTGCGATCGCGATCAGAAGCAGAACGTAGCCGAGGAGTCCGAGCGCCTTCAGCGGCCGGGCCACCTCGCCGGGGAGCAGGTCGGCCGCCGGATCGTGGGCGGACCGTCGGGGCCCGGTCATGACCGCACTCCGGCGTTGTCGACGAGTTCACGGTTGCCGTCGCGCCGAGCGCAGTTCGCGCAGCAGTAGATGGACACGTCGTCTTGGACGCCGTGCCCGATGATCGCGCAGCCGCATCGTGCGCACCGCGGGGCGTGACCGGCGATGGCGCACTCGAAGCTGTCGTAGACGCCGCGTCCCGGCAGTCCTTCCACCGAGATCAGCAGTGCGTTGCGGTACTCGTTGCCGCAGATGTCACAGGTAGCGATGGGAATCCTCTCTCCGGCGGCGTGGTCTCGACTCCGCTCGCCCGGTATGCGTCACGGAGCGAGCGGTGAACGGATGCGAACGGGAGGGGAGCGTCATCGCGCTTCCCCTCCCGCCCCGTGTCACTGGCCGCTGTGGCTGTGCTCGCCGCCGCGGACCTTGGCCTCGTGCGGCTGCTGCTCGGCACCCTTGCGGCCGGCCTCATGCGGGTCGGCACCTTCCGGGGAACCGAACTTGCCCGAGCTGGCCTCGCCGCCCTTGTGCGCCTGTTCCTCCGTGTCGGACCGGTTGCCGAACTGTCCTGGGTTGTTCGGATCTGCCATCGTCGAACACCTCCTTGTGATGTGTTGTCGCGGAAGCTCCGCGGCCAAGGAGTACCCGAGTGGGCGAGTGCTAAACGTCAGCCGGCGAGAATCGCCGTGACCTCCGGTGAGGCGTAGAACGGGGCGAGCTGTTCGCGCACGATCCGCTCCAGTTCGCCGTTCGCGGCGGACGCCGCCAGCAGGCGGGGTGCCATCTGGACGGCGTAGCCGACCAGATCGTCGCGGGTCAGGTCGATGTCCTCGATGAGCACGGCCGCGGGGTGCCCCGCATAGGTGTCGAAGAATCCGTCGACGAACGCCTCGGCCAGCGCGATGACCGGCCGGCTCGTGGCGGCCGCGATCACGACGTCCTGCGCCAGCCCGGCGACGCGCAGGGCGTCGTCGGGGGAGAGCACGGTGTCGTGGCGGCGGACCGGGCGATCGGCGTACAGATCGAAGACCTCCAGGACGGCGGTCCGGGTCTGCGGGTCGTTCAGGGTGGCGATGATGATCTTGTTCAGCCTGCTCATCGCGAATTCCGCGCCTTTGGCGGCGGTGTCGCCGAAGAACTGCTCGAACTGCTCGCCGGTCTTCCCGATGGCCTTGCCGGCGACGGAGGTGCCCAGGTTGACCAGCGAGCCGACGCCGGGGATCTTCTCGGCGACCGCGCGATTGCCCGCGAGGACGTCGTTCACGATGCGCCCGACGAAGCGGGACGCCAGCGAGGCGACGAGCGGGCTGCTGGTGAGCTCGTCCAGCGCGCGTTCGAGGGCGGGGGTGAGCGCGAGCGTCTCGTCGGTGAGCCGTTCGACGTTGTCGCGGTCGATGAGTTCGCGGAGCGTGTACTCGCCGGCCGGGTTGCCGACCACGATCGACGCTCCCGACTCGGCGAGCGTCGTCGCTGCGGAACTGGCCGGCAGCCGCGCGGCGAGAAGTCTGACCAGGGACTTCACCTGGGCGGGGTCGACCAGCTCGCCCACGGTCGTCTTCTCGGCGGCGGCCAGGACGTCGTCGACGAGCTGAGTGGTGACCTCGGTGACCTCGTCGCCGGTGAGGCGTCCCAGCGCCCAGCGGACCTGCGCGTCGAGCAGTTGCTCGGCGATCGATACGTCGCTCATAGCGGTCAGTTCAGCCCGTCCCGGCGCTTCTGCTCCTCGTACTGCGCAGCGGCGCTCTCGTGCTCGGGATTCTCGGTGATCAACGACTGGCCGCCGAACTCGCGGTACAGCGCGAACACCGCGAGGATCAGGCCGAGGACGCCGCACGCGTAGGTGCTGCCGGGGACGTGCGACCATCCGCGGTTGACGACGTCGACGATCGCCCAGATCACCCCGACGAAGCCGAGGCCGACCATGAGGACCAGGAATCCGCTCACACGCATGGCGTTCATCCTGCCATGGGCGTGTGCACCGACCGGCCGGGCGCGTCGCAGTGGTCGAATAGTCGCGATGGTCGAATAGTCGTGATGGTCGGGTAAGGGAACAAACGTCGGGGCCGGCACCGTCTTATCGCTGCCGGGTGCATCCGCACCGGCCGAGTCGAAGGGGCGGAGATGACGGGTACCGGTGTACCGCCGACGGTCGACGACGAGCGCGCGCCGGCCGGCGGGGTCTGCCGTGGTCTGGCGTTTCTGCTGTGCGCGGTGGGCTCGGGTCTGCTGCTTCTCGCCGTGGCGATCTCCGGGGCGGTGCTGCTTCGGGTGCGGCAGCCGCACGACGACTTCGCGTCGCTCCGCGGCCCGGCGAACGTTCTGATCGTCGTCTTCGCCCTGGTCATCGCGGTGCTGATCGGACTGCTGGTGGCCGCGTGGGCTGGCGGTGCGCCGCCGTCGCTGCGGGTCGCCGTCCTGCTGACCGCCGCGGCCGGCGTCCTGGTGTTGCTCTCTGTCCAGCGGTTCGGGGGTATCGAGAGCGAGGCCGGGCAGGCCGGATTCAGCGGGCAGCACGCCACCTGGCTCGCCCTTCGGCTGGCGATCGGGGGCTGCGTGGCGGTGTTCGTCGGCGTGATCATGCTGCCGGACCGGGAGACGAGTCGCCTCCGCTGGGCGGTGGCGCCCGTCGCGGTGATCGTCGTCGCGGCCGGAGTCCTCACTCTCGGGCTTCCGCTGTTGCCGTCCGGCGGTACGACGCTCCGGGTGGCTGATCCGCTGCCGCCGGTGCCGCCGATTCCTGCCGCGGTCTCCGGTCCGGGCCGCTCGCTGCCCGCCGGTATCACCGACGCGATGGCGTTCGGCCCCGGTTACCTCGTCTCCAGCCGTCACGGCGGCCTCCTGACCATGCACGACGCGACCGGCGCTCAGCGGTGGCGATTCGACCTGGCCCCGGGGGTGAACAGCGCGGTCAGCCTGCTGCCCGCCGAGTCGCTGGTGGTGGTGGCGCGAGTGTCGGACCGCGCGGACACCACGTACGCGATCGACGCGGCGAGCGGACGACTCCGCTGGACCGCGGCGGGGCTCTGGGCCGTGCCGGACAGGCACTTCGACGGCACTCTCGCCACCGGACACACCTTGATCCAGCCGACTGCGGACCGGTCCGCGGTCAGTGCCGTCTCACCCGCGACCGGCACCCGGATCTGGGAGCACCGCGTCCCCGCGGACTGCGCGATGGACTGGTTCTCCGGGTCGCGCGACGTCCTCGAAGCGCACACCTACTGCACCGGCACCGAGATGTTCGTGCGCGTCATCGACCCCGCGACCGGTGCGTTGCGGCGCACCACCCCCTATCCACCGGCCTACGACAAAACCGTTCCCGTGGGTCGTGACTTCACCCTGACGCGGACGTACCGGCCCGGAATCACGACGATCCGCCGGACCGGCACGGGCCGTCCGGTGCGGGTGATCCGCTCGGCCGACGTCTCCTGCCCCAGCGACACCGACTGCGTCTCCGTGGCCGACGGCCGCGTCGTCCTCTTCTCGTTGACCGGCGCGCATCCGGACCTGGTCGTCCGCGGCGTCACTTCGGCGCGGGATCCGGTGCTGCTGAAAGACCAGCTGATCTTCCAGGCGGGATCCGAGGGCGACGGCGAGCGCCCGGTCGTGCTGGTGAACCGGACGACGGGCGACGTGCAGAAGGTCCCCGCGAGTCGTGCGCTGGCTCTGCAGGCGATGCCCGGCGGCGTGCTGGCGACCGGTGCGGACGGCCGCGGATTCGTGCTGGAAGGTGCCCACCGATGAGCACGGACATGCGCTCGAACAACGCGCCCGGCCGCCCGAATTCCGCCGCTCTCGGCGTCGCGGGAGCGGCCGGTGTGCTGGCGGTCGTCTTCGGGGTGGCCGCGCTGGCGGGCGGACACGCCGTGATGGCGATGGCCGGCGCGCTGCCGATCCTCGCCTGGACCGGGATCGCCGGCGGGGTGGCCGCACTGGCCGCCGGGTTCGTCATCGCCCGGCGGCCGTATCCCGGCGGGACCGTCGTCCTCGCCGTGACCGGTGCCGGTATCGCGGGCGTCGTGCTTCTGGAGTGCACCGGCGATCTCGCCGGCCGGCGAGACCTGCTGCGCGTCGTGGATCCTCGCGGCGCGACGATCTACGCGCTGGCCGCGGCGATCGCCGCCGGTCTCGCGTTGCTGGCATGCGCGGCCGCGATGTGGCGGTTGGCGCCGTCTCGGCGAGCATTCGTCGTGGCCGGGGCGGTGAGCCTCGTCGCCGGTCTGGGCACCACGGTGCCGCTGGCGGCGACCTTCCCGCGAATGCCGGAGTCGCGGACCGTCGCGCCGAAAGCTACTCCGCCACTGCCGGATTCGATCCGCGGCGAGGTCGCCTACCGGATCCGGGGCACGACCACCAGCGTCGTTCCCGCGGGTCCCGGCTTCGTCACCGTCAGTGACGACGATGAGGTGAGCGGCTACGACGGCGTGACCGGCGCGCTCCGCTGGCGCTTCCCCGCGGGAGAGCTCGACGGAGTTCGATCGGACAGGCTCTACTCCACACGGGGAGTGCGCGCCCTCCGGGTGACCGAGGACGGGCGGCAGGTGCGATTCGCGGTGTCGGCCGTCGCCGTCACCCTGGACGCGAACACCGGGGCCGTCCTCGAGCTGTCGCGTGCCCCGGAGGCCGCCGCGCCGCCGCCGGGTCTCACGCTGCCGGGTGGCGGGCGGATTCGTCGCGACGGAGACAACGGTGCGTTTCACATCCTGAATTCGCGTGACGAGGTGATCGATGAGTTCAGCGCACCCGACCGGTTCCCGGTTCTCGTCGGTCCGGGAGGCTGGATCGTGCTCGCCGCCGTCGATGATCATCGGGACCTCTCGGTCGTCGTGCGCTGGCCGGCCGAACACCGCTCGGTGGAGGTGCCGCACCTCGCGCTGACCGACCGGGGCCGGCCGGTGCGCGTCGAGGCGTTCGCGGCGCTCGGCGACCGGCTCATGTACGGCGGGAACGGTGCGATCCTGGCGCTGAACCCGTCCACCGGCACCGTCGTCGAACGCCTGCCGAGCCCGTGCATCGGAGATCCCGCCGTGATAGCCGGCCTGGAGACCGTCCCCGGCGCGCTGCTGGTGCACTGCCACGCGTCGTTCTTATACGACGGTTTCGAGGAACTCGTGGGGCTGCGATGACACTAGGCTGGAGCACATGACCGACCTGCCGGACCCGCCGCACGCCCGCGCCCTCGACCGCGACACCGCGCTCTGCGTCTCGCTCGCCGCGCGGCCGTCGAACCACGGCACCCGATTCCACAACTACCTGTACAACGCGCTCGGGCTGAACTACGTCTACAAGTCCTTCGCACCGCGCGACCTCGCCGCCGCCGTCGAAGGCATCCGCGGCCTCCCGATCCGCGGCGCCGCGGTGTCGATGCCGTACAAGGAAGCGGTGATCGACCTGGTCGACGTCATGGAACCGTCGGCCGCGGCGATCGAATCGGTGAACACGATCGTCAACGACGACGGGGTGCTGCGCGCCTACAACACCGACTATCAGGCCGTCGCGGACCTGCTCGAGGGGTCCGGATTCGACCGCGCCTGGCCGGTCGCCGTCGCCGGCAGCGGCGGGATGGCCAAGGCCGTGGTGGCGGCCCTGCGCGACACCGGGTTCGGCGACGTCACCGTCGTCGCCCGCAACACCTCCACCGGCACCGACCTCGCCGGCCGCTACGGGTTCGCCTACCGCCCGGTGCTGAACGACGACGACCGCCCCGCGCTCCTGGTCAACGCCACCCCGATCGGGATGGCGGGTGACGCGGCGAAGTCGGCACCCTTCCCGGACACGGTGATCGACGCCGCCCTCGCCGGGTTCGACGTGGTCGCGATGCCGCCGGACACCCCGCTGGTACGACGACTGCGCGCCGCGGACAAGCCGGTGATCAGCGGCGACGCGGTGATCGCCGGTCAGGCGGCACTGCAGTTCGTGCTCTACACCGGTGTCACCCCGCCGCCCGAACTGGTCCGGGCGGCGTCGGAGTACGCGAGGTCGTAGGGGCGCCGCCGGTCACGACGTTCGCATCCCCGGCAGGTCGATCTCGACGGGGAACGGATCGGCGGTACGGAACACGCCGGTGACGGGCGGACACGATTCGGTGTACTCGCCGTCGTCGCCGAGTCTCAGCACGGTGAGTGAGCGGTCGGGTTCCAGAATCCAGTAGTGCGGGATGCCCGCGCGGGCGTATTCGTACCGCTTCATCACCCGGTCGGTCCCGGCACTGCCCGGGGAGACTATCTCCACGACGAGGACGACGTCCGAGGCCGCGACAGGCTGTGGGCCTCCGGTGCGGATCACGGCGATGTCGGGCACTCGCACCGTCGCGGGGCCGCGCGCTTCGACGACGACATCGATCTCGCCGAATCCCTGTATACCCGGCGGGCAGGCGGCACGCAGCGCCGCCAGCATCTCGAACTGCGCGTTCTGATGCTCTTGTCTCGGCCTCGGTGACACCCGCAGTACGCCCTCTTGCAGCTCGGTGTGAACGAGCTCGTCCTCGGGCATCGCGGCCCAGTCGGACAGCGTCAGCAACCCGAGAGGCTCGGGCATGGGGGAGTGCTGCGCGGTCATACGACCACGATAGGCGCGCACCCGGACGGCGGAAAGCGCGTTGTCCACAGGCCCGGCCGCAGCCCGATTGTCGCCCGCGACCGGCGCGGCCATAGAATGGGGAGCCGTGACTCCCACCGATCTCGCCGCCCTGATTCGTGCTGCGACGCTGGCTGTTTTCGCCGCGCACGACCTGGACGTTTCGCTCGTCCCCGAGACCGTGGTGGTGGAGCGGCCCCGCAACCCTGAGCACGGCGACTACGCCACCAACATCGCACTTCAGCTGGGCAAGCGGGCCGGCGTCAACCCGCGCGAGCTGGCCGGCTGGCTGGTCGAGGAACTGCGGGCGTCGGACGGCATCGACGACGCCGACCTCGCCGGTCCGGGTTTCGTGAACCTGCGGCTGGCCGCCGCGGCGCAGAACGCGACCGTGGCGACCATCCTGGAGCAGGGCGAGAAGTACGGTCTCGGCGACGAACTCGCCGATTCGGTGGTCAACCTCGAATTCGTCTCGGCCAACCCGACCGGCCCGATCCACCTCGGCGGCACCCGCTGGGCCGCCGTCGGCGACGCCCTCGGCCGTGTTCTGGCCGCCCGCGGTGCCACGGTGACCCGCGAGTACTACTTCAACGACCACGGCGAACAGATCAACCGCTTCGCCCGCTCCCTCGAGGCCGCCGCCCGCGGTCTCCCGGCGCCGGAGGACGGCTACGCCGGCGAGTACATCAACGACATCGCCGACGCGGTGGTCGCCGCTCACCCGGGCGTGCTGGACCAGCCCGACGACGAGCGCCTGGAGACCTTCCGCGCGCAGGGCGTGGACCTGATGTTCACCCACATCAAGCGGACGCTCGCCGAGTTCGGCACCGTCTTCGACGTCTACACCCACGAGAACTCGATGTTCGACCGCGGCCTGGTCGAGGACGCGATCGCCGACCTCAAGGCCAGCGACAACCTGTACGAGGCCGACGGTGCCTGGTGGCTGCGCTCTACCAATTACGGCGACGACAAGGACCGTGTGGTCCTCAAGAGCGACGGCAACGCCGCCTACATCGCCGGTGACATCGCGTACCTCAAGGACAAGCACGACCGCGGCTTCAATCACCTCATCTACATGCTCGGCGCCGACCACCACGGCTATGTGGTGCGCCTGAAGGCGGCCGCGGCCGCGCTCGGCTACGACGCGGACAGCGTCGAGGTGCTGATCGGGCAGATGGTGAACCTGGTGCGCGACGGCAAGCCGGTCCGCATGAGCAAGCGGGCGGGCACCGTCATCACCCTCGACGACCTCGTGGAGGCCGTCGGCGTCGACGCCGCTCGCTACGCGCTGATCCGCTCGTCCATCGACGCCAACATCGACATCGACCTCGACCTGCTGCGCAAGCAGTCCGCGGAGAACCCGGTCTACTACGTGCAGTACGCCCACGCGCGACTCTGCGCGCTCGCCCGCAACGCCGCGGAACTGGGCCTGACCGCGAGCCTCGATCACCTCGACCTGCTCACCGACCCGGCCGAGGGTGAGCTGATCCGGACCCTCGGCGACTTCGGCTCCACGGTGGCCACCGCCGCGGAACTGCGTGAGCCGCACCGGATTCCGCGCTACCTGGAAAGCCTCGCCGGGAGCTACCACCGCTTTTACGCCCATTGCCGCGTGCTGCCCCAGGGTGACGAGGAGGCGGGCGACGTGCACGCCGCGCGTCTCGCCCTGTGCGCCGCGACCCGCCAGGTGCTCGCCAACGGCCTCGACATGGTCGGCGTCAGCGCCCCCGAACGGATGTAGAGAACCGATATGGCACACCCCGCAGGCCCCCGGCACGCCGAGATCCTGGCCGCCCCGCATCTCGCGGAGCGGCCGAGTTCCCCCGAGGCGATGGCCGAGATTCCCGCAAATGTCTTCCCGCGCAACGCTTCTCGTGATGCCGATGGTGTCCTGGAGATCGCCGGAGTGACCGTCGACCGACTGGCCGCCGACTACGGGACGCCGCTCTTCGTCTACGACGAGGACGACTTCCGTTCGCGCTGCGCCGACATGCAAGCGGCCTTCGCGCCCTACGGCCGCGTGCACTACGCGTCGAAGGCGTTCCTCTCGGTGCAGATCGCCAAGTGGGTCGAATCCGAGGGCCTGTCGCTCGACGTGTGTTCCGGCGGCGAGCTCGCGGTGGCCCTGCGCGCCGGTTTCCCGGCCGAGCGGATCGCCCTGCACGGCAACAACAAGAGCGAGACCGAGCTGGCCGCCGCGCTCGACGCGGGCATCGGGCACGTGGTGCTCGATTCGATGATCGAGATCGAGCGCCTGGACCGCCTCGCCGGGGAGCGCGGCGTGGTCGCGGACGTGCTGGTCCGCGTCACTCCGGGCGTCGAGGCGCACACCCACGAGTTCATCTCGACCGCCCACGAGGACCAGAAGTTCGGCTTCGCGCTGAACGGCGGAGTGGCGATGGACGCCGTGCGGGCCGTGTTCGCCACCGACCATCTGCGCCTGGTCGGCCTGCACAGCCACATCGGCTCGCAGATATTCGAGATCGACGGCTTCGAACTGGCCGCCCACCGTGTCCTCGGCCTGCTCGCCGAGATCGTCGCCGAGTTCGGCGTCGCGAAGACCTCGCAGATCGAGACGTTGGATCTTGGTGGCGGACTGGGCATTTCGTACATGCCGAGCGATGATCCGCCGCCGGTCAAGGTCCTCGCCGATGCGCTGGCCGCGATCGTTCAGCGGGAGTCCGCACAACTCGGACTGCCGACCCCGAAGATCGCCGTCGAACCCGGCCGCGCCATCGCCGGACCGGCCGGTGTCACCCTCTACCGGGTCGGCACCGTCAAGGACGTCGCGCTCGACGGCAAGGCCGTGCGACGGTACGTCTCGGTGGACGGCGGTATGAGCGACAACATCCGCACCGTGCTGTACGACGCCGAGTACGACGTCCGGCTGGCCTCGCGCGAGTCGCAGGCCCGCGCCGTGGTGTGCCGCGTGGTCGGCAAGCACTGCGAGAGCGGGGACATCGTCGTCCGCGACTGCTGGCTGCCCGAGGACCTGCGGCCCGGTGACCTGCTGGCCGTCGGCGCCACCGGCGCGTACTGCTATTCCATGTCGAGCCGCTACAACCTGGTGCCGCGGCCCGCGGTGGTGGCGGTTCGCGACGGCGCCGCCCGCACCCTGCTGCGGCGAGAGAGCGTCGATGACTTCCTGAGCCTGGAGGTAGGCAATGAGTGACTCCGCAGTGCAGGAGCTTCCGGGGCGCCCGATCGGCGTCGCGGTCCTGGGGATGGGCAATGTCGGCACCGAAGTGGTCCGCATCCTCATCGAGAACGCCGACGACATCCGCGCCCGCGTCGGTGCGCCGGTGGAGCTGCGCGGTGTCGCCGTGCGCGACACCGCGCGGGAACGCCCGGGCATCGACCCGGCGCTGCTGACCGGCGACGCCGAGGCGCTCGTCGCCCGTGACGACGTGGACCTCGTGGTGGAGCTGGTCGGCGGCATCGAGCCGCCGCGGACGCTGATCCGCGCCGCTCTGGAGGCCGGCAAGTCGGTGATCACCGCCAACAAGGCGCTGATGGCTGCGTATTCCGGCGAGCTGTCGGAGGCGGCGGCGCGCAATCGCGTCGACCTGTACTTCGAGGCCGCCGTCGCCGGTGCGATCCCGGTGATCCGGCCGCTGACCCAGTCGCTCGCCGGTGACTCGGTGAACAGGGTGGCAGGCATCGTCAACGGCACCACCAACTACATCCTCTCGGAGATGGCCGAGACCGGCGCCGACTACGCCGACGTGCTCGCCGAGGCCGGTCGCCTGGGCTACGCCGAGGCCGATCCGACCGCCGACGTGGAGGGCTACGACGCCGCCGCCAAGGCCGCCATTCTCGCCTCCATCGCCTTCCACTCGCGGGTGACCGCCGACGACGTCTACCGCGAGGGCATCACCGCGATCACCGCCGACGACCTCGAAGCAGCGAAGAAGTTCGACTGCACCGTCAAGCTCCTCGCGATCTGCGAGCGACTGAATGATGGAGGGGCAGAACGGATTTCGGCGCGCGTCTACCCGGCGCTGATTCCGCTGGAGCATCCCCTGGCGGCCGTCAACGGTGCGTTCAACGCCGTCGTCGTCGAATCCGAGAACGCCGGCCGGCTGATGTTCTACGGGCAGGGCGCCGGTGGCGCGCCCACCGCCGCCGCCGTGATGGGCGATCTGGTGATGGCCGCGCGCAACCGCGTCTACAGCGGCCGCGGTCCGCTGGAGTCGACCTACGCGTCGCTACCGATCGCGCCGATCGACGACGTGCCCACCCGCTACTACGTGTCGATGCGCGTCGCCGACCGCCCCGGTGTGCTCGCGCAGATCTCCGGTGCGTTCGCCGAACGCGGCGTGAGCATCTCCGCCATGCGCCAGGAGGGTGCGGGCGAGGACGCGCGCCTGATCATCGTCACCCATCGCGCCTCCGACCGCGCTCAGTCGGAAACCGTTGCCGGACTTGAAGAAATGGACTCCGTGATCGAGGTGTCCAGTGTGCTCCGCCTGGAGGGAACCGATGACTGACACCACCTACACACCCGTTCACCGCGGCTGGCCCGGCCTGATCGAGGCCTACCGCTCGCGCATGCCGGTCGGCGACGACTGGAAGATCGTGACGCTCCTCGAGGGGGGCACCCCGCTGATCTCGGCGCCGTACCTCAGCGAGGTCACCGGCTGCGAGGTCTACCTCAAGGTCGAGGGCCTCAACCCGACCGGGTCGTTCAAGGACCGCGGCATGACGATGGCCGTCACCACCGCCGTCAACAACGGCAAGCGCGCCGTGCTGTGCGCGTCCACCGGCAACACCTCCGCCTCGGCGGCCGCCTACGCCACCCGCGCGGGCATCACCAGCGCGGTGCTGATCCCCGAGGGCAAGATCGCGATGGGCAAGCTGGCCCAGGCCGTGATGCACGGTGCCAAGGTGATCCAGGTGCAGGGCAACTTCGACGACTGTCTGGAGCTGGCCCGCAAGGTGACCTCCGACTACCCGGAGATCGAGCTGGTCAACTCGGTGAATCCGGCCCGCATCGAGGGACAGAAGACGGCGTCGTTCGAGATCGTCGACGTCCTCGGCCGGGCCCCCGACGTGCACGCGCTCCCGGTCGGCAACGCGGGCAACATCACCGCGTACTGGAAGGGCTACAAGGAGTACCACGCCGACGGGATCATCGACGCGCTGCCGCGGATGCTCGGCGTCCAGGCCGCCGGCGCCGCGCCGCTCGTCCTCGGCGAGCCGGTACTGAACCCGGAGACCATCGCCACCGCGATCCGCATCGGTGCCCCGGCCAGCTGGAACCAGGCCGTCGCCGCCAAGGAGGAGTCGAACGGCCAGTTCCGGGCCGCGACCGACGAGAAGCTGCTGGAGGCCTACCGCCTGCTCGCCGGGAAGGTCGGCGTCTTCGTCGAGCCCGCCTCGGCCGCCAGCGTGGCCGGCCTGCTCGCCGCCCACGCCGACGGCTGGGTGAAGCCCGGCTCGCTGGTGGTCTGCACCGTCACCGGCAACGGCCTGAAGGATCCGGACACCGCCCTGCGCGACATGCCGCAGGTGGATGCCATCGCCGTCGACCCGGTTGCGGTCGCCGGGGCGCTCGGCGTGGGATAGTACGTCCTCATGAGTGCTAGCCCCCTCGCGCTGCTCGGCGCACCGGACGCGGACCTGCGGCTGAGCCCCGGCCTGCGCGCCGGCGTACGCGTCCCGGCGTCGTCGGCCAACCTCGGCCCCGGCTTCGACTGTCTCGGCCTGGCGCTGGGCGTGTACGACGACATCGTCGTGACGGTGACCGACGGCGGCGTGGCCGTCGAGGTGACCGGCGAGGCCGCCGGCGACGTGCCGCGCGACGGCCGTCATCTGGTGGCCCGCGCGGTGATCCGCGGTCTGGAGTTCGCCGGTATCGCCGCGCCGGGACTGCACCTGAAGTGCACCAACGTCATTCCGCACTCGCGCGGCCTGGGGTCGTCGGCCGCGGCGGTAGTCGGCGGTCTGGCCGCCGCGTCGGCGCTCATCGCCGCCGACGGACGACGTCCCGCGCTCACCGACGACGAGTTGGTGCAGCTCTCCGGTGAGTTCGAGGGGCACCCCGACAACGCCGCCGCCAGCGTGCTCGGCGGCGCCGTGGTGACCTGGATGACCGACGAGTCCGGCCACACCGGCTACTTCGCCCGCCGCCTGCACCTGCACCCGGCGATCGTCGCCACCGCGTTCGTCCCGCAGATCGAGTCGTCGACGGCCGTGACCCGCGGTCTGCTGCCCGACGCGGTGCCCCGCGGCGACGCGATCTTCAACCTGAGTCGTGCGGCACTGGCCGTCGTCGCACTCACCAGCGATCCCGGCTGCCTGATGGAGGCCACCCGGGACCGCCTGCATCAGGACTACCGGTCGACGGCGCTGCCGGAGACCACGGCGCTGGTCGCGGAGCTGCGGCGCCGCGGACACGCGGCGACCGTGTCGGGTGCCGGTCCGTCGGTCCTGGTGCTGGGGGAGGCCGAACTCGGCGACGACGCTCGCGCCCTGGGGGCCGAGCACGGCTTCGCGATGCTGTCGTTGCCCATCGGCGAGGGTGTCAAACCCCACAACTGACCGGTACGGTGCTACACTGGCAGCGTTCCGCCGCGAAGACATCTTCTCTCACGTCTTCGGTACACACCGCCAGAGGCCGTCGACTCCGACCGGCCGCAGCGTCGGCCGGTCGTGATCTTTCGCCGCGGCGGAGCACAGAGAATCTCCACACCACTTCTTCATTGTTGTGGGCCCGGCGGCCTCTGCCGCGGGCAACGAAAGGACATCCGTGACCGATACGGACCTGAGCACTCCCGACACGGCCAAGCGCGGCCTCAGCAGCATGCTGCTCCCGGAACTCCGCACCGTGGCCGCCGGCCTGGGCATCAAGGGCATTTCGGGAATGCGCAAGGGCGCGCTGATCGACGCGATCCGCGCTCAGCAGTCCGGTGGGGCCGCGAACACCGCACCTGCCGGGAAGCCCGCCGCCGACAAGCCCGTCGTCGCGAAGACGGCCGAGAAGGCCCCGGCGGAGAAGGCACCTGCCGAGAAGACCGTCGCGGAGAAGGCCCCGGCCGATTCCGCGCCGAAGTCCGGCCCCGAGCAGGGCGAGGAGCGCGGCCGCGGCGCGCGGCGCGGCGAGAACCGCGACAACCGGAACGGCGAGAACCGGAACGGGGCCAACAAGCCGGACACCGGCGACAAGGGCGCGGCCAAGCAGGGCGACAAGAACAACGCCGACAAGAACAACGACGCGCGCGGCGAGAAGTCCGACGGCAACAAGAACGACGGCAACAGGAACGACGGCGGCAACAAGGGCGGCCAGCGGAACCAGGGCAACCAGGGGCAGGGCGGCCAGAACCAGGGCAACCAGAACCAGGGGAACCAGGGTCCGTCGGACGACGGCGAGGGCGGCGGCCGCCGCCGCGGCCGTCGGCTGCGGGAACGCAACCGCCGCAACCGCGATCGTGGCGACGGTGGCGGCGGGGCGGAGCCGCAGCTGAACGAGGGCGACGTCGTCGCACCGGTCGCCGGCATCCTCGACGTGCTCGACAACTACGCCTTCGTCCGGACCTCCGGCTACCTGCCCGGCCCGAACGACGTCTACGTCTCGATGAACATGGTCCGCCGTTACGGCCTGCGGCGCGGCGACGCGATCACCGGTGCCGTGAAGGTGCCGCGCGACGGCGAGCAGGGCGGCGGGGGCGGCAATCAGCGGCAGAAGTTCAACCCGCTGGTCCGCCTGGACACCGTCAACGGCGGCGATCCGGAGCTGTCGCGCAAGCGGCCCGACTTCACCAAGCTGACGCCGCTGTACCCGAATCAGCGCCTGCGGCTGGAGACCACGCCCGAGCGGCTGTCGACGCGCGTGATCGACCTGATCATGCCGATCGGTAAGGGCCAGCGCGCCCTGATCGTGTCGCCGCCGAAGGCCGGTAAGACCACCATCCTGCAGGACATCGCGAACGCGATCACCACCAACAACCCCGAGTGCCATCTCATGGTCGTGCTGGTGGACGAACGGCCCGAAGAGGTCACCGACATGCAGCGCAGCGTGAAGGGCGAGGTCATCGCCTCCACCTTCGACCGCCCGCCGTCGGACCACACCACCGTCGCCGAACTGGCCATCGAACGCGCCAAGCGTCTCGTGGAACAGGGCAAGGACGTCGTCGTGCTGCTCGACTCGATCACCCGCCTGGGCCGCGCCTACAACAACGCCTCCCCGGCGTCGGGCCGTATCCTGTCCGGTGGTGTCGACTCCACCGCGCTGTACCCGCCGAAGCGGTTCCTCGGCGCGGCGCGCAACATCGAGAACGGCGGCTCGCTCACCATCATCGCGTCCGCGCTGGTGGAGACCGGCTCGACCGGAGACACGGTGATCTTCGAGGAGTTCAAGGGCACCGGCAACGCCGAGCTCAAGCTCGACCGCAAGATCTCCGAGCGCCGCGTCTTCCCGGCCGTCGACGTCAACCTGTCGAGCACCCGCAAGGACGAGCTGCTGCTCTCGCCCGACGAGTTCGCGATCGTGCACAAGCTGCGCCGGCTCCTCGCCGGCCTGGACAGCCAGCAGGCGATCGACCTGCTGGTGAGCCAGCTGAAGAAGACGCGGAACAACGTCGAGTTCCTGATGCAGGTCTCCAAGACCGCCCCGGGCGGTATCGACAACGACTGACCTCGGGTCTTCTCGTCTGGTCGCGGGGTCGTTGACGACCCTTTCTCGGCCCTTCGACCGCGTGTCGTCGCTCCGCTCCGCCACGCATGCTCAGGAGGGGCCAGTCCTCGCTGCTTCGTTCTAGAAGGCTGTGCCGATCTCGAGAGTGGCTGCGGAGGGCTCGAAAGGGTCGTCAACGCCCCCGCTTCCGTCGTCTCAGCAGGTCCGTCGTCGCGGTCCGCGCGGTGCGGGGTGGCTGCGTCGATCGACGTGCTCCCCAGCTGGTCGAGCCTGCTTCCAGCCGGTCGAGCCCCGCTATCCGCCGGCCGGGCTGGTCGAGTCTGTTTCAGCCGGCTGAGCCGGTCGAGCCCCGCAGGGGCGAGACCGTGTCGAAGCCAAGCATCTCGCTGGGTGGTGGCTCCGCGCGGACACCCGGAGAAGTGACCTTGGCTCGAGGCCGTCGCCCGAACGATTCGCCGCCTCGACTCCGTGCCGCCCACATGACGGCGGCGCTCTGGCGGCTCACGTGTGCATATCTGGATCGTGACCGGCTATTCTGCCGACGTCGTACTGGTCCGTGGCCGTCGGACGGGACCTCGGCGTCGAGCGGCGACGGTTACCCCTTCGGCTGGTTCGACGCGTACGACGGGAAAGGCGGGACCTTCAATGCGCAGTTCGGGACCGCCCTCGGTACCGACGGTGAGCGCCTGCTGGTCTCGCTCGATTCGGACAGCTTCGCCGCGTTCGGGATCGACTCGTCCACCCCGCTGTGGCGCCGGACGCTCGACGATCGGTACACGCTGCTCGCCGTCGGCGGGAAGCTGTACGACCGCAACCGTCGCCTGCTCTGAGCGACTGCGCCCGCGCTCCCCGGCCCCGGCGCGCCCGGCGATCGGTCGCGGATCGTGTCGCCGGTCGACACATGTCGTGATTCTTGCTGGATCCGGCGGCGTGTCCGCGACAGATTTCGGCCGCGACAAGATCCGCGACGTCTTGCTCCCGTGGCGCCCAGATCGTCGGCCGTGTGGAGACGTCCTGCTAGGAGGGCGTTTCGACACGATCTCGGCTAGCGCCTCGATCGGCTCAACGGGCTGTGGGGGCGGGTCGGCTCAGCGGGCTGTGGGGGCGGGTCGGCTCAGCGGGCTGTGGGGGTGGGTCGGCTCAGCGGGCTGTGGGGGTGGGTCGGCTCAGCGGGCTGTGGGGGTGGGTCGGCTCAGCGGGCTGCGGGGGCGAGTCGGCTCAGCGGGCTGCGGGGGCGAGTCCGCTCAACGGGCGGTGGGCCCGGGTCGGCTCGATGGGTGGTGGGGGCGGGTCGGCTCGATGGGTGGTGGGGGCGGGTCGGCTCGATGGGTGGTGGGGGAGAGTCGGCTCAGCGGGCTGTAGGGGTGGGTCGGCTCAGCGGGCTGTGGGGGCGGGTCGGCTCAGCGGGCTGTGGGGGCGGGTCGGCTCAACGGGCGGTGGGGGCTCGTCCCAGAGGAAGCGTCAGTAGACGTCGCGGCGGTAGCGGCCGGCGGTGCGCAGCTCGTCGAGGCGGGCGCGGGCGGCGGTGTCGTCGAGGCCCTCGTTGGTCGCGATGATCGAGACCAGGGCGTCGTCGACGCTGGCGGCCATGGCGTCGGCGTCGCCGCAGACGTAGAGGACCGCGCCGTCGCGCAGCCAGTGGTAGAGGTCCTCGCCGTGGCCGTCCATCAGGTGCTGGACGTAGACCTTCTCCTCCTGTTCGCGGGAGAAGGCCACGTCCAGGCGGTCCAGGACGCCCTCGGCGTGCAGTTCGTGGATCTCCTCGCGGTACAGGAAGTCCTGGTCGCGGCGGCGGGCGCCGTGGAACAGCCAGTTGCGGCCCGCGCCGCCGGCGGTGGCGCGCTCGTGCAGGAAGCCGCGGAAGGGGGCGATTCCGGTACCGGGGCCGATCATGATGATGTCGGTGTCCGGTTCGGGCAGGCGGAAACTCTTGTTCGGGGTCAGGTAGATGCCGACGGTGTCGCCCGGCGTCACCCGGTCGGCGAGGTACGTCGACGCCGCGCCGCCGCGGTCGCGCCCGTCGCCCCAGTCGTCGGTGGCGAAGTGCCGGACGGTCGCCGGGGTCAGGTGAATGGTCCCGGCGTGCACGTTCGGCGACGACGAGATCGAGTAGGTGCGCGCGGCGAGCGGCCGGAGCTCGGCGAGCAGCGCCTCCGGGGTCGGCGTCCAGTCGGGTTCCAGGTTCAGCAGATCGAGCACGTCCCGGCCGCGCGCCCAGGCGTCGAGGTCGGCGCGGTCACCGTCGAGCAGGGCGGCCGCCGCCGTGTTGCCGAGGGCCTTCGCCAGGTGGTCGAGCAGATACATCGACACCGAGGTGATCTCGAACCCGTGGGTGAGCGCGTTCGACAGCGTCTGCGAGCCCTTCCGGTCGGTGATCTCCGTCTCCGGCGGCACGCCGAGCCGCGCGATGATCGCCGTGACCAGCGACGGGTCGTTGGTGGGGAGCACCGAGACGGCGTCGCCGGGCTCGTATTCCAGACCCGCGTCGGCGACGTCGAGCACCAGGTGACGAACCTCCTTCTCGCTCTCCGGGGCGGTGAGGAGGGTGTTCTCGATGACCCGCGCCTCGTAGGGATTGCGGCGAGACCAGCGGACTTTCTTGGCCCGGCCCGCGGGCCGCTCGGATTCGGTCGTCATGGTCGTAATCTACCCCGCGGTACGCGCGGTACCCGTCAGGCTCGGGCGGTCACGAGTGGTCGCGCAGATCATCGATCAGCTGCTCCCATCCGGCCCACGTCGACTCGGTGATCGGGCCGGTCACCGAGGCGAGGAAACAGCACCGGCCGTGGCGGTCGTACAGTTCGACGGCGCTCGTGCGTCCGCGCGAGCCGTCGGCGCGGGTGAGCCAGCAGTGCTCGATGTCATTGAAGTCGATCATGGTGCTGGTGCCGCCGGACGCCATGACCATGACGCCCGCGTGTTCGCGGACCCCGTCGAGGCGGTCGTGATGGATCGCGAGGATTCCGGGTGCGACGGCGCAGGTGGTGATCGGCATGGACAGCCGGGCGGCGTGCGTGAGCGCGGCGACGAGCTGCGACGACGCGACGCGCACCGCGCCGGCCTGGGTGCCGCTCGCCAACGCTGCACCGCGCCGGCATCCGCGGTCGGCGAGCACGTCGTCGAGCATCGCGAGCTGGTCGCCGGAGTCACCCGGCGTGCTCGGTCCTTCGCCGAGGTGGACTCCGGCCAGTCCGCCGCCGCCGACCGACGGCCCCACCAGGGAGAGCGACTCGAAGACGAGCCGGTCGGAGCCGCGCGTCAGATAGACGGCGTGCGCGATGGTGCCGTCCCGGTCGAAGAAGCGCAGCGTCGGGGGAGTGCGGTCGACCGGTTCGGTGATCACCATCGGCCCCAGCGCGGCGGGCCGCACGCGCAGGGCGATCGTCCCGGCCGGCGCGAGGAGCGGGCCGCCCGCGCCGATGGGTGCCGCATGCGCGCCGGTGGCGCTGGTCAGCACCGGACCGGCGGCCGTCACGCCGACCACCTCATCCAGCAGGGGCAGCGCACTCAGGACGATGTCGACCGGACCGTCGAGGAGAGTGCTCGCCGATCCCGGCGCGTCGAGCACCTGCTCCAGGTCGGTGCCGCGGCCCCGTGCGCGTGGACACCTCCGGCACGGGCAGTCGTCCGGGCGTGACCGATCCTCCGGCTGCTGTCCGTTCATCAGTACACGTCCCTGCAGTACCGCTTGTCCTTCTTCAACTCACCGACGTACAGGCCGGCCTTCTCGGCATCCATGCCGCCGTGCCGGGCGACGATCTCGGTCAGCGCGACGTCGACGTCGTGCGCCATCCGGCTCGCATCACCGCACACGTAGAGGTAGGCGCCGCGCTCGAGCCATCGGTAGAGTTCCCCGCCCCGCTCGCGCATGCGGTCCTGGACGTACACCTTGTGCGCTTGGTCGCGGGAGAAGGCCAGATCCAAGCGGGTGAGCCCGCCGTCGGCGCGGAACTGCTCGAGCTCGGCCTCGTACAGGAAATCCGCGTCGCGGTGCTGATCGCCGAAGAACAGCCAGTTCTCGCCGACGGCGCCGCGAGCCGCCCGCTCGTGCAGGAAGCTCCGGAAGGGGGCGATACCGGTGCCGGGCCCGACCATGATGACCGGGGCGGCGTCGTCCTCGGGCAGCCGGAAAGCCTTGTTCGGGGTGATGTAGACGTGCACCTGCTCGCCGGTCGCGCGGCGGTCGGCCAGGAAGGTCGAACAGACGCCGCCGCGCTCCCGATTCTCCGAGGTGTAGCGGACGGTCGCCATGGTGAGGTGCACGGTGCCGGGGTGGGCGGCCGGCGACGACGAGATCGAGTACACGCGCGGCGCCAACGGGCGCAGCTCGCCGATCAGCTCCTCCGGCGTCAGCGTGAGCGACGGATCCACGTTGAGGACGTCGAGCACGTCCCGGCCCCACAGCCAGGCGTCGAGTGCGTCGGTGTCGCCGGTGACCGACAGGTGCGTCAGTTCGTCGTCGCCGGTGCGCGAGGCGACGTAGTCGACGAGATACTTCGACGGGGTGGAGATCTCGTAGTGGTGGGTGAGCGCATCGCGCAGGGTGCGCTGCGTCTTGCGGTCGGTGATCACCTCGTCGCCGGTCGCGCCGATCCGGGACAGCAGTGCCGCGACCAGCGTCTCGTCGTTCACCGGCACCACGCTGAGTCCGTCGCCCGCCTGGTACTCGATCCCGCTGTCGCCCAACGAGATCACCACGTGCCGCACCTCCTTGCCGGAGGTGGGGCCCGAGAGGATCGAGTTCGCGAGAATCGTCGCGGGGTACGGCCTCTTGCGGCCCCACGCGACCTCTCCCGGGTCCTTCGACGACGGCGACGGAGACGGCGCCGTCGCGCTGAGCGCGGTCGCCGGAGCGTCGGCGAGCGCTTGCAGCGCACCGGGGAGCCACGCGTCGGCCGGGCGCTGGAAGTCGACGTCGCACTCGACCCGGTCGACGAGACGCTGGGCCCCGAGTTCGGCGAGCCGGCCGTCGAGGTTCTTCGCGGCCTGACAGAAGCCGTCGTAGATCGAGTCGCCGAGCCCGCACACGGCGTAGCGCAGACCCTCCAGGCGCGGTGCGCCGGCCTCGGCGAGCGCGCCCCAGAGGTCCTCGGCGGCGTCGGGCATGTCGCCCTCGCCGTACGTGGACACGACCGCCAGCAGTTTGCCCGACGCGGCGATGTCCGCCGCGGTCAGGTCGCCCATGTCGGCGACGCGCACCCGGAAGCCGAGGCTCGCGGCCGCCTCACCGGCCTGCTCGGCGATCATCTCGGCGTTGCCGGTCTGGGTGCCGTAGGCGATCAGCAGCGGGCCCGGACCACCGGCCGGCGCGAGCGTGCTGGTCGCCGTCCCCGCGAGGGCCGCGTCGGCCACACCGGTCGGCATCGCCATGCGCGTGTGCAGACCGGACATGAACCCGGCGAACCAGGCCTTCTGCTCACCGGTGAACGGGATGTCGGACGGAATGTAGGGGAGTTCCATGGGGACCGCCTTCTACCTCGGGGCGGCGACAGCCGCGGGGTCGGTGGACGAGGCCGGCGCGGGAGGGCGCATGGCCTCGGCGATGTCGGGTACGGCGCGGGTGGCGAACAGTTCGGCGAAGCTCGTGAGTTCGCCGAGCACCTCCCGGTTCCGCGCGTCCTGCAACAGGAGCCAGCCGTAGGTCGCCGGCGCGTCCATCGACCGGACGTTGCGCAGCGCGAGCGCCTGCTTGTAGTCGGTGACCCGTTTGGCGCCGATGAGCGCCGCGAGGTGCTCGGCCGGGTACTCGGCCAGGATGTCCCGCGCGTACCGGGCCACCCGGCCGAGCAGATCGAAGTCCTCGGTCAGGACCAGATTGCGGGCCGCATGCGCGACGGTCTTGTCGTTCGCCGTCAGGCGGGTGCCGTGCCGCGACTTGCGCAGGCGCCGCGCGGCCACCTCCCGGGCGAGCTCGAACACGGTGAAGGCGGCGAGGAGAGCGTAGGTGGCCTCGTCGTCGGTGTGCCCGAACGCCGGCACCGCGCCGTCGATCACCGGGACGCCGGTCCGGGCGCCGCGCTTGAGTGCGCGGACCTGGTCGACGGCGATGGCGCCGGACAGTTCGTCGAGCAGCTCGCGACGATCCAGCGTCGCCATGATCGTCGCCGAATCCTGGTGCACGACGAGCGCTCTCGGCATCGCGTAGGTGATGTAGTGCCGTTCGGTCTCCCAGTTCTGGAGGAGGCGCGTCGCGAGCCGCGAGCCGGTCGCGTCGGCGTGCCACTGCACGAGCTGGAACACCGCGGCGTGGTGCAGCGCCGCGAACGGGTCGTCGACACCGGTGATCGAGCCGAGGATGACCGAGTCGGCGCTGACATACTCGTCCACGCGGCACGCGGGGTCGTACTGGTAGAGGAAGCCGCCGCTCATCCCGTTGGCCAGGCCCTTGCCGTAGCCGCCGAGATTGAGCACGGCCCCGCCGGTCATGTACTCGCAGCCGTACTCGCCGAGCCCCTCGACCACGGCGGTCGCTCCGGAGTTCCGCACGGCGAAGCGGTCGCCGGCCTCACCTTCGACGAACAGCCGCCCGCCGGTCGCGCCGAAGAGCGCGAAGTTGCCCACCAGCACGTTTCCGCCGGCCGACGTCGAACCGCCGCCGGGCGACGAGATCACCACGGTGCCGCCGGACATCGACTTGCCGACGCCGTCGTTGCAGGTGCCGCTGTGCGTCATGCGCAGGCCGTCGTTGCAGAAGGCGGCGTACGACTGTCCCGCCGAACCCGTCGTCGGGATCGTCACCGCGTCCGGTGCGAGGTAGCGCCGCCCGCGCTCGTCGTGCAGCACGGCGGTCAGGGCGTCGGCCCGTTCGGCGTCGAGTTCCCAGTTGAGGAGGCGTTCGAGGTCGATCGCCAGCCGGCCGCCGACGCTCTTGTCGCGGTTGCCCAGGTGCACGGGCTCGGTGACGACGGTGCCGGAATTCCGCTCGACGAGGGCGCCGCGGACCTGCTCGAGGAGCGCGTCGTCGACGCGGAAGTCGGCCTCGTAGTAGATCGGCTCGTCGATCACCGACTCGGGAACGACGGCGAGCAGTTTGTCCGGGCGAATGGTGCCGACCATCGCGGGATGGTCGATCACGCTGAGCAGGTCGGCCCGGCCGCGGGCCTGACGGAGGCTGCGCAGCCCGAGGCCCGCGAGGATCTCGCGGACATCGGCGGCCACGTTCAGCAAGTACTGCGCCATCGCGCGCGGATCGCCCTCGAAGAGTTCGGGATTGGTGGTGAGGCCGGCCGGGCACTTGATGTTGCAGTTCTTGGCCATCACGCAGCCGATCGACATGAGCGCGGCGGTGCCGAACTCGAAGCTGTCGGCGCCGAGCAGAGCCGAGACGACGACATCGCGGCCCGTCTGGTGCGCCCCCGACGCGCGCAGGATCACCTTCTTCCGCAATCCGTTGGCGCACAACGCCTGATGCACCTCGGCGAGGCCGATCTCGGCGGCCCGGCCGGCGTATCGCAGGCTGGTGACCGCGGCGGCACCGGTGCCACCGGTGTTGCCCGCCACGTTGATGACGTCGGCGCCGGCCTTCGCCACGCCGACGGCGATCGTGCCGATGCCCTCCGATGAGACCAGCTTCACGATCACGCGCACGCGGGCGGCCTTGCAGTCGTGGATCAGCTGGGCCAGGTCCTCGATCGAGTAGGTGTCGTGGTGCGGGGGCGGCGAGATCAGCTCGACACCCGGGGTGCCGCCGCGGGCCGCGGCGATCTCCACCGTCACCTTGGCCGCCGGCAGCTGACCGCCCTCGCCGGGCTTGGCGCCCTGGCCGATCTTGATCTCCAGTTCCCGCAGGTTCGGATCGGCCAGGTAGCCCGCCCAGATGCCGAACCGGCCGGAGGCGAACTGTTTGATCGCCGAGGCCCGCAGGGTGCCGTAGCGGGAGATGTGCTCGCCGCCCTCCCCGCTGTTGCTGAGGGCGCCGACCATGTTGGTGCCGTGGGCGACGGCCTCGTGCGCCGCCGCCACCAGGGCGCCGTGGCTCATCGCGCCGGACGCGAAGGCCGGGGTGATCTCGTGTGCGGGCATCACCAGCTCGAGCGGCATCGCGTCCCCGGCGGGCGCGATCGCGAGCACGTCGCGGACCGTGGACGGCCGCTCGGCACGCGCCGCGGCGATGTCGGCGGCGAACGTGCGGTAGGCGTCGGTGATCGCGAATCCGTCGATCTGCTCGTCGGTGAGCCGGTCGTAGCCGCTGCCGTCGTAGACCTTCGCGGTCAGCCCGAACGCGCTGTTCAGTTCGGCGAGGGTCAGCGTCCGCAGAGCGTCCGGGGCGCCGGCGCCCACCGCGTCGGGCGAATCGCGCTCGGCGCCGTCGTAGGTGAGCCCGGCGGCGTTCATCTCCTCCCAGCGGCGGACGGCCGTCGCCCCGAACGAGTGACCGGCGCCGTCGGCGCGCTCCTTGAAGAGGCCGAGCAGCGGCAGGTCGCGGTCGCCGGTGAGCTCGCCGGTCATCGCCGCGGTGTGGGCGGCCACGAGGGCATCCGCGATCGGGGCCAGGCCGACACCACCGGCGGGCGAGGTCATGGTGCCGAACCACCGGTGCAGGTCGGGGTCGTCGGTGTCGAGGAAGTTGGGTTCGAAGAACTCGCCGCCGATGTAGCTCTCGACGGTGCACAGGCCGACCCGGCCCATGGTCTTGCCGAGCGACTTCTCGGCCGCCTTGCGCCACCGATCGAACGCGGCGCCGGCGCCGTCGGGCCCGAACACGTCGACGGCTCGCCGCAGCACGGTGTGCGGATGCACGGCCGACGCGCCGAAACCGAGCAGCAGCGCCAGGTGATGGCTCGATTCGACCTGGCCGGAGTCGACGACGATGCTCACCCGCAACCGCAGACCCGCGGCGATCAGGCGCTGGTTCACGGCCGACACGGCGAACACCATGGGGAGGGCCATCGCGTCCGGTCCGATACGCCGGTCGGTGAGTACCGCGATGCCGCCGGCGGTGCCGGCGAAGGCGACCACGTCGTCGCACAGCGTTTCGATGGCGGCGGAGAGCGCCGCCGCGCCGCCGGCCTCGCCCGGCACCGGCGACGTCGCGTCGAATTCGGCGACCGGGACCCGGCGCTGGGTCGTCAGGACGTCGAGCTGGTCGCCGGAGATCACCGGCGAGGTGAGCACGATCTGGCACGACGTCGCGGACTCGTCGCCGCGCGCGCGGGCGGAGGCGAAGACCTGCGGGCGGGCACCGAGCGCGACGCGCATGGTCATGGCGTCGGCTTCCCGAATGCTGTCCAGCGGCGGGTTGGTCACCTGCGCGAACCGCTGGCTGAAGAACCGCGCGACGCTCGGCTCCCGATCGGTCAGCGCGTTGATCGCGAGTCCGAAGCCCATCGCCGAGATCAGTTCCCCGCCGGTCTCGATCATCGGATCGAGGAAGAAGCGGAAACTCTCCTGGTCCAGGTAGTACGCGCGGTAGCGCTGGTGATCGGTCAGCGTCGTGGCCGGTGGGGTCTGCCGGGGCCCGTCGACTCCGGTCAGTTCGGCGAGATCGACCTTGGCGGCGGCGAGCAGCGCGGGGTAGTCGGCCGCGGCGGCGAGCTTCTCGTACACCTCGTCGGTGGTGTACGTGCGCTGTTCGCGGTGGTCGTAGTAGATCATTCCGCCCGCGCGGACGCGGCCGCGGGAGAGGACCGTCGACGGTTCGATGTCGATCTGTCCCGCCTCGGAGAAGACGCAGAGGTAGTCGGCGGTCTCGACCGAGCGGAGCGGGCGCAGGCCGAGCCGGTCCAGGCGGGCGCCAATCACGGTGCCGTCGCCGAACACGACGGCCGCGGGACCGTCGTTCTTCTCCTCGTAGAGCGAGAAATACTCGAACATCGCGCGGACGCGAGGGGAGAGGGTGAGGTCGTTCTCCCAGGCCGGCGGCATCATCGAGACGATCGCGGTCACCAGGTCGAGGCCGTCCTCGATGACGCGCGTCGCGACGGTCTGGTCCAGCCGTGAACTGTCGGACTGACCGGGCGGCCGGACGACGGTGCGCCGCGCGGCGGCGGCCGCGGTGGTCTGGGCGATCCGGTTCTTCTTGTCGGTGTTCAGCTCGCCGTTGTGGGCCAGGTAGCGGAACGGCTGCGCCATCGTCGGATGCGGATCGGTGTTGGTGGAGAAGCGCGTGTGGAAGTACAGGGTGTGCACGGCGTGGTCGGGGTCGGCGAGATCGACGAAATAGTCGATCACCTCGTGCGACGAGAGCCGGCCCTTGAGGACCTGGGTGCGGGCCGACAGGGAGAGCGGGTACAGGCCGGTCAGCGCCGGGTCGGCGTAGCCGATCGCCTCGATGTGCAGCAGCGCTTCCTGGACCAGCAGGTCCAGGCCGGCCGGGCTCGGGCACGGATCCGGGGCCGCGAACACCCACTGGCGGATGGGCAGCTGGGCCGCGGGCCCGGCCGGCGGCAGCGCCGAATCATCCACCGGCACCTCGCGGTCGGCGAGGACGGTGAAGCCGCGATCGGTCATCGTGGAGGTGATCAGGCGTGCGGCCTGCGCGGCCGCGGCGTCGTCGCCGGGGAGAAAGAAGTTGCCGACGCAGAAGCGGCCGAGCCGCAAGTCGCGCTGACCGGTGATCTTCCGGAAGAAGGCCTGCGAGAGGTCCATCGAGACGCCGCCGCCGTCGCCCACGCCCTCGGCGTTGATGCCGCCGCGGTGCGGCACCGAGCAGAGGGCCTCGGCGGCCATGGTGATCACGTCGTGGCTCTGCACGCCGTCCTTGCGGGTGATGAAGCCGACGCCGCAACTGCTCTTCTCGCCCGCCGGATCCCACAGGGTCGCGGCAGCAGTGGATTCGGGTCGCAATGGACTCACCTCGCAGACAGGGATACCCGGGATACGGGCATGGGGCCGGTGGGCGCTGCGACGGTGAAGCGACACACGTGTGAACTGAACTTAGCTTAGGCAACACTAAGTAGAAATGAAATGTCCGTCACACTCCGGTCGTCCCGGCGCCGCGCGGCGAGTCGCTCGATTTCGCCCGGCCCGACGGCCTGTGGAATAATCGATCGGTCAGTCCGGTTCCGGTTCACATCGGGGTCTTCGCACCGATGACCCGGCGACCACAGAGATTAAGGACCCAGCGCATGAAGCAGCAGATTCATCCCGAGTACGTGGCGACGACCGTCGTCTGCGGTTGCGGTAACACCTTCGAGACCCGGAGCACCGAGAAGGACGGACGGATCAACGTCGAAGTCTGCTCGCAGTGCCACCCGTTCTACACCGGTAAGCAGAAGATTCTCGACACCGGCGGCCGCGTGGCCCGCTTCGAGAAGCGGTACGGCAAGCGCCAGAAGTAGCTCGCAGACGACGCCCGGCTCACGATCGTTCCGATCGCAGGCCGGGCGTCGTTCGCATCTACTTCCATTTCGACAGGCTCAATGAGCGGCATCACAACGACTCAATGAGCGGCATCACAACGATTGAGAGCAACACCAGTGAGCAGGCAGGCAACCGCGATCGACGACGTCCTCGCCGAGCACGCCGGTCTCGAGCAGCAGCTGTCCGATCCGGCGCTGCACGACGATCCGGCCAACGCCCGCCGCGTGGGCAAGCGCTTCGCCGAACTCGCGCCGGTGATGGCCACCTACACCAAGCTGACCGCGGCCCGCGACGACCTCGAAGCCGCGCGTGAACTGGCCGAGGCCGACCCGGCGTTCGCCGAGGAGGTCCCCGGGCTGGAGGAGACCGTCGCCGAACTCGACGCCGCTCTGACCGATCTGCTGGCCCCGCGCGACCCGCACGACGGCGACGACGTGGTGCTGGAGGTCAAGTCGGGTGCCGGCGGCGAGGAATCGGCGCTGTTCGCCGCCGACCTGGTCCGCATGTACCTCAAGTACTGCGAGAAGCGCGGCTGGAAGACCACCGTCCTCGGCGTCACCGAGTCCGACCTCGGCGGCTACAAGGATGCGACCCTCTCCATCAAGGCGCGCGAGGCGAGCCGGGACGGGGTCTGGTCGCGCCTGAAGTTCGAGGGCGGTGTGCACCGAGTGCAGCGCGTGCCGGTCACCGAATCGCAGGGGCGCATCCACACCTCCGCGGCCGGTGTGCTGATCTATCCCGAACCCGACGAGGTGGCCGAGGTCGCCATCGACGAGAACGACCTGCGCGTGGACGTCTACCGCAGCTCCGGCAAGGGCGGCCAGGGCGTCAACACCACCGACTCGGCGGTCCGCCTCACCCACCTGCCGACCGGCATCGTCGTGACCTGCCAGAACGAGCGCTCCCAGCTGCAGAACAAGGCCCGCGCCATGCAGGTGCTGGCCGCCCGGCTGCAAGCCGCCGCCGAGGAGGAGGCCGCGGCCGAGGCCGCCGCCGGCCGCGCCGCGCAGATCCGCACCGTCGACCGCTCCGAACGCATCCGGACCTACAACTTCCCGGAGAACCGCATCACCGATCACCGCATCGGCTACAAGGCCAACAACCTCGACGCGGTCCTGGCCGGCGACATGGACGCGCTGCTCGGCGCCCTGGTCGAGGCCGACAAGCAGGCCCGCCTGGAGCAGTGAACGGCTCCGTGATCTCCGCCTCGGCGCTGCGCGCGGCCGGGACGGCCACCCTCGCGCGGGCCGGTATCGACTGTGCCGCGGTCGACGCCGCCTGGCTGCTGGCCCACGTGCTCGGCACGCAGCCCGGGCGGCTGCTGCTGATCGACGACGTCGACGCCGCCCGGCGCGCCGAGTACGAGGCCCTGATCGCGCGCCGCGCCGAGCGCATCCCGCTGCAACATCTGACGGCGACCGCGCACTTCGCCGGCGTCGAACTCGCCGTCGGGCCCGGGGTGTTCATCCCGCGTCCGGAGACCGAACTGCTGGTCGAGTGGGCCGCCGGGATCTGCGCACGCGAGCACTCCGGGGCCCAGACGATCCGCATCGCCGACCTCTGTTCGGGGAGCGGGGCGCTGGCGCTGGCGATCGCCACCGCGGTGCCGCGGGCGCGGGTGATCGCCGTCGAACGGTCGCCGGAGGCGCTGGCGTATCTGCGGCGCAACGTGGCCGCGCAGCCCGGCGGCGTGTTCGAGCGGGTGCGCGTCGTCGCCGGCGATGTCACCGATCCCGGGGTCTGGGAACTGATCGGGCCGCGGCAGGTGATCGTCAGCAATCCGCCCTATGTCCCCGCATCGTCGCCGGTGTCGCCGGAGGTCGGTCACGACCCGGCCGAGGCCGTCTTCTCGGGGGAGAGCGGCATGGACGTGATCACCGCGATGGTTCCGCTGATCGCGGGGTCCCTGGTGCCCGGCGGCGCGGTCGCCATCGAGCACGACGACACCACCGGCGGGCGTACCCGGGACGTCTTCGGGGCCGATGGCGCCTTCACCGAGGTCGCCGGCCACGACGATCTGGCCGGCCGCCCCCGATACGTCACCGCGCGACGACGCCCGGTGACCGCCGTGCAAGGATGGAACGCGTGAGCGCCGTCTACGACTGCAGTGACCCGGACGAACGAGCAGCCGGATTGCACGCGGCGGTCGGCGCCGCGCGCGGCGGTCGCCTGGTGGTCCTGCCGACCGACACCCTCTACGGCATCGGCTGCGATGCGTTCGACGCCGAGGCGGTCGCCTCGCTCCTCGCCGCGAAGGGCCGCGGTCGTGACATGCCGGTGCCGGTCCTGGTCGGCTCCTGGCACACCGTCGACGGCCTGGTGCAGCGCGTCAGCCCGCAGGCCCGCGCGCTGGTCCAGTCGTTCTGGCCCGGGGGCCTGAGCATCGTCGTCGAGCAGGCGCCGTCGCTGGCGTGGGATCTGGGCGACGCCGACGGCACCGTGATGCTGCGCATGCCGCTGCACCCGGTCGCCATCGAGGTGCTCCGCGAGGTGGGACCGATGGCCGTGTCCAGCGCGAACGTGTCCGGCGGCGCGCCGTCGTCGACCGTGGCGCAGGCCCGCGACCAGCTCGGCGACTCGGTGGCGGTGTACCTCGACGGCGGGCCCGCCGAGCACGCGGTCGCGTCGACCATCGTCGATCTGACCGGCGAGATCCCGCAGGTGCTGCGTGAGGGCGCGGTCTCGATCGACGAGATCGCCGACGTGCTCGACCTGCCCGTCGCCGACCTGCGCCCCGCGAAGGACGACGCGCGGTGACCGGAGCGAACCCGAACGACCCGCTGGCCGCCGCCGATCCGGCGATGGCCGCCCTGATCGACCGCGAACAGCAGCGCCGCCGCCGCGGGCTGCCACTACTCGCGGCCGAATCGGTCGCCACCCCGGCGGTGCGCGCCGCCGTCGGCTCGGTGCTGGCCGACAAGTACGCCGAGGGCTACCCGGGGCGCCGCTACCACGCCGGCTGCGAGGTGGTCGACGAGGTGGAGGAGCTGGCGCTGGCGCGGGCCCGCGACCTGTTCGGCGCCGACTACGCCAACGTGCAACCGCTGTCCTGGGTGCTGGCGAATCTGGCCGTCCTGGCCGCGTTCGCCCAGCCCGGCGACCCGCTGCTGTCGCTCAGCCTGCGGCACGGCGGCCACCAGACGCACGGCTCGCGCGCCAACTCCTCGGGCCGCTGGTTCACCGTGGTGAACTACGGCGTCCGCGAGGACACCGAACAGATCGACTACGAGAAGATGCACGAGCTGGCGATGATCCACCGCCCGCGCATCCTGGTGGCCGGCGGCACGTCGTACACGCGGACCTGGGACTACGCCCGGCTACGGGCCATCGCCGACGAGGCCGGCTGCATCCTCTGGGTCGACGCGGCCCACCTGGCCGGACTGGTGGCCGGGGGAGTGCTCGAGTCTCCCGTGCCCTACGCCGACGTGGTGACGGTCGCGACCAACAAGGTGATCCGCGGACCGCGCGGCGGCCTGCTGCTGGCCCGCGAAGAACACGGCGGGGTCCTGGACCGCGCCGTCTTCCCGTTCCTGCAGGGCGCGCCGCCGATGCACGCCATCGGCGCCAAGGCCGTCGCCTTCGCCGAGACCGCGACCCCCGGCTACCGGGACTACGCGTCGTCGGTCGCGGACTCCGCGCGCGCCCTGGCGAGCGAACTCGCCGACCGCGGACTGCGGCCCGTCGCCGGCGGCACCGACACCCACCTCGGCATCGTCGAGGTCACCGCGCTGGGCATCACCGGGCGCGAGGCCGCGGTCCGGCTCGCCGCCTCGGGCATCTACGTCGACAAGGCCGTCACCCCGTTCGATCCGGCGCCCGTCGCGCAGGGCTCGGCGATCCGCTTCGGCACGGCCGCGGCCGTCGCCGAGGGCCTGACCTCCGCGGATGCGCCGGCCGTCGCCGACCTGATGGTCGCCGCGATGCACACCCCGGCCGACGATCACGCGCGACACGAGGCGCTGGCGCAGCAGGTCGCGGCGCTCGGTGCTCGGTAGCCTGGGCATCGTGACTGGACCCGGAAGCGGCGTGGGGCTGCTCGCGCTCGACGCTGTCGGGGGCGCCGGTGTACCGCTGCGCGAACTCGGTCTCGTCGCCCTCACCGCCACCGGGATCACCTACCTGCTCACCTCCCTGGTCCGCGTCTTCGCGGTGCGGGCCGGCGCAGTCGCCGTCCCGCGCGAACGCGACGTCCACGTGATCCCCACCCCGCGGCTCGGCGGCGTCGGCATGTACGCCGGGGTGGTCTGCGCGGTCACCCTGGCCTCACAGCTGCCCGCCCTGAACCGCGGCTTCGCCTACTCGCACGACATGATCGCGGTGGTCACCGCGGGCCTGGTGATCGTGCTGGTCGGCGTGATCGACGACCGGTGGGGGCTGGACGCGCTGACCAAGTTCGTCGGTCAGCTCACCGCGGCCGGAGTCCTGGTGGTGATGGGCGTCAGCTGGAATTCGCTGTACGTGCCGTTCGCCGGGATCCAGACGGTGGTGCTCGACCCGCTGCAAGCGGGACTGCTGACCGTCCTCATCACCGTCACCACCATCAATGCGATGAACTTCGTCGACGGGCTCGACGGCCTGGCCGCCGGGCTCGGCCTGATCGCGGCCAGCGCGATCCTGATCTTCTCGCTTGGTCTGCTGCACGATCAGGGCGGCGACGTCAGCTACTACCCGCCCGCGCTGATCACCGCCGCGCTCGCCGGGGCGTGCCTGGGCTTCCTGCCGCACAACTTCTCGCCGGCCCGGATCTTCATGGGCGACTCCGGGGCGATGCTCCTCGGACTGATGCTGGCCGCGGCGGCGACGAGTGCGTCCGGCCGCCCGGCGCGCAGCGCCTACGGCACCGCGGACCTGTTCACGCTGCTCTCGCCGCTGGTGCTGGTGGCCGCCGTGATGTTCATCCCGATACTCGACATGGTGATGGCGGTGATCCGCCGCACCCGCGCGGGCGTCGGCTTCTACACCCCCGACAAGATGCATCTGCACCACCGGCTGCTCGAACTCGGGCACTCGCAGCGGCGCGTCGCCCTGCTCATCTACCTGTGGGTCGGGGTGCTGGCGTTCTCGGTGGCCGCGTGCACGCTGTTCTCCCCGCTGACCGTGGCACCGTTCTTCGCCGCCGGTCTGCTGATCGCCCTGACGGCGACCTTCGCGCCCCGGATCCGGCGGCGCCGACTCGCCAGCCGCTAGGGGAGTGCCCTAGCCTGGTCGGCGTGCCCAGCAACAGCGATAGCCCCGAACCCGGACCGGACGAGCCCGGTGACGTGACCGTCACCGAGACCACGTACGACTCGCTCACTCCCCTCAAGAACGGTCTGCGCTACGGCCTGTTCGGGCTGCTCGCCCTCACCCTGATCGGCCTCGCGATCTGGTGGCCGGTCAGCGGCCTGCCCGGAGTGTGGGGCGTGCTGATCGGCGCGGGTGTCGGTGGCTCGTTCATCCTGCTCACGGTGCTCACCATCATGGGTACCACCAAACTGCCGCCGTCGACGACGATGATCGCGGTGATGGGCTCGTGGTTCCTCAAGATGGTCGTGGTGCTGGTGGTGATGGCGATGCTGTCGAACATGCACTTCTATTCCAAGGGCGCCCTGGTCAGCATGCTGATCGGTGCCATCGTCGCCGTGCTGGGTTCGGAGGTGTGGGGGGTGCTGCGCACCAACCAGCCCTATGTCGATCCGGACAACGCCGACGCCGGGAAGTGACGAGTCCCACTCCGGAGCCCGCGACCTGCTACTACGCCTGATAGTAGGGGTCCGATCCGGGCGCTGGGAGGCCGGTCACCAGGGCCGGATTACCTGCACGAAGTAACCACTTGATAAAGTTCTGAGCGCACGACAACCGTCTTCGCAACGCCGTGAGGCGCTGCAGATGGTTCGTGCCCGCACAGATTGCCGATCGGACCGACAGCCGGACTGACTGTCTGGTCCCGAACACGGGAGAGAACGCTGAGCGTCATCCTTGCCGCCGCCGAGTTCCACGCGCCGAGCCTGAACGACTTCTTCCCGAAGGCCGTGGCCTTCGCGGACACCCCGTTCGCTCTCGATCGTCTGATGATCATCCGGCTGGCGGTCGCCGGCCTGGTCGCGCTCTTCTTCGCGCTGGCCATGCGCGGCGCCAAGCTGGTGCCGAGCGGTATGCAGAACGTCGCCGAATCCATGCTCGACTTCGTCCGGATCAACATCGCCGAAGAGATCCTGGGCAAGGAGAACGGCCGCAAGTTCTTCACCCTCATCGCGACGATCTTCTTCGCGACGATCTTCCTCAACCTGACGTCGATCATCCCGTTCCTGAACATCTCGTCGAACGCCCGGATCGGTATGCCGCTGGTGATGGCCGCCGTCGCCTACGTCACCTACGTCGGCGTCGGTATCCGCAAGTACGGCTTCTTCGGCTTCATCAAGTCGTCCATCGTGCTGCCGGGTGTTCCGATGGCGATCCAGCCGCTGCTGATCCCGATCGAGTTCGTCTCCACCTTCATCCTCCGGCCGTTCACGCTGACCGTCCGTCTCATGGCCAACATGCTGTCCGGCCACATCATGCTGGTGCTGTTCTTCGCGGCCACTCAGTACTTCCTGCTGAGCGGCACCTGGCACATCGTGTTCGCGCCGTTCTCGCTGATCGTCGGCGTCGGCTTCACGTTCTTCGAGCTGCTGGTCATCGGCCTGCAGGCCTACATCTTCGCGCTGCTGACGGCCGTCTACATCGACCTGTCGCTGCACGCCGATCAGCACTGACGCCCGCCGTCAGCGCCCCAGACCGCCCGACCCACCACCACAGACTGACTCACTCGCCCGCCCGGGCGGGGAGCCACCCAAGAAAGAAAAGGGAATCGCAAGATGAGCTACATCGCCCAGACTCTCGCCGACACCAAGACCACCTTCGAGGGTTCCGGCTTCGGCGCCATCGGTTACGGCCTGGCCGCCATCGGCCCGGGCATCGGCGTGGGCATCGTCGCCGGCAAGGCCATCGAGGGCATCGCCCGTCAGCCCGAGCTGGCCGGCCAGATCCGCACCACCATGTTCCTCGGTATCGCACTCTCCGAGGCGCTGGCGCTGATCGGTATCGTCGTCGGCTTCATCTTCTGATCTGAGCCATTGACATGATCAACACCACTGAACTCCTCTACCTCGCCGCCGGTGGCGGCGAAGGCTCGGAGGAAAACACGAACCCGCTGCTTCCGCACTGGTACGACATCATCTGGTCGTTGGTCGCCTTCGCCGTCGTTCTGTTCGTCTTCTGGAAGTTCGTGGTACCGATGTACCAGAAGGTGCTCGACGAGCGTCGCGAGACCATCGAGGGCGGCATCGAGCGCGCCGAGGCCGCTCAGGCCGAGGCGAACGCATCGCTGGTCGCCTACCGCGAACAGCTCGCGGGCGCTCGCGAAGAGGCGTCGGCGATCCGCGACGAGGCGCGCCAGCAGGGCACGCAGATCATCTCGGACATGAAGGCCCAGGCCACCGCCGAGAGCGACCGGATCATCGCCAACGGTGCCGCGCAGCTGCAGGCCCAGCGTCAGCAGGTCGTCGCCGAACTGCGCAACGACGTCGGTCGCCTGTCGGTCGACCTGGCCGAGAAGCTCGTCGCCACCGATCTGTCGGACGCCACCAAGCAGGCCGGCACGGTCGATCGCTTCCTCGCGGAGCTCGACGACGTCGCCGACCCGGCCGCGAAGTAAGAGTCTCGATGATGTCGGAGCAGGTGCAGGTCGGCGAACCCGGGTTCGCCGCACCTGTTGCCGTTCCGTCGCGAAACGCCACCCAAAAGGAATGTAGGTAGATGTACGCAGCATCAAGCCGTGAGGCCCTCGACGGGGCTCGGGTCGAGCTGGAAGCCGCCCTGCGCGGCGTCACGACCGACGACGCAGTCACCACCGGTGAACAGCTGCTGTCGGTCGCCGAGACCGTGTCCGACAACCGTGCGCTGCGTACCGCTCTGGCCGACTCGGTCACGCCGCCTGACACTCGCGCGGCGATCGCCCGCGAGGTTCTCTCCGGCAAGGTCACCGAGGTCACGCTGCAGACGGTGGCGTCGGCCGCCGCGCGCCACTGGTCCAGCGACGCCGACCTGGCGGACGCCCTGCTCGAGCTGGGACGCGAGTCCCTGCTGCAGGCCGCCAAGCGGGAGGGCCGCCTGGACACCGTCGAG
This sequence comes from Gordonia marina, assembly GCF_052036135.1. Lineage (NCBI taxonomy): Bacteria > Bacillati > Actinomycetota > Actinomycetes > Mycobacteriales > Gordoniaceae > Gordonia > Gordonia marina. The sequence goes on from NZ_JBPSDN010000003.1 coordinate 205,870, forward strand.
GAGGAGCTGTTCCGTCTCGGCCGCGTCGTCAAGGAGAACACCGAGCTGGAGCAGGCCCTGTCCGACCGCACGCGGTCGCAGGCCGATCGGGCGCAGCTGCTGTCCGGGCTGATCGACGGCAAGGTCGACGACGTGACCAAGCGGCTCGCGGTCCAGGCCGTGACCACCTCCACCGAGGCGCCCGGCGATGTGATCGACGAGCTCTCCGGGCTCGCCGCCGCCGCGGGTGGCCGCAAGGTCGCTTACGTGACGTCCGCCGGTGAACTGTCGGCCGCCCAGCGCACCGCGCTGGCCGGCAAGCTGTCCGCCATCTTCGACGCGCCGGTCACCCTGCACGTCGAGATCGACCCCGAGCTTCTCGGCGGTGTCGTCGTCCGCGTGGGCGACGAGCGCATCGACGGAAGCATCGCCGGCAAGCTGGCGGCCCTGCGCCGCGGCATGCGGTGACCCCCACTAAGTACGATTCCCAGACCCTTTAGAAAGCCCAGGAAGAGCAGGCAGGAATATGGCCGAGTTGACCATCTCCTCCGATGAAATTCGGAGCGCGATCGCAAATTACACCGAGGAGGTGCGCGGGGAGGCCACTCGTGAAGAGATCGGCATCGTCACCGACACCGGCGACGGCATCGCTCACGTAAGCGGTCTCCCGGGCGCCATGGCGAATGAGCTGCTGGAGTTCCCCGGCGGAATTCGCGGCGTCGCCCTGAACCTCGACCTGGATGCCGTCGGCGCGGTCATCCTGGGCGACTACGAGAACATCGAGGAGGGCCAGGAGGTCAAGCGGACCGGCAACGTGCTGTCGGTGCCGGTCGGCGACGCCTTCCTGGGCCGCGTCATCAACCCGCTCGGTCAGCCGATCGACGGTCTCGGCACCATCGACGCCGAGACCGACCGCGTCCTGGAGCTGCAGGCCGCTTCGGTGCTGGAGCGCCAGCCGGTCGAGGAGTCCCTCGCCACCGGTATCACCGCCATCGACGCGATGACCGCCATCGGCCGCGGCCAGCGCCAGCTGGTGATCGGCGACCGCAAGACCGGTAAGACCGCGGTCTGCATCGACGCCATCCTGAACCAGAAGTCCAACTGGGAGACCGGCGACCCGACGCAGCAGGTCCGCTGCATCTACGTCGCGGTCGGCCAGAAGGGCTCGACCATCGCCGGCGTCAAGACCGCCCTCGAAGAGGCCGGTGCGATGGAGTACACCACCATCGTCGCCGCCCCGGCGTCCGACTCGGCCGGCTTCAAGTGGCTCGCCCCGTACACCGGCTCGGCCCTCGGCCAGCACTGGATGTACCAGGGCAAGCACGTCCTGATCGTGTTCGACGACCTGTCGAAGCAGGCCGAGGCCTACCGCGCGATCTCGCTGCTGCTGCGCCGTCCGCCGGGCCGCGAGGCGTACCCGGGCGACGTGTTCTACCTGCATTCGCGCCTGCTGGAGCGTTGCGCCAAGCTGTCCGACGAGCTCGGCGGCGGCAGCATGACCGGCCTGCCGATCATCGAGACCAAGGCCAACGACGTCTCGGCGTTCATCCCGACCAACGTCATCTCGATCACCGACGGCCAGGTGTTCCTGGAGTCGGACCTGTTCAACAAGGGCGTCCGCCCGGCGATCAACGTCGGTATCTCGGTCTCCCGCGTCGGTGGCGCCGCCCAGACCAAGGGTCTGAAGGACGTCTCCGGTTCGCTGCGTCTGGAGCTGGCGCAGTTCCGCGAGCTGGAGGCCTTCTCGGCCTTCGCCTCGGACCTGGACGCCGCCTCGAAGGCGCAGCTGGAGCGCGGTGCCCGCTGGGTGGAGCTGCTGAAGCAGGACCAGTACAGCCCGGTCTCGGTCGAGGACCAGATCATCTCGCTGTACCTCTGCGGTGAGGGCTTCATGGACTCGGTGCCCGTCGCCGACGTCCGCCGCTTCGAGAGCGAACTGCTCGCCGACCTGCACCACAGTGCCAAGGGCGTGTACGAGAACATCGCCGGCGGCGCCAAGAAGCTGGGCGACGAGGACAAGGCCGCGCTCGCGACCGCGACCAACAACTTCAAGACCGGCTTCATCGCCTCGGACGGCACCCGCGTCGTCGAGGCCGAGGCCGACGCGCTCTCGCCGGAGGCCGTCGAGCCCGAGACGCTGCGCGTGACGAAGAAGACCAAGTAGCCATGGCGTCCATTCGAGAGCTGCGTTCGCGGATCCGGTCGATCCAGTCGACCAAGAAGATCACCAAGGCGCAGGAGCTGATCGCGACCTCGCGGATCACCAAGGCCCAGGCTCGGGTGGCCGCTGCTCGTCCGTACTCGGACGAGATCACCAAGGTCGTGACGACTCTCGCGAGTCGTGCCAACCTGGAGAGCATTCCGCTGCTCTCTGCCCGGCACGACCCCAAGCGGGCCGCGGTGCTGGTCGTGACCAGCGACAGCGGCCAGTGTGGTGGCTACAACTCGAACGTCCTCAAGGAGACCGAGGAGCTGCTGTCGCTGCTCCGCTCCGAGGGCAAGACGCCGGTGCTGTACGTGATGGGCCGCAAGGGCATCGGGTACTACACCTTCCGCGACCGCGAGATCGCCGGCAGCTGGTCGGGCTTCTCGCAGCAGCCGGTCTTCGCCGACGGCGCGCCCGCGGTGCGTCACCTGGTCGAGGCGTTCCTGGCCGGAACCGGCGAGTTCGTCGAACTCCCGGACGGCAGCGGCCAGATCGAGGGCGTCGACGAACTGCACATCGTGTACACGCGGTTCGTGTCCATGCTGTCGCAGCAGCCGGCCGTGCGCCGGATGGCGCCGATCGACGTCGACTTCGAGCTGGAGCGGCTGAACCTCGGGGAAGACATGCTCGACGAGCGGCCGGGCAACGGTGTCCAGGCCGACATCGAGTTCGAGGGCGACGACCCCGACACGCTGCTCGACGCGCTGCTGCCGAAGTACGTGGCCGCGCGGATCTTCGCCGCGCTGCTCGATTCGGCGGCGTCGGAGAGTGCTGCGCGTCGTACCGCCATGAAGGCCGCGACCGACAACGCGACCGAGCTGGAGAAGAACCTGAGCCGGCAGGCCAACGCGGCCCGCCAGGCGCAGATCACCCAGGAAATCAGCGAGATCGTCGGCGGCGTCGAAGCGCTCGCGCACTGACAAGACATATCGAGGAAAGAGAAGAAACCATGACTGCAGCAGTCACCGACCCGACCGCGGCCGCTTCGGCGACCGCCGGTCGTGTCGCCCGGGTCATCGGCCCGGTCGTCGACGTCGAGTTCCCGCGCGGCGCCGTGCCCGACCTGTTCAACGCCCTCCACGCCGAGATCACCCTCCCGGCCGTGGCCAAGGTGCTGACCCTCGAGGTCGCCCAGCACCTCGGCGACAACGTGGTGCGCACCGTCTCCATGCAGCCCACCGACGGCCTGGTCCGCGGTGCCGCCGTCACCGACACCGGCAAGCCGATCTCGGTGCCGGTCGGCGACGTGGTCAAGGGCCACGTGTTCAACGCGCTGGGCGACTGCCTGGACGCGCCGGGCACCGGCCGCGACGGCGAGCAGTGGGGCATCCACCGCAAGCCCCCGGCCTTCGACCAGCTCGAGGGCAAGACCGAGATCCTGGAGACGGGCATCAAGGTCATCGACCTGCTGACCCCGTACGTCAAGGGCGGCAAGATCGGCCTGTTCGGTGGTGCCGGTGTCGGCAAGACCGTTCTCATCCAGGAGATGATCACCCGTATCGCGCGTGAGTTCTCCGGCACGTCGGTGTTCGCCGGCGTCGGTGAGCGCACCCGTGAGGGCACCGACCTCCACCTCGAGATGGAGGAGATGGGCGTCCTCCAGGACACCGCCCTCGTGTTCGGCCAGATGGATGAGCCGCCGGGGACGCGTATGCGCGTCGCCCTCTCGGCCCTGACCATGGCCGAGTACTTCCGCGACGTGCAGCACCAGGACGTGCTGCTGTTCATCGACAACATCTTCCGCTTCACCCAGGCCGGTTCCGAGGTCTCGACCCTGCTGGGTCGCATGCCCTCGGCGGTGGGTTACCAGCCGACGCTGGCCGACGAGATGGGTGAGCTGCAGGAGCGGATCACCTCGACCAAGGGCCGGTCGATCACCTCGCTGCAGGCGATCTACGTCCCCGCGGACGACTACACCGACCCGGCGCCGGCGACCACCTTCGCCCACCTGGATGCCACCACCGAGCTCTCGCGGCCGATCTCGCAGCTGGGTATCTACCCGGCCGTGGACCCGCTGACCTCGACCTCGCGCATCCTCGAGGCGTCGATCGTCGGCGACGAGCACTTCCGCGTCGCCAACGAGGTCAAGCGGATCCTGCAGAAGTACAAGGAACTGCAGGACATCATCGCCATCCTCGGTATGGACGAGCTCTCCGAAGAGGACAAGGTCACCGTCGCGCGGGCCCGTCGTCTGCAGAAGTTCCTCGGCCAGAACTTCCTGGTCGCCGAGAAGTTCACCGGCCAGAAGGGCTCCGTGGTGCCGCTCGCCGATACCATCGAGGCATTCGACCGCGTCTGCAAGGGCGAGTTCGATCACCTGCCCGAGCAGGCCTTCAACAGCTGCGGTGGGCTCGACGACGTCGAGGCCGCTGCCGCCAAGATCGCCGGAAAGTAGTCACGGACCATGGCTGACAAGACCTTCCAGGTGGACGTGGTCTCGCCCGATCAGGTGCTGTACTCGGGGAGCGCGACGTTCCTGCGGGCACAGACGACGGACGGCGAGGTCGGAATCCTGGCCAGCCACGCGCCGATCTTCGCCGAGCTCGCGCCCGGCGGGGCCGTGGTGGTCACCGAGGCCGACGGCAGCAAGGTCGCGATCGCGGCGCAGGGTGGTTTCCTGTCCGTCACCGGCACCGAGGCCAAGGTGCTCGCCGAGTCGGCACAGCTCGCCCGCGAGGTGGACGTCGAGGCCGAGCGCGCGGTGCTGGAGTCGGCCGAGGAGGGCACCGAGGAGTATCTCGCCGCCCGGTCGCGTATCCGCGCGGTCGACGCGCTGAGCTGATCCCGGCGAGTCCGCAATGATGTACGCCACCAGCCGTCCCGGCCTCCGGGGCGGCTGGTGGCCGTTTTTCTCCCGTATCCGCTGTTCCGAGACGAGGTGACGCCCATGCCGTGGTGGTTCTGGTTGATCGTTGTCGTCGTGGTCGGCGGTGTGCTGCTGGCGGCCGGACTGGTCCATCGGGTTCAGGAGGTGCGCCGGGCGGGTACCCCGGTGCTGCTGCGCCGGCTGCCCGCCGCGCAGGATCAGGGCTGGCGGCACGGTTCGGTGCACTACACCGACGAGGCGCTCGTCTACTACCGGCTGACGGCCCTGCTGCCGGGACCGACCGAGACGCTGTCGCGGCGCGGGACCGAGCTGATCGGGCGCCGGGCGCCGGCGGGCACCGAACTCGAGATCATGGAGCCGTCGATGGCGGTCCTCGAACTGCGGGTGACCGAACGCGGGCGCGGGGTCACCGAATACGAGATCGGGATGGATCCGGTACTGGCGACGGCGTTCCTGTCGTGGCTGGAGGCGCGCCCGCCGAGCCGGTCACGGCGACGTCGTTCGGCGCCGTAACGCACCGCTCCGGGTCATCGGGTGCGGCCCTCGCCCGGGACCCATTTCACGTCGGTCGTGCCTGCGCGCACGTTCGCGACCCGGGCCAGGATGAACAGCAGGTCGGACAGGCGGTTCAGGTACTTGGCCGGCAGCACCGAGGTGTGGTCGGGATTCTCGTGTACCGCGCTCCACGCCGCGCGCTCGGCGCGCCGGGTGATCACCCGGGCCTGATGCAGCAGCGCGGCCAGCGGAGTGCCGCCGGGCAGGATGAACGAGTCCAGGGGAGTGAGCTCGGCACCGAAACGGTCGCACCAGCCCTCCAGGGCGTCGATGTACTCCTCCTCGATACGCAGCGGCGGGTACTTGGGATTCTCGACGACCGGGGTGGAGAGGTCGGCGCCGGCGTCGAACAGGTCGTTCTGCACGGTGGCCAGCACGGCCGCGATGTCGGCGGGGACGTCGCCGCCGAGGGTGAGGGCGAGACCGATCGCGGTGTTCGCCTCATCGCAGTCGGCGTAGGCGACCACGCGCGCATCGGTCTTGGACACCCGGGAGAAATCGGACAGTCCCGTGGTGCCGTCGTCGCCGGTCCGCGTGTAGATCTTCGTCAGGTGTACGGCCATGGGTGCCAACCTACGCCGCCGGTTAAGCTACTTCGGTGAGCGATCGCTATTTGGTGACGGGTGGGGCGCGGCTGTCGGGCGAGGTCGTCGTCGGGGGAGCGAAGAACAGCGTGCTGAAGCTGATGGCGGCGTCGTTGCTGGCGCACGGCCGCACCGTGCTGACCAACGTGCCGGAGATCGCCGATGTCCCGCTGATGGCCGACGTGCTGCGCGGTCTGGGCGCCGAGGCGCAGATCGAGGGCGACACCGTGGTGATCGACGCGCCGGAGGTGCCCGAGTTCCACGCCGACTTCGACGCGGTGAAGCAGTTCCGCGCGTCGGTGTGCGTCCTCGGTCCGCTGATGGCCCGCTGCAAGCGCGCCGTCGTCGCGCTGCCGGGCGGTGACGCGATCGGTTCGCGGCCGCTCGACATGCATCAGTCGGGGCTGCGGGCGCTCGGGGCGACCAGCGCCATCGAGCACGGGTGCGTCGTCGCGCAGGCCGATCACCTGCGGGGCGCGGCGATCTCGCTGGAGTTCCCGTCGGTCGGCGCCACCGAGAACATCCTGATGGCCGCCGTGCTGGCCGAGGGCGTCACCACCATCGACAACGCGGCGCGCGAGCCGGAGATCGTCGACCTGTGCGAGATGCTGATTCAGATGGGCGCGCGGATCGACGGCCTGGGCTCCTCGACGCTGACGGTGACCGGGGTGGCGCGGCTGAGCCCGACGCGGCACCACGTGGTCGGCGACCGGATCGTCGCCGGCACCTGGGGGATCGCGGCGGCGATGACGCGCGGCGATGTGACCGTGCGCGGGATCGACCCGCAGCATCTGGCGCTGGTGCTGACCAAACTCGAACACGCGGGCGCCGCGGTGGAACGCTACGACGACGGTTTCCGGGTGCGGCAGGATGCGCGGCCGCGCGCCGTGAACACCGCGACGCTACCGTTCCCCGGCTTCCCGACGGATCTGCAGCCGATGGCGATCGGGCTGGCGACGATTTCCGAGGGCATGTCGTTGATCACCGAGAACGTCTTCGAGGCCCGTTTCCGCTTCGTCGAGGAGATGGTCCGCCTCGGTGCGGACGCGCGCACCGACGGGCACCACGCCGTCGTCCGCGGCATCGAGGAGCTTTCGAGTGCACCGGTGTGGTCGAGCGACATCCGCGCCGGGGCCGGGCTGGTGCTGGCCGGGCTGGTCGCCGACGGCGTCACCGAGGTGCACGACATCGAGCACATCGATCGCGGCTACCCGCACTTCGAGCAGAACCTCCGCAGCCTCGGCGGCACCATCGAGCGCGTCACCGGGTAGCCGTCGGGACACCTGGCCGGTCGGACAGGTGGGTGTCCTGACCCGAGGGGCCGACCCTGGCCACGACGGGTCAGGGACCCTTGTTGTGTCCTATGTCATCGCTGAGTCTGGATGTGTTCCACACAACCCGCTGCGATACAGGAGACATCCGCGATGGCAATCGAGCTGAACCAGATCTGGGACTTCCCGATCAAGGAGTTCCACCCCTTCCCCAAGGCCAAGCTGGGCGTCGGCGCACACGACATGATCGGCGTCGAGGCCAAGGACCTCGGCATGACGCGCGTGCTGCTGATGACCACCGGCCTGCGCGGCTCGGGGATCATCGACGAGCTCAAGGGCAAGATCGAATATCAGGGCGTCGACGTCGTCGTGTTCGACGAGGTCGAGTCCAACCCCAAGGACTACAACGTCATGGACGCCGCGGCGCGGTACCAGGAGGAGCGCTGCGACGGCATCATCTCCGTCGGCGGCGGGTCCAGCCACGACGCCGCCAAGGGCGCCCGCATGGTGATCGCGCACGACGGCCGCAACATCAACGAGTTCGAGGGCTTCTCCAAGGCCACCAACAAGGAGAACCCGAAGCACATCGCGGTCTCGACCACCGCGGGCACCGGCTCGGAGACGTCGTGGGCCTACGTCATCACCGACACCTCCGATATGGATCATCCGCACAAGTGGGTCGCCTTCGACGACACCTGCCTGGTGGATCTGGCGATCGACGACCCGCTGCTGTACTACTCGTGCCCCGAGCACTTCACCGCCTTCTGCGGTTTCGACGTGCTCGCGCACTGCTCCGAGCCGTACGTCTCGCGGCTGGACTTCGCGCCCTCGCTCGGTAACGCCAAGTACGCGATCGAGCTGATCCGCGACCATCTGCGCACCGCCGTCTTCGAGCCGCACAACCTCGAAGCCCGCACCGGCATGATGCACGCCCAGTACATCGCGGCGCAGGCGTTCAACTCCGGCGGCCTCGGCCTGGTGCACTCGCTGTCGCACGCGTTCAGCGCCTTCTACGACAGCCACCACGGGCTCAACAACGCGATCGCGCTGCCTCGCGTGTGGGAGTACAATCTGCCCGCCCGCTATGAGCGTTTCGCCGACATCGCGCGGCTGCTCGGCGTGGACACCCGCAACATGACCACGGTGCAGGCCGCGGACGCCGCCGTCGAGGAAGCCATCCGCATCTCCAAGGACGTCGGCATCCCGGACAACTTCGGTCAGCTGACGGTCAACAGCTACGAGAAGAACCGGATGAACACCGGCAAGTACCACGGTCGCGGCGAGGGGGTCGACACGTCCGAGAACCAGATCCGGGCGATCTCCGAGCACATGATGGACGACTGGTGCACCCCGGGCAACCCGCGCACCTGCACCGTCGAGTCGATGATCCCGATGGTCCGGCACGCGATGGTCGACAGCTACTGAGTCCGCGCCGGGACCTCCGCTGCGCGGGGCGGATCTGCCGACCCGGCAGGTCCGCCCCGTTCTCACCGACCCCGCCTCCCCGCCACCGCGACATCGACGTCAAGGACCCTCATGAACCACCAGACCACCGCCACCGCCGCTCCCGCCGACGACCGTCACTTCGCCTCGACCGGCGAACTCACCGAGGCACTGGCCGGGCAGGGCTATCTGATCGCCGACGATCTCGCGGTGGTCTTGTATCTGGCGACCCTCCTCGACCGCCCGCTGCTGCTGGAAGGGCCGGCCGGTGTCGGCAAGACCGAACTGGCGAAGGCACTCGCGGCCGCCTCGGGGCGCGAACTGATCCGTCTGCAGTGCTACGAGGGGCTCGACGACGCTCGCGCGCTGTACGAGTGGGACTACGCCCGGCAGCTGCTGCACGTGCAGATGCTGCGGGACCGCATCAGCGACGAGCTCGCCGCCTACGACACGCTCGCCGACGCGTCCGCGGCGCTCGCGCGGACCGAGGTCGGCGTATACAGCGAGGAATTCCTGGTGCCCCGGCCGCTGCTGGCCGCGATCATGTCGCCCGAGCCGACCGTGCTGCTGGTCGACGAGATCGACCGCACCGACGAGGCGATGGAGGCGGTGATGCTCGAGGTGCTGGCCGAGCGTCAGGTGACCGTGCCGGAGCTGGGCACCTTCACCGCGCGATCGTCGCCGTGGGTGATCCTGACCTCCAACGACACCCGGGAACTGTCGCCCGCGCTGAAGCGCCGCTGCCTGCACTTCCAGGTGGCCTACCCGGACGCCGAGCGCGAGCGCGCGATCGTCGCGGTCCGCGCTCCCGACGTGGAGCCGACCGTGATCGGGGAGGTGGTGGACCTGGCGCGGCGGCTCCGGGAACTGCCGCTGCGCAAGAGCCCGTCGATCGCGGAGGTGATCGACGCCGCTCGCGCCGCCGCCCGGTTGTCGGAGGCCGGTGCGCCGCGGACCGGCGAGCCGATCGGCGGCCAGGACCCGGCGCTGATGAGCCTGCTGGTCAAATTCGGGACCGACCTCGACCATGTTCGCCGGGCGTTCGCCGCGGACGTCGCGGCCGGTGCCCCGGTCGCCGTCGACGGCAGCAGCCCGGGCGGCACGGTCACCGAGCGCGCCTTCGGCGCCGGACGGGCCCGCAGTGCGGCCCGCCGCTGAGCCCTCCGCGGCTGGGCAGGCCGCGCCGCAGCGGCTCCTCGGCGAGGTGGCCGTCGGCTTCGGGCGCGTCCTCCGAGCGCTGTCGGTCGCGGCGTCGCCCGCCGAGGTGATCGAGATCCGGCGCGTGCTCGACCTGGTCGGCGCCGCCGATCCCGACGTGCTGCGCACCGCGCTGCGCGCGGTGACCGTGAAGTACGAGTACGAGCGGGAGCCCTTCGAGGAGGCGTTCGCGCTCTACTTCCTCGGCGAGCGGCCGGCCGGCGACGACGGCGGGCTGCCGCGGGTGCGCGGCTTGCTGTCCGGCCTGCCCGACGACGTCGTCTGGGCCGAGGACTTCGAGGGCGCGGGCCGGATGATCGGGGCCGACGAGCACACCGTCGAGATCGGTGACCTGATGATCGACGACCCGGATGCCCGCGAGCGGCACGCGGAGAGCGCGCACCGCGAGGAGAACGACTTCTCCGTCTCGGGCGGCGCCGAGGAACTGGAGGTGAGCACCGATTCGTCGAGCGTGTCCGGTGGGGTGACCTACACCGTGGAGGTCGATCACGCCGACGCCTCGCAGGTGGGGGAGTTGACCGCCGCCGCCACCCGGGTCGAGGGCACCACCCTGGCGCTGGCCGATGCCGCGGCCCTGCTGCGGGCGCTGGACCAGGCGGACGGCCGGCAGGCCTACGGCGTGGACGGGGCAGCCGGACTCGATGACGAGGCCGTCGCCGAACTGGAGGAGGCCCTGAATCGCTTCGTCGAGGCGCTCACCGAACGACTGGCCGCCACCGCGATCGCGGTCGACGGCGACGACGAGGAGGGCACGGCCGGGCGGGCGCATCGCGATCAAGCCGACCTGGACCGCGCCTGTCACCGGTTGATCCAGCGGATGCGCGGGGCACCGCGGCGGATCAGCCGCCTGGCCGACAGCGGACGACTCGACTTCCGCCGCACCATGCGGGGTGCGGTCGCCACCGACGGGGTGCCGCTGGCGCTGTGGCGGCGGACGGCGACGCCCGGACCGGTCAAGCTCCTGGTGCTGATCGACGTCTCCCTCTCGGTCCGGCCGGTCACCGGATTCATCCTCCGGCTCGCGCAGACCCTGCACGACTTCGGGGACCGTTGCGAGGTGATCGCCTTCGTCGACCGTCCGGTACTGGTGACGCCGGCGCTGCGCACCGCCTCCCCGGACGGCGCACTGGCCGCGGTGCTGGCCGCCGACGGCCTCGATCTGTCGGCGACCAGCGACTACGGCCGGATGTGGCACGAACTGCTCGACGAACACGGTGACCTGATCACCCCGCGCACCAGCGTCCTCGTCGTCGGCGACGCCCGGCACAACGCGTTCGATCCGCGCACCGATCTGTTCGCGGAGGTCGCGCGGCGGGCCTACCGGGTAGCCTGGCTCACACCGGAGCCGGAGCGCTACTGGAGCCAGACCGGGTGCGCCCTGGACGCCTACGCACAAGAGTGTTCCGGGGTGATCAGCGCGCGGGACGGGGCCGAGATCCTCGAACGCTGCGACGATCTGGGCGCGGCACTGCGGTGAGCGCGGCCGGCGGGCGGTTCGGGCAGCGAGAGGCGGAAGGCGGAAGCACATGAGTGCGGCAGCGGGCCACGGCCTGAACCGGGTGGTGAAGTTCCACACCCCGGAGATCCTGTTCGGCCCCGGGGCCCTCGCGGAGGCCGCGAACGCCGTCGCCGCCCTCGGGGTGGCGCGGCCCCTCGTCGTCTCCGATGCGAATCTGGCGGAGACGCCGTGGTTCGACCGGCTGCTCGCCGATCTGCGTGGACGCGGGCTCACCCCGGCGCCGTACCTGGGGGTGACGCCCAATCCGCGGGCCGAGGAGGTGGCCGCCGGGCAGCGCGCGTACGCCGCGCATCGCGCCGACGGGCTGGTCGCACTGGGCGGCGGCTCGGTGATCGACGCCGCGAAGGGGGTGGCGGTGCTCGCCGCCAACGGCGGATACATCCTGGAGTACGAGGGGATCGACAAGGCGCGGACGGCGCTGCCGCCACTGGTCGCGGTGCCGTCGACGGCGGGCAGCGGCGCCGACGTCTCGCAGTTCTGCGTCATCAACGACACCGCGCAGCGCACCAAGGTGACGATCATCGGACGCACGCTGGTCCCGAATGTGGCGGTGATCGATCCGGTGTTGCTGACCACCGCCTCGCCGGAGGTGATCGCGCAGGCGGGGATGGATGCGCTGACCCACGCGGTGGAGGCCTTCGTGTCGCTCGCGCGGGGGCGGCTCACCGATGCGCTCGCCGTCGAATCGCTGACCGGGCTGTGGACCAACCTGGAACGGCTGATCGACGACCCCTCCGATGCGCGGGCGGGCGCCGAGATGTCGCTGGCCGCGCTGCGGGCCGGGATGTCGTTCACCAACGCGATCCTCGGCGCCACGCACGCGATGAGCCATCCGGTCGGCGGATACTGCGACGCCCCGCACGGCACCATCAACGCGGTGCTGCTGCCGCACGTCATCCGGTACAACGCGGAGGTCTGCGCGGACGACTTCGCCGAGCTCGCCGGGGCGGTGGGCCTGTCGTCGACCGGCGACGCGCGGACCGTCGCCGACCGGCTCGCCGACCAGATCGGGGCGCTCGCCGGGCGGATCGGGATGCCGTCGACCCTGGCGCCGCTCGGGGTGGGCGCCGACCAGCTGGAACTGCTCACGGAGCGGGCACTGGTCGATTCGTGCATGCTGACCAACCCGCGCCGCCCGGAGGCGCAGGGCATCCTCGACCTCTACCGGCAGGCGCTGTAGCGATGACGACGCCCGACGCCGATCTCGCCAGCCTGGTCGGGCTGAGCAGTGTCAAGGGCGGTCACTACGGCCAGTACCGCGGCACCGAGGCCCGCCTGAACCGGATGATGACCGCGCTGGAGAGCATCTCGGCGGCGCTGGTGCAGACCGACCGCGGGCCCGAGCAACTGGCGGTCGCGGTGCTGGAGGCGATCGCCGAGCACCTCGACGCCGACTGGGTGCTGTTCGCCCTGGCGGACGGGCAACTGGAGCAGGTGGTGCCGCGGCATCTGATCGCCGGGCGCGACGAGGGCATTCTGGCGTTCGAGGGGGTGGGGGTGGCCCACCCGCCGACCGAGCTGCCGGTGTCGGTGCTGAACCGGCTGATCGACGTGCTGCGCGGTGAGGTGACGGTGCTGGCGGCGCCGATCCTCGACGACCACCACCTGCACGTGCCGATCGAGTACGGCGGCCGGGTGGTCGGCGGGATCTCGGCGTGGAGTCCGCAGTGGCGGCCGGTCGACCGCACCGATCTGATGGTCCTGACGATCCTGGCGCGGCAGGCCGCGGTGGCGCTGATCAACTCGGAGCTGTTCCTGGAGACCCGGCGGTGGGCGCAGCAGCTGGCCGACCGGAACGCGGAACTGGAACTGACGCAACGCGAGCTGTCCGCGGTGCAGCGGACCGCGCTGCTCAACGGAGAGCGTTCCCGGATCGCCCGGGAGCTGCACGACTCGGTGGGGCAGTCGGTGCTGTCGGCCGGCCTGCAGATCGAACTGTGTCGCGGTCAGGTGCCGGAGGGCGTCGCCGACCACCTGGAGAAGGCGATGCGGCTCTCGCGCGAGGCCGTGACGCAACTGCGCAACGCGATCTACACGCTCAACGATCAGACCGAGGCCTCGGAGAGCATCGCCGACGCCCTCGCCGGCCTGTGTGAACTGCACCTTCCGGAGTCGACGCAGACCTCGGTGGTGGTGCGCGGCCGCCCGCGGGAACTGCCCGGCGACGTCCAGCACGCGCTGCTGCGGATCGCCGGGGAGTCGTTGTTCAACGCGGCCATGCACGCCGACACCGGTCAGGTGACGGTCACGCTGGTCTATGCGGACAATCGGGTGAGCCTGGCCGTCGACGACGACGGCGACGGAGACCCCGGACTCCTGCGTGGGCGGTTACGGGCGGCGGCGGCCGGCGACCTCGGGTCGGGCCGGGGCCGCGGTCTGTTCAACATGGCGTCGCGGGCCGAGGAACTCGGCGGCACGCTGCGGATACGCCGGTCGCGGTCCGGCGGGGTGCGAATCGCGGTGGAGATACCGATCGAGCAGGGAGCGCAGGGATGAACGGCGACACGGCGGGTGCTCAGCGGCCGATCCGGACGGTCCTGGTGGACGACCACGCGCTGCTGCGCGAGGGGCTGCGGGCGGTGCTGGAGCGCCACGACGGCATCGAGGTGTGCGGGGAGGCCGGCACCTTCGATGCCGCGATGGCGGAGGTCGCGCACACCCGGCCCGACGTGGTGGTGGTCGATCTCAAACTGACCGCGGGCACCGACTACGAGGGCATGCGGCTGATCGAGGAGCTGACCCGCTGGAATCCCGACGGCGCGGTGCTGGTTCTCACCACCTTCCTGGACGACGATCTGGTGATCCGGGCCGTCCGCGCCGGAGCGCGCGGATACGTGGTGAAGGACGTCGACACGACAGAGCTGGTGAGGGCGATCCGGGCGCTCGCGGCCGGTGGCAGCGCCTTCGATCCGCGCAGTTCGACGATCATGATGCGCACGATGGCCGGTGAGCGCACCGTCGGGCATGAACTGACCGACCGCGAGCGCGAGATCGTCCAGCTGCTGGCCAACGGCCTGTCGAATGTGGAGATCGGGCAGCGCCTGTACATCTCGGAGTCGACGGTCAAGTTCCACATCCGGAATCTGATCCGCAAGCTCGGTGTCAGCAAGCGCACCGATGCCGTCTACGTGGCCACCAAACGCGGGCTCATCTGAGCCGGGTGGATCCGGGCGGCTCAGGGCGGATCCGGGCGGCTCAGGGGTGGTCGAAGACCAGCCAGCCGCCGTGATCGGCGAAGACGCGCGACGGCACGTCCGGGTGGCGTCGTGCCCAGCGTTGCAGGTCCGCCGGTGTGAGCGCGGCCAGGTGACCGAAGTGCGGACTGGGCCGGTCCTCGTAGGGGACGGCGATCACCACCCGCCGGCGGGCGACGCGCAGGGCTTCGCCGATCGCCGCGTCGACACCGTCGTCGTCCAGGTGCTCGAGAAGATGGATCAGGGTCACCGTGTCGACGTCGCCGTCGGCGAACGGCAGAGCGCGTGCGTCGGCGAGGCGGGTGCCGACCGGGATGCCCAGCGCGTCCGACGCCGCCTCGAGCAGGTCCAGCGATTCCGGGCAGATGTCGGCCGCGCACACGCGGAAGCCGTCCTGCGCGCATTGCAGGGCGAAGAGACCGAAGCACGAACCGACTTCGAGGACGCTGTCGCCGGCGAGCAGTGAGCGGGCGCGGCGGTGGACCGGGCTGAAGTCGGCGGTGCCGGCCCGGAGCTCGACGAGGGAGTTGCGGTAGAACGCCGACCACGCGGCCGGCCGCGACGGCGCGCAACTGGTGACCACCTCGACGAACGCCCGCTCGAACTCGTCCTGGCCGGCGAGCACCCCGTCGGCGACCAGCCCGAGCAGGCCGGTGACCAGCCGGTGATCGCTGACCGTGGCGAGCGACAGGTCGTGCTCGATCCAGACGGTGCTCCCGGTGGTCGCGGCCCGGAACCGCGGTCCCGGGAGGTCGTGCTCGGGAACGCCGGGTCCGCGGCCGGCGACGATGGTCCGGGGCTGCGCAGTCCCGTCGAGCGAGGTGGGGACGTCGAGGGAAGCGGTCATGATTTCACGCTAGGAGCGCCGGCGGCGAGTGGTCACTGGCCGAGCGGGCCCAACGACTGACCGACCGGACAGGGTCTTCGCCGATCGCCGGGTTGCATCCCTGTCGTGCTTCGATCCGGCCGTTGACCTGCGGAGTTGTGTTTGTGTTGGGGTGTGTGTAACTTAGTCGAGGTCGCCAGGGCCAAGGTTTCCCGGAGAAATCCGGATCCAGGGGTTGCGCGGCGGGCCGGGACTCTGATAGAGTTCTTGTCACCGGGGTGGTTGTGGTTTGACTGCCTGGGGTTGCAGACGCTAGTCTGGAACAGTTGCCCGCTTGCGGGTGGCAAACTCTGCTCATTGAAGTTCGCATGACTGTGGTTGTGTGGTGTTGGTGGGTGTGTGTTTTTTGAGAACTCGATAGTGTGTGATGGATTTTCTTGTGCCAGTGATTGTCTGGCATGGAGGGAGTTTGTCATTGACAAGACGAATTTTTTTGCCAGTCAATTTCTTATTTTTTTGGATTATTTTTTGGTCAGGTCTTTTCTCTGATTTTTGTTTGGAGAGTTTGATCCTGGCTCAGGACGAACGCTGGCGGCGTGCTTAACACATGCAAGTCGAACGGAAAGGCTCCTTCGGGGGTACTCGAGTGGC